>JAYWIG010000334.1:0-25889 GCA_043789035.1 Betaproteobacteria bacterium
TAATCGACACGCTAAAAGGCACAGGCCCATTTACAGTATTCGCACCTACGGACGATGCATTTGCCAAGTTACCAGCGGGTACGGTTGATGCGCTACTTAAAGATATTCCAAAACTTACAGCAATCCTGACGTACCACGTTGTGGCCGGCAAAGTAATGGCAGCCGATGTCATGACAATGGACGGCAAGGCCGCCAAGACAGTTAACGGTGCGGAAGTAAAAATTAGCACTACAGGTGGTGTGAAGCTAAATGATTTGGTAAACGTTGTTAAGACAGATATCGAGTGTACAAATGGCGTAATTCACGTCGTTGACGCAGTGGTGTTGCCACCAGCCTGATCGTAAGGAACGCCTTATTCGCCAAAGGCTAATAAGGCTTTGACCGAACCATTTTTGAAGCTACCGCTTCTAGTCGGTCGATCGGATCATCTTCTGCCAATAGCGCATGTTTTTCTTCAGGCGCTAGGGGTAGAAGTTCTGCCAACCGATTCGCAACCCAGCCACATTCATCAAGTTTGTAAGGCGCGCCAAAAGGTAGGCGGGTAGCCTGACCATCACGCTGCAGGCCAGCAATGATCTGCCCAAGTTTGTCTGCCAAATGTTGTAAGTGGGCGGGTATTGGCGCAACTGGATCCGCCTCCAGTTGGATGACATGACCATACCAAACGCCATATTTACCTTGCTCGTAGTTGTTCATTAAAAACCTCGGACCTCCTTGGCACGTCACTTTAAACAAATAAGGTTGAGCTTTTGTGAGTGTCTGAATAGTCGCCATCGTCCCGTAGTCGCATAGCCTTGGCGTCACGCCAGCAGTTTCTATCTCGCTTCCCTGCGTGATAATGGCAACCCCGAACGGCGTTTTTGATGCTTCGCATTGCCGCACTAAATCGAGGTAGCGTACCTCAAAGACAGTAAGCTGTAGTAGACCATCAGGAAACAAGCCTTGGTGCAGCGGAAATAAGGGAATGCGAGTGAGATGAGGATCTTGCATACTAAATACCTATGATTAAAAGCCATACAAATAGGCCAAGCTGAAAGATGTTCAGGGCAATGCTCGACCCGTGCAACCATTTGAAAGTTCGAAGTCTGCCTTCATCATTTGATCTATTGATGAGCGGCGTTAGGCCCCAACAGCTAAAGAAAAATAGCGCAGCCGTACCTGCTAATAATATTTGAGTAGATGTGCCGATGCTAAATGCCGCCGCCAATAAAGAAGAAGCGCCTAGCCAAACGTAATATTTCGGAAAAAATGCGCGAACGTATTTTGCGGCCCATTGTTCCGGAAGTATGCGAAATACCGTCGGTGCAACCACAACCGTAAAGAAAGTGATGATGCCGATGTTGGCGGCGATGATAAGTTCAGCGAAGCGAGCGAGAGTCATACGCAATACAGCTTTTAATAAATAATGAATTTCAATAATACTTGAGTGTTTAGATATTTATCAGGTAATGAGTAGGTTTTGTTGCTATCATCTACGCAATATCTACTCAATTTGATTTCAAAGGTGCAAAAACAGCGATGACTCAATATCCAATTCCTCCAGAAACAACTTTTCGCATCGGATCCATTTCGAAATTGACGCTTATCCCAGTTTCAACTTTGCGGATCTGGGAGGCTCGTTATGGAGCCTTTACGCCGATTAAAAGCGCTGGCAATCAACGGCTGTATTTAGAGGCCGATATCACCAAGGCCTTGCTGCTCAAAACAGCACTTGAAGCTGGCCACTCAATCAGCTCCGTTGCTCACCTTTCCTGCGAAGCTTTGCATCAGTTGAGTTCACGATCAAAGGCTTCCTTGCGTGTTAGTTCTCAATTGTCCGCAATGACCAAAGATATCTTGCAGGTTACGCCGGTGTCAATTGCAGTCGTGGGCCTAGGTTTAGCTGCGCGCATTGAGTCAAAAAAGATGACGCTATCTTTTCGGCGCACGGCAATTACGATTAGTCATGTGTTCGACGATCTGACGTCCGCCTTGGCTGCGCCGGTAGCACCGGGCACACAAATTTTGCTGGTAAGGTCGAACTCTCTTCATGCCAAGACAAGAGCTGACATCGATTCGCTAGCTAAGTCCCTTGGCAACTTAAAGACCATCGTTATTTTTAACTTCGCCCCCGAAGCTATCGTAAATGCAATGAAATTGTCCGGCATTTTAGTAAGGCGGGATCCGATTTCAGATTCGGATTTGGCAGACCTAATCAGCTCAGTTTTGTTGGTTGATTCACAAGCATCAATACAAGATATGGCCGAAGAGCTTAGCGACGCCAGTTCGCTTAATAGCTCAATGATTCCTGCGCGCAAATACTCGAGTCAAACGCTAGACCGAGTAGCCGCCATTTCGACTGATGTTCTGTGCGAATGCCCTAGGCATGTTGCAGAATTACTTACGCAGCTAGGTAATTTCGAGGAGTATAGCCAGGAATGCCTGAACAGTAGCGAGAAAGACGCTCACCTACACGCCACCTTAGCAGCCATATCCGGTTCGGCTCGTGCTTTGTTCGAGCGTGCCTTGGAAATGATTGCGGCTCATGAAGGTATAAAGCTCTAAAGTCATGTTGCAAGTTGTGTGGTTTAAGCGAGATTTACGCTTTACAGATCATTGGCCCCTAGTGAGGGCGGCTAAAACAGGGCCCGTTTTGGCTTTGTACGTGTTCGAGCCAGAAATGATGGAAGCGCCAGATTATTCGAATCAGCACTTTGAGTTTATCAAGGAGTGTTTGATTTGCCTGCAAACGCAATTGCATTTACTTGGCGTTCAAGTGAGCATTGAACACGCACCAATGCTGTCCGTGCTGCAGAGCCTAAAAGAAAAGCTTGGTGAGTTCGAGCTTTTAAGCCATGAGGAAACTGGTAATTTCTTGAGTTATGAGCGAGATCGTGCAGTCACCCGTTGGTGCCTAGCCAATGGCGTTGTTTGGCACCAATTTCCCAATAATGGGGTTGTAAGACGCTTATCAACGCGAAATATTTGGTCTAAGCTTTGGGTTCAAAGGATGAGCGAAGATGTGTTTGCCGCACCAGCTCAAATTCAACCGTGTGATCCAAGACTTATACGAGCCAATTGGCCTGATCAATTGAGCCATAAGGGGCCGGACATTCAAAGGCAGCGAGGTGGATTAAAAGCGGCACACGCGACGATGAAGTCATTTCTTGCAGGGCGAGGAGCGCAATACAAGCGTGCCATGTCTAGCCCCCTGAGTGCACAGCTAGCTTGCTCGAGAATTTCGCCTTACTTGGCATTCGGTGTCGTCTCGATTCGGCAGGTCGTGAACGAGCTTGCCCAAGCTCGCGAATATTGGCGCGGACTTGACCCCGCCCTAGTACCCACTGGAATGCTCGCCTCGATTACCTCGTTCGAGAGTCGATTGCATTGGCACTGCCACTTTATCCAAAAATTGGAAAGCCAGCCATCGATTGAGTTCGAAAACATCCATCGCGCATATGACGGTATGCGATCTGAACATTACGTCGCTGATCGCTTGCAGGCATGGTGCAAAGGCGAGACTGGCTACCCAATGATTGATGCCTGCATGCGAATGTTGGCTAGCACAGGGTGGATCAATTTTCGGATGCGTGCCATGTTGATTAGCTTTGCTAGTTATCAGTTATGGCTGCATTGGCGAGAACCTGCATTGCACCTGGCACGCCAGTTTCTAGACTATGAGCCGGGCATTCATTACCCGCAAATTCAAATGCAATCAGGTACGACGGGCATTAACACGATTCGTATGTACAACCCCGTAAAACAAGCCCGAGATCATGACCCAAGCGGTGAGTTTGTTCAGCGTTGGATTCCTGCATTAAGAAGTTTACCTAAAGAGCATTTGTTTGAACCTTGGTTAACGCCGCCAATGATTCAGATCCAGGTGGGTTGCGTTCTTGGGCGTGATTACCCAATGCCAATTATTGATCTAGAGGTTTCCAGTCGATTTGCACGTGACACCGTATGGGGCGCCAGAAAGGGGGATGAGTTCAAAATCAAAGCACTTGAGATTGTTGAACAGCATGCCAGCCGTAATCCTAGGCGTGAAGGCATCCGCCGCAAAGCGAAGGCGCCTGAAGCTACGCCGCAATTTGATTTGTTTAGTTGAATGAAAAAAGAGTCTTTTAAGGGCAATAAAGCATCGTTGCCAAGTAAATTATGCGTCGCGTGTGGTCGAACTATGACTTGGCGAAAATCATGGGAAAAGAACTGGGAACAGGTGAAGTATTGTTCTGACGCTTGCCGCAAAAATGGTGTAAAGAAATAAGAAGTAAATCAGAAAGAAATACCGCGATGATATTGATTCCGATCTTAGGCGACCAACTTTCGCTACAAAATCCAGCACTTCGCGATGTCGATAAGTCACATGCCGTTGTCGTTATGGCTGAGGTTTTTACCGAACATTTGCACGTGTGGAGCTCCCGAATGCGCTCGGCTGTTTTCTTGTCGGGTATGCGGCATTTTGAAAAAGAATTAGTTGCCGATGGCTGGCGGGTGGAGTATTACAAACTTGGTCAACACGCCCATCAAGGGCTAGACAACGTTTGGGATGAATGTATTGCCAGGCATAAAATAAAAACGCTGAGAGTATGCGAGGCTGGCGACTGGCGGGTCGAACAGCTGTTAAGAGACTGCGCAGCAAAGCATAAGTTGGCGTTTCATTTGCTAGATGACGATCATTTCTTAATTTCACGAGCCGACTTTTCTCGTTGGGCTGGCAAGTCGAAACAACTGCGTATGGAAATGTTTTATCGACATATGCGCAAACGCCACCAAGTGCTAATGCAAGTCGAGGATTCGAATGAGCCTGAAGGCGGGCAGTGGAATTTCGATGAGGATAATCGCAAGAGCTTTCCAAAAGCTGGCCCACAAGACTTACCCGTTGCGCTTCGATACCCTCCCGATGCGATAACGGTGAAGGTAATCGCAGATTTAGAAAAACATTTTCCTGATCAGCCCGGCAGCAATGCTGCCTTCGCTTGGCCGGTTACTCGGAAGCAGGGGCTTCAAGCTCTGGAAGATTTCATGACCCATCGCCTGCATAAATTCGGCCCGACGCAAGATGCGATGTGGACTAACGAACCGTTTTTGTTTCACAGCCTGCTTTCAGTCGCGCTAAACCTAAAGCTAATTAGCCCTAAAGAAGTGATTCACCAAGCGCTTCAAGCTTATAAAAAAGGTAAGGTTGACCTACCAAGTGTCGAAGGTTTTGTTCGGCAGATTTTAGGTTGGCGCGAGTTTATGCGTGGCGTTTACTGGTTAGACATGCCCGACATGAAAGCGGCCAATCATTTTGCTTATTCCCGCCCTTTACCTAAGTGGTACTGGACGGGCGATACTCACATGCAATGCATGAAGCAAGCGATTGATCAAACGCTTGAGCATGGTTATGCACACCACATTCAACGGCTAATGATCACCGGTAACTTCGCGTTGCTCGCGGGCATTGCGCCACAACAAGTCTGTGATTGGTATTTAGCGGTTTATGTTGATGCGGTCGAGTGGGTGGAGCTTCCCAACACTGCAGGTATGGCTTTGTTTGCCAATGGCGGGCGATTTACGACCAAACCATATATCGCCTCTGGTGCGTACGTGAAGCGAATGAGTAACTACTGCAAAGGTTGTCGCTATGACCCAGCAGTACGGGTTGGCGATGATGCCTGCCCTTTGACAACCCTATATTGGTCGTTTTTAGACCGTCATTCAGGTGAATTAGGCAAGAACCCAAGAGCGGCTTTGATGATGAAAAATTTTGAGCGCATCGAGTCGGACGAGTTGCAGCAAATAAGACGCCATTCCACCAAGTTGCTTGAGCACTTGGATCAGGTGTAAGCTTTCCACATAATGACAATACAAGTTTTTGACTCAAGAGCAGAGCTACTCAATAGCTGCTCCCCTTTAGAAAAGCTATGCACCGGCGCTATTTGGAGCGAAGGCCCTGTATGGATAAGGGAGGATGAAAGCGTCCTGTGGAGTGATATTCCGAATAACCGTATATTGCGATGGGATCGCAAAGTTGGCCTGTCGGTTTGGCGGGAAAAAGCTGAGTTTACCAACGGCCATACTCTCGAAGAGGATGGCAGTTTGTTGCATTGCTCGCATGGGTTGCGGGCAATTGTAAGAACCAGTTTCGACCAATCTGGCGGCATTGGCAAACTGAATGCGACAGGCGATGAAGTCTTGGTGAACAGTTATCAGGGCAGACGACTAAACTCACCAAACGATGTCATCGTAAAAAGTGACGGCACGATTTGGTTTACCGATCCTCAATATGGCATTCTTTCAAATCATGAAGGCTGTGAGGCTGAATCAGAGTTAGGAAAGAACTATGTTTTTCGTTTCGATCCAGAAAGCAAGGTATTGGATGTTGTCAGTGATTACGTCAGCGAACCGAATGGGTTGGCCTTTTCGCCAGATGAATCGATTCTTTATGTGTCCGACACTTCTGGTGCAACCCAAGGTTTTGACAAAGGGAACCACCACATAGTTCGATTTGATGTGCTCAACGGTAGATCACTAGCTAACCCAAAAATATTTGCAGTGGTTGAACCTGGCTTGCCAGACGGATTTCGAGTTACCAACAATGGTTGGTTGTACACAAGCAGTCTTGATAGTGTTCAAGTGTTTCACTCAGATGGCGCGTTGCTCGCAAAAATCTCTGTACCAGAAAAAGTTGGCAACCTCACCTTTGGTGGCAAGCAGGGCAATGAGCTGTACATCTGCGCTAGCACGTCGCTTTACATGCTTACACTGCCGATGGATCTCGTCTAGTCATTAGCTGCTTTGCCTGATTAACAATGCCGTTGGTATTTCGATCAATTTTGTTTTTAGCGGAGCACCGCCATATAAAAGCTCCAGGAGCATTTCTCCAGTTATCCTGCCAATCTCCAAGCCACTCACGCTGATGGTGGTGATTGAGGGTACTGAGCTGGCAGAAATTTCGAAAGCACCAAAGCCAGCAATAGCCATTCTTTTGGGAACTGACCAACCCCTCAACTGGCAACTGCTAAGCGCGCCAAATGCGCACGGATCTGAAACGCACATCACCGCGTCTGTATCGGGCCAGCGGGCGATTAAGTGGTCGAATGCTCTCCTACCTTCCAGCATGCCTACCGGTGGAGCGCTTAACGCTACTTGACGAGATGAATCCATGCCTGAGGACTGCATCGCTTCGATGAAACCGTCTCGGCGGTGCCGCCCCCGGGTGCCTTCATCGCTCATTTCGCCAATGTAGGCAATTCGTTTGTATCCCCGTACTATCAAATGGTTTGTCATTTCAATAGCAGCTGCTTTGTTTGAGAAGCCCACAGAATGGCCAACCTTGGTAATCAGTTTGTTGGGAGTTTCCCAAGTATCGATCACCGGCACAGCCGCTTCGGCGAGTAATTTTCTCGTTTTGCTGCTGTGACCATCATTAGTTAAGACTATGGCTTCAGGCCTGCGCCGCAGCATTGTCTCGACTAACCGCTCTTCGGCCTTTGCTTCGTAGTTAGTAATACCAAGAAGTACTTGCAAGCCAGCAGGCACTAAGATTTCTTTTAAGGCAGCGGCAGTCTCGGCAAAGTGGAGGTTGTTAATAGAAGGTACTAGCAAACTCACGAAACCTGAGCGTTTCGATGCCAAGCCACCCGCGATTGAATCTGGCACATAGCCCGATTCCTTCACAATCGCCAGCACCTTTTTTAAAGTCGCCGGTGCCAGCGAATCAGGCGTACGTAGCGCTCGCGATACCGTCATTAAGGAAACGCCGGCTCTTGCAGCGATATCTTCCATCTTGAGCTTTGTTTGGGGAGTCGATACTTTTTTCACAAATCGATTGTACGAGTTCGAGATCTGCTCCATGGAGAATCCAGGACTGTAGGAACACAAAAAATGATGCCATCATGCCATCAAATGAGTATCATTGGCGTATGACATCACCTCAACTATCTGTTCGAAGTGCCCGTGCACGAGATTTGGCGCATCAGTTATCTGCAATAGAGCAGAGACCAATACACGCTATCGTCGAGGATGCGTTAACGCAATATGCGGCGCGTCATCCTCAACAAAGTGCTGCAGCTTTTTTAAAGCGTTTGAAGTCATTAGCCGTACCAGATGTAGATCTTAACAAGCTCATGGAGGAAAATCGCGTCCCACACAAAGGCATCGACTTGTGATCCTGCTGGACACAAATGTGATTTCTGAGTTAATGAGGTCAGAACCCGATAACAGCGTCGAGCGTTGGTTCTTGATGAACGAAAATGCATGCTGCATCTCAACGGTAACGCTTGGCGAGATCGCTTACCGGATAGCTAAGTTAGAACCGAGCAAACGAAAGACCAAGCTTAGTAGTCAGTTAGCTGAGTGGCGGATTCGCTTTGCTCAGCGGACACTGGCTTTTGATAGCACCGCCGCCTTGATCTACGGCGATGTGCTGGCACATGCACGAGCATTGGGTAAACCGATGGGGATTCCCGATGCACAAGTCGCCGCAATTGCCAGCGCGAACGGTGCTCAATTATGTACCCGTAATATTTCAGATTTTTCTAGGGTGGAAATCGCTTTAATTAATCCTTGGGTCTGAATTTTTATTGTTTTTTGCTGCAAATGACAAAATCGCATGTTAGCGCTATCATCAAATGAAATAAGAAATATTCATGAGGGAGGCTCGTGCTAGATTCAGTGCTAAGTTCGGCGCTCAACGCTTTGAGTATGCCAATCAGCGGCAGCGAAGTGCATGTCATTGCACCATGGGCCTATTGGCATGCGCGTCTAATGGTGTTGAGTTGGGGGATTCTTTTGCCCATTGGGGTTTTGATTGCACGCTTCTACAAAATCACACCATCACAAAATTGGCCACATCAAGTGGATAACAAGCTGTGGTGGCATAGCCATCGAGTTTTTCAATGGGTAGGGCTTGCGCTCATGAGCGCTGGGGTTTGGGTGATGTGGGGCTATGCTGGGTCGGGTACCCCTGCAGCAACAACGCACGGCAGTATAGGTTGGGTTCTGCTTGCCGCTGGGTGGTTACAAGCCCTAGGCTCTTTCGCTCGCGGCACTAGCGGCACGCCTGAGGAGCCCGGTGACCATTATCTAATGACCAGAAAACGACTTATGTTCGAGCGAATTCACAAATTTGTTGGCTGGAGCGCTTTGCTGGCATCGGTTATCGCAATTGTTTTAGGCTTGGTGATTGCCGATGCGCCAAGATGGATGTTTCTAACCATGATTGTCTGGTGGATCACTTTAGCGATTGTCTTTGTGCGCTTACAGCGCCAAGGGCGCTGTGTCGATACTTATCAAGCAATATGGGGGCCGGACCCGCGCCATCCGGGTAATAAGTTAAAGCCAATCGGTTGGGGTATTAGGAGATTACAAAGTTTACAAAAGAGCTGATTTAATATTTTCCGTTTATAGTTTTTAAAAAAAGGAGACACACATGACAATTCAATCATCCATAAAAAGCACTCGCCGCAAGTTCGTCAAGGCAGGCTCTGGAGTCGCGATTACCTCGTTCGGCGCGGGCTTGCCATTCAGTGGCGCGAACGCTCAGAGCCGCTACTCGAAGTACGCGGGTAAAACTGTGACCATCAACATTCCGGCTCATCCGCACTACGATGCGATGACCAAGCTCTTGCCAGAGTTTACGAAGGAAACTGGCATTAAAGTTGAAATCGATAAGTTAGCCATTGGTCGCTTGAAGGAAAAGCAGTTGCTTGAGATGGCTAAGCCACAAGGTGACTATGATTTGGCTTGCTACATCGTGATGTGGAAGGGGGAGTATGTATCGAAAAATTTGGTACAGCCGTTAGACCAATATTTCTCGAACGCTGCATTGGCTGACCCTGCCTATGACATGAAAGACATTATTCCTATCTACCTAGAAAACCTCGGTATGGTGGGAGGGCCCAAGGGCTACTTAGCGGGGCCAGGAGCAAAACTTTACGGCCTGCCGTATGGTGCTGAAACATCAGTCTTGGCCTATCGCCGAGATATTTTTGCAAAGCACAACTTACAACCACCAGAAACTTATGATGATTTCCGTAAAGTGCTGCGCATCATTAAAGATAAAGAAGGTATAGGCGCTTTAACATCGCGTGGGCAAGCGGGCCATCAGTGCGTTCACGCGTGGCTGCTACATCTCAATCCACTTGGTGGATCGGTGTTCGATGAGAACTGGAAGGTTCGTTTTAATGATAAGGCTGGCGTTGAAGCCCTGAAATTCTTGCAAGAAGTTGTTGCAACTGGCCCAGCTGGTATTCCCGGCTATGGCCAAGGTGAAGCCAACACCGCGTTCTTGCAGGGCCAAGCAGCAATGTATTTAGACTCAACATCGTTCGCCGGTGTCGTGAACGATCCGACAAGAAGCAAGGTTGTTGGCAATGTGAGTTGGGCGTTGCATCCTAGGGGCGTCAAACGTGCCTCACAATCGGGAGGCCTTGGTCTAACTATTCCAAAAAACGCCAAAAACCCAGAGGCTGCTTTCTTGCTGATGCAATGGTTAACGTCAAAAGAGCAAGACAAAGCAGTGACGCGATTAGGCGGTGCACCAACAAGAAATTCATCGCTTGGCGATCAAGCTCTCGTGCGTCAGTATCCAGAGTTCATTACCTTTAAAGAAGCGTTGAAGTACTCAGCTCCAGATTGGCGTCCCATCATCCCGGTTTGGGACAAGATCAATGTGCAAGCACTCGGCGTTGGAATTTCTGAGGCATTAACTGGTAAGAAAACTGCTGAAGCTGCGTTGAATGATTTAGTAGCGCCCGTCACCCAAATCATGCGCGAAGCAGGATACAAAGTCTAATGAAACGATCGGCCTGGATACCTTGGTTTTATATCGGCCCCGCTGTCTTAGTGATGGCGGCGGCTTGTCTTTACCCTGTTATCTCGGCCTTTCAGTTAGGCTTCTACGATTGGAGTATGGGAACCCCTTGGTCAAGCGCCAAGTGGGTTGGCTTCGATAGTTTTATTTCGGCGTTTTCAAACCCTCGCGTCTGGTCGTCATTGTGGACAACCTTGCAGTTCGCAGCAATCGCGGTGACTGCAGAAATGGTGCTTGGTATTGCGTTGGCGCTCGCGCTCGAGCACCCAGTTCGAGGCATGTCGATTTTTCGAACCTTGTTTATTTTGCCGATGATGATTGCGCCAATTGCCGTGGGCTTGGCTTGGCGCTATATGTTCGATGCACAGTTCGGTTTAATCAATGCTGTTTTAGCGCTATTTGGCGTAGCGGCGAAGGGTTGGCTATCTGATCCCTCCCTTGCATTTGCAGCAATTGTTGTTGCCGACATTTGGCAATGGACACCTTTCGTTTTCATCATGATGGTGGCAGCGCTGGCAAATATTGATGGCGCGGTGATGGAAGCCACTCGCATTGATGGCGCTAATTGGTGGCAGGCAACTTTTCTAGTAAAACTGCCGATGATCATGCACGTGATCGCGATTACTTTAATGATGCGATTAATAGATGCCTTCAGAGTGCTTGAAGTGATTTACGTGCTTACCTTCGGTGGGCCGGGTGATTCAACCGAAATCCTTGCACTGCATATCTATAAAACAGCTTTTGTGGGGCAACAGTTAGGCGTTGCATCAGCAATCTCGGTGTTGCTGCTTATCGTAGTGGCGTTGCTGTCGTTAGCGGCACTCCGTTTATCAAACCCAATGAAGCAAGACGCATCATGAACCGCAAGCCTTGGCAGACAACATTGCATTACTGCGTTTTGTTGATCTTAGCGTTTTTGTGCCTCGCGCCGATTTTGATTATTTTTGCGACTAGCCTACGTCAGCAGGTTCAGATTTTCTCAGAGCCTCTAAACTTCTTGTTTACGCCAACTTTAGAAAACTATCGTGCGGTATTAGAAGAAGATAAATTTGACCGCTACCTCGGCAATAGCTTGTTCGTGGGCGTAGTATCGACATTTATTACTCTGGTGCTGGGCTGCATGGCTGCTTATGGTTTAGCCCGGTTTCGTTTCGTCGGTCGAAGCCCGATAGCCTATACAACTATTTTGCTTCGTACTGTTCCATTAGCCGTGCTGGCCATTCCGGTTTTCTTAATCTGGAATGAATGGAAATTAATTAATAGCCTTTGGGGGCTAGTGCTCCTTTATGTGGCTGTGAATTTGCCTTTCACGATTTGGCTGCTTTACGGCTTCGTGTTGCAGGTGCCAATTGAACTTGAAGAGGCAGCCGCGATTGATGGTTGCGGCCCGATTCGAATCTTTACCAAAGTGTTATTGCCGCTCATGGCCCCTGGGTTAGCGGCCGCAAGTATCTTCACCTTCCGAATCTCTTGGAATGAGTTCATCTTGGCTCTGGTTTTAACCGATAGGCAGACTCGAACTTTGCCGGTTGCCGCGTCGTTGTTTATTACCGATATGGGGGTTGATTGGGGCAAGGTCATGGCGATGGGTAGCCTAATCGCCATTCCACCACTAATCTTCACTTTCGTGGCGGCTAGGCAAATTATTACCGGCCTGACATCTGGGGCGGTTAAGGGTTGAAAATTGGGGCTAATATACGGCTTTCTAGCGCTAGTGGTTTTTGCCTCACATGTCGAACCTTCTTTTTGATTACATTGTTATCGGTGCCGGTACTGCGGGCTGTTTGGTAGCGAATCGTCTTTCTTCCGACAAAAATAAGCGAGTCTTGCTTATCGAAGCAGGAGGTAAAGATGATTACCACTGGATCCATATTCCTGTTGGTTACCTTTATTGCATAGGCAACCCAAGAACGGATTGGATGTACAAGACCCAAGCCGAAAAAGGCTTGAATGGCCGCCAGTTGATTTACCCTCGGGGTAAAGTGCTTGGTGGATGCAGCAGTATTAACGGCATGATTTACATGCGCGGACAAGCGCGAGATTACAACCAATGGGCAAAGCTCACCGGGGATGATTCTTGGACTTGGGACAACTGCTTGCCCGATTTTCTCGCGCACGAAAGCTACTACAAATTGGACGCAGATTTTGTAGCGAAGAATCCCATTACGGACCCTGATTTAAAACGTTACCACGCCAATAATGTTCGGCCACCGGAAGACTCTGCAAAAGGTAAGGCCGATAGAGGTTTGGGCGGCGAATGGCGAGTGGAGAAGCAGCGTTTGCAGTGGGATATTCTCGATGCGTTTGCCCAAGCAGCGATGCAAGCCGGTATACCAGCGACAAAAGATTTCAATCGTGGCGATAACGAAGGTGTAGGTTATTTTGAAGTGAACCAGAAAGATGGTTTTCGTTGGAATGGGGCCAAAGCGTTTTTAAGACCGCAGTGTTACGGTAGGCCGAACTTTGAGATGTGGACGATGGCGCAGGTCGTTAAACTGAACATCGAAAAAGATGCTAATGGCGTGCAACGATGCATGGGCGTGGAAGTTCTAGCTGGCCATGAACGGCTGAGGGTAACGGCAACATCTGAGGTGGTTTTATGTGCTGGCAGCATTGGTACACCGCAGATATTGCAGCTCTCTGGCATTGGTCCGGCGGGGTTGTTGAAAGAGCATGGTGTCGATGTATTGGTCGATTCGCCGGGTGTTGGTTCGAACTTGCAAGACCACCTACAAATACGCGCCGTGTACAAAGTGAATGGCGCAAAGACTTTGAATGCCCTTGCAAACTCTTGGTTAGGTAAAGCGAAAATCGGCCTTGAATACGCTTTAAAGCGCACTGGCCCCATGAGCATGTCTCCAAGCCAGTTGGGGGTATTCACGAAGAGCAGTGCCGATCAACTCTATGCCAACATTCAATATCACGTGCAGCCGCTAAGCCTCGATGCCTTCGGCCAACCGTTACATAACTTCCCAGCCATTACAGCGAGTGTTTGTAATTTAAACCCGACTAGCCGAGGAACCGTTGCTATTACAAGTAACAACTTTCTTGACGCACCCGCGATTGCCCCGAATTATTTAAGTACGGACATTGATCGAAAAGTTGCTGCAGATAGCCTTAGAGTCACTCGAAACATTGTTAATCAACCTGCCCTAGCAAAGTATCAACCACAAGAGTTCAAGCCCGGTATTGAATTTCAAACCGATGATGAGCTTGCCAAGCTGGCCGGCGATATAGCCAGCACTATTTTTCATCCAGTTGGTACAGCGAAAATGGGTGCAGCTGATGACCCAAACGCCGTAGTTGATTCCCACTTAAGAGTGCGCGATGGTGCAAAGTTAGTTCGAGGATTACGCGTTGTCGATGCCAGTGTGTTTCCGCTAATTACCAGTGGCAATACCAATAGCCCCACCTTAATGCTTGCAGAAAAAGCTGCACGCTGGATGGTGCAGGGCGATTGAGTAAGTGACGTCTTAGAATGCTACTTAACATTATTAAATCGCTTTATTGGAGTCCTCGTGTCTGATGCCCATATTCTTACCTTGTCCTGTCCTGATCGAACTGGTATTGTTCACGCCGTTACTGGTTTGTTAGCTGAACGTGGTGGCAACATTACTGATGCTGCACAATATAACGACAAGAGCACTGGGCAGTTCTTTATGCGGGTCGGATTCCAGTTGGAAGAAGCTCAAATCGTTAGTTTTCGCGAAGCCTTTGTCGCCTTAGCTACTCAAATGCAAATGAAGTTTCATTTGCAGCGTGCCGATGCCAAAATGAAAACCGTCATCATGGTCTCTAAACTCGGGCACTGCTTGAATGATCTATTGTTCCGCTATCGCAGTGGTTTGTTGCAACTTGATATTCGTGGTGTCGTGTCGAACCATAGAGATTATTACCAACTCGCGGCTTCTTACGATATTCCGTTCCACCATATTCCGGTAACGGCTGATACCAAGGCAAGTGCCGAAGCGAAATTGCTTGATATTGTTGACGCTGAAAATATTGAGTTAGTGGTGCTGGCTCGTTATATGCAAGTATTGTCAGAGAACTTATGCAAAAAACTTGAAGGCAAGGCAATCAACATTCATCACTCGTTTTTACCAAGCTTTAAAGGCGCAAAGCCTTACTACCAAGCCCATGACCGTGGCGTCAAAATTATCGGTGCCACGGCCCACTATGTAACGTCTGATTTGGATGAAGGCCCAATCATCGAGCAAGACATTCAACGAGTAGATCACTCGTGTGGGCCTCAGGAACTGACAACGATTGGGCGCGATGTAGAGAGTGCTGTGTTGGCAAGAGCCGTCAGTTGGCATGCTCAGCGCAGGGTGCTGGTTAATGCGAATAAAACGGTTGTTTTTAAGTAATCTCTATGAAACCACTTGGTAGTAAAGGTTCTGCGGGTGTTTGGCTTGGGCGAAGAAAAACCAGCGCTCGGCGATTAAGCCGGGTAGTTGCAGTAGGGCCGCCATGAGCCAAGGTAAGGTTGTTTGCGTAAATACGCCAACGATGCAAAGGGCGATGGGCAGTACGAAGCCCAGCACGACGAAGATCCACCTCATATTTCGAACCCCAAGTTCACCTGCACCGTGGAAGAACTCACGGGTATTAAATGAACCTGCCGACATGCCCATCGATTTTTGCAAAAGTTGTTTGCCAGGAATGCCTGTGGCTGATTGCAAATTCGATTTGTGTCGAATAGCCAAGTTGTGCTGGACGCTCATCCAACGCACGGTTAGGGCCACTAAACTTAAAAGAATTGCAAAAGGAGCGAGGGTGTCGCGCAATGCCGTTGCTTTCATGACAGAGGCCAATGCGCAAGTGCAAATCATGCCTGAGGACAACCCAATGAGAATAAAGTTCGGTACGGTATAGCCATTGCACCATTCTTCAATGAAACGAAGGCAGGCATAGATCATCGCGGTGCAATACCAAAGTGCCAAAGCGCCAATGAGTGCGAGTACTGGTAGCAGCCAGGTGCTTAGGCCTTGCCATTTCAGCGCGACTGAAACCCACCAGAGCCCGGTTATCGCGATAAACACCGGCAAGATGATGACTTCTCTAGACATCCAAGAAGTGCGCCACATCATGATGGCTCGCCAAGCGCGCATTTTATGACCAAGATGAAAAAACGATGCTACCAGGCCAGCTATGAGAAGGGTTGTGCAAATGAGCAAACCATGATTGAGCAACCCGTTGGGCATGTTGATACCGAGTAGCGTCAACAAGGCAAACACCACGACCGCGCCTTGAGCGATGCCAATCAAAGTTGTAAAGATAAGAATTGAAAATGCGGGATGCATGTTATGTCCTAGGCCTTGTAATTTGGCGGGGCAAATATTGGTTTGCAGGTTGTGTTTCCCACTCAGGCATTAGCGAATAGCCACCGCGCTCACGAATTGCTTTCGATACTTCAGAGTCAGGGTCTTTCACATCGCCAAACAATCGCGCACCCGTAGGGCAGGCTGAGACACATGCCGGTTTTCTATCTTCTTTTGGCAAATCTTCGTTGTAAATACGGTCAACGCATAAAGTGCATTTAGTCATCACTTTGCGCTCTTCATCTAACTCACGCGCACCGTACGGGCAGGCCCAAGCGCAGTACTTGCAACCAATGCACTTGTCGTAATCGACGAGAACAATGCCGTCCTCTTTGCGCTTATAGCTAGCCCCTGTCGGGCATACAGGTACGCAAGGTGGGTCTTCGCAATGCAAGCAGCTTTTTGGGAAGTGAACTGTTTCGGTATTCGGGAAAGTACCAGCTTCGTATGTTTGCACACGGTTGAAAAATGTACCGGTCGGGTTCGAATCGTACGGGTTCAAATCGGTGAGTGGCCCGGCGCTACCAGAGCTATTCCATTGTTTGCATGACGTAACGCAGGCATGGCAGCCAACGCACACATTTAAGTCGATGACTAAGGCTAACTGCTTAGCTAATGTTTCCGCCTCGTGGGGTTTTGACATGATGGGCGCAGGCGCGGGGGCCTCCGCCAAAATATTCGACTGTGCGTTGGCATGAAGAATGTCTTGCAACCACTTAATCATGATTTTTTCACTCCAGAAAAGTAACTCAATACTTTCGAAAATTTTTGCGCCGAACTACCCATCACGCCCGGCGCCGCTGGGACGCTGGCGACTTGCGGAAAGGTTTCTTCGGGCTCCTCAGGTGCCGCAGGGCGAATCCGCACTCGAACGTCATACCAACCTGCTTGCCCTGTAATTGGGTCAGAGTTGCTAATCGTCTTACTTGCGTCATCAAAGGGTAACTCTTCAGAGATCAAATGATTGAGCAAGAAGCCTTTCTTTGCTTCATCGGCTCCTGGCGCGAGCTGCCAAGCGCTGTCGGCCTTACCAATCGCATTCCATGTCCATACCGTTCCGGGCTCCACGGCTTCGCTATAACGAATCATGCAGCGTACTTTGCCCCATTGGCTTTCAACCCAACACCAGCCACCATCCGCAATACCGGCACCTTGGGCGGTCAATGGATTTACATGCAAGTAATTGTGGCTATGAATTTGCCTTAACCAAGCGTTCTGCGAATCCCATGAGTGATACATAGCCATGGGGCGCTGGGTAATGGCATTCAATGGATAGGCGGCAAGATCGGTGGCATCCTCTTCTAAGGGCGGATACCAAAACGGCAGTGGGTCGAAATACTTTTCAATCCTTGCGCGTAATTCTGCGGGAGGCTGTCTACCCTTTGTTTTTCCTTGCGCCGCTAAGCGAAAGCCCTGTAAGGTATCTGAGTACAACGCTAATTGCACAGGATCGTTTTTCTGCCGCCAACCTTTTTCTTTAGCGAAGTCTAAATACTCTCGGTTCCAGTTGCGCATGTAATGCATTGTTTCTGGCATGTGATATTGAAATACGCAATTGTTTTTCTCGTAGGCTTCCCACTGCTTTGGGTTTGGATCACCGCGTAAATGGGTGTCGCCATCTTTACCGCGCCAGCCCATCAAAAAACCGATGCCTGGTGAAGGCTGGAAGTTCACCACGAAATCTTGATAGCCTTTAAATTTCTGGGTGCCTTCTGCGGTGGTAAATGCAGGAAACTTTAAGCGCGAGGCTAGTTCAATCAGCACTTCTTGGAATGGCTTGCAGTTGCCGGTCGGTGGCACGACGGGAACACGTACGGAATCGACTGGGCCTTCGAATTCAGAGATCGGCCGATCGAGCATGCTCATCACATCATGGCGCTCTAAGTAGGTAGTGTCAGGCAACACAAGATCAGCAAAAGCGACCGTTTCGCTTTGGAAGGCATCGCACACCACGAGGAAAGGGATCATGTAGTCGCCTTTCTCATCTTTGCGATTGAGCATTTCGCGTTGCACCATGGTATTCATGCTGGAATTCCAAGCCATATTCGCCATGAAAATCATCAAGGTGTCAACTCGGTATGGGTCGCCCTTCACCGCATTGGTAATGACGTTGTGCATTAATCCGTGAGCGGAAAGTGGATGTTCCCAGGAGAAGGCGTGATCGATACGAATCGGAGAACCGTCCGCATTGATTGCCAACTCTTCAGGGCTTGCAGGAAAACCAAGCGGCGCAGCATTCAAAGGTGTATTCGGCTGAATCATCGCCGGGTCGTTAAACGCCCTGTAGTTCGGCACAATATGTCGCGGGTAGGGGGCTTTATGGCGAAAACCACCGGGCGCGTCAATACTACCGAGAACGCTTAGAACACACGCCAGTGCGCGTACTGTTTGAAAGCCATTCGAATGGGCAGCAAGACCACGCATTGCATGAAATGCGACTGGGCGTGCCTGGGTAGTTTTATGAACCTTGCCCCAAGCGTCTGTCCAGCTAATAGGCAATTCGAATGCTTGATTCAGTGCAGTGTCACCAATCTCAAACGCAAGTTGTCGAATACGATCGGCATTAATACCTGTAATTTGAGCTGCCCATTCGGGTGTACAAGTTGCCACGCGGTCGCGCATTAACTGAAATGATGGGGCAACTTTGGTACCGTCAGCCAAGGTGTAGTGGCCTTCAAGTGCAGGGTCGCAACCGTCAGCTATGCCTTCGGGGTAAGCGTTGAGCACTCTGCCGCTGGTTTTGTCCCACACCAGTTTGTTATGTGGGTTACGGCCATCGCCGGGCGGGCCTTTTTCTGGGTTTGGATCGAAGGCGAACAAACCTTCGCGCTCACCTTCATCAAGCACCACCAGCTGCGGGGCATTGGTAAAGCGTTTCAGGAAGGCAAGATCGATTAAATTTTTACCGATAAGCTCATGCAAAATGGCCATCAACAATGCACCATCGGTACCCGGCTTGATAGGAATCCATTCGTCAGCAATTGCTGAGTAGCCTGTGCGCACTGGGTTAATCGAAATAAACCGACCCCCTTTGCGCTTGAACTTGCTCAGCGCAATCTTCATCGGGTTGCTGTGATGGTCTTCTGCGGTGCCCATCATCACAAAAAGTTTTGCACGCTCTAAATCAGGTCCACCAAATTCCCAGAAGCTGCCGCCAACGGTGTAAATCATGCCGGCGGCCATATTGACCGAACAAAAACCGCCGTGCGCCGCATAGTTCGGTGTGCCGAACTGTCGAGCGAACAAACCTGTGAGAGCTTGCATTTGATCGCGGCCAGTAAATAAGGCGAACTTCTTTGGGTCAGTTGCGCGAATTTTACCCAAGCGCTCAGTGAGAATTTCGAAGGCCTTGTCCCATGAAATAACGTCGAATTCACCAGCGCCTCTATCACTTCCTGGTCTACGCAGTAAGGGCTCGGTGAGTCGTGCGGGTGATACCTGCTTCATGATGCCTGAGGCACCCTTGGCACAGATCACACCTTGGTTCAGTGGGTGCTCTGGGTTTCCATCGATGTAGCGTACCTGGCCATCGCGCAGATGCACCCGAATACCGCACCGACAGGCGCACATATAGCAAGTGGTGGTCTTCACCGTATTGCCAGAATCGAGTGCACGAGTTTTTGCGACTGGATCAAGGATGGGAATAACGCCGCTAGTGGTGGTTGTTGCCATTTTTATAAATCATTCGTAGGATGATGGATAGTGTAATTCCAGCGAACACCGCAATTTCGATATTGGTGATGAGGCAGGCCAGAAAGGTGGTGAAAAATACCGCTGCATCGGTTTTCTTATCTAAGCAATGTTTAATTTGTTTCATGTCGATCAAACCCCAGGCGACGATGAACAGTACCCCAGCCATTGCCGCTATTGGCAGATAGCTCACCAACGGAGCTATAAGTAAAAGCATAGCCATTAAGATAAGCGAGGCAAATACTGCGGCAAGAGGTGTGACGGCACCTGCCTCATAGTTCACCCCGCTACGAGTGAACGAACCTGAAGATGGATAGCCACTGCAGAATGCGCCGGCGAGATTCGATAAACCTTGTCCAAAAGTTTCTTGGTTACCGTCTATGGCTTGGTTTGATCGAAGGCCAACTGCGCGGGCAATGGCGATGGCTTCGGTCAGTGCGAGTAGCGCCACCACTACAGCGCCTTTGCTTAAGCTTGCCCAGATCGAAAAATCCCATGAAGGGGTTGATAGTTGAGGCAACGCGGATGGTAATGCGCCAACAAGCACTACTTCATTGCTACCAAGTGCGAAAGCTGTAAGCGCCCCTATGACCATGCCAACAACCATATGCGGTAATGGCTTGAGCCAAGCTTTTGCTGCAATGGTTGTGAATAAGGTAACAGCGCCTACGCAGGTCACTTGCCACTTGAAAGTTGCAGCCGCAGAAACTGCATTTGTGAGCGTACTAATAAAGCCATTATTGGTCGGAAGTGAAAGCCCGAAGAAATGCTTGATTTGGCTGGCAGCAATTAAAAATGACGCGCCAGTCGTAAAACCAATAATAACGCTGTGAGGAATTTTGTCGGTGAGCTTACCTAGTCGGCAGATGGCCATAGCCAATTGAATAACGCCTACCAAAAATGCTAAGGTTAAGGCCAGCATGATGTATTGCGGGCTACCTGCTTTTGCCATCGGTGAAAGGGTGGCGAACACCACAATCGAAATCGCTGCGGTTGGGCCGCTGACTAAATGCCAAGAGGAACCAAATACTGCTGCGATGATTGCCGGAACGATGGCGCAATACAAGCCGTAGTGCGGAGGTAGGCCGGCGATCATGGCATAGGCCATGGCTTGGGGCAAGACGATGAGTGCGCCGGTTAAGCCCGCAGAGGCATCTTTACCTAGTGAATGACGATTGACAAGCGCCAACCACACATTCCAAGGCTGCAACGTCATAACAGACTTAGTTCGCTAGCAAACTTGCTAGAGCACATGATGCTACTCGGCAAGTTTCGCTGTCAGCACGGCTCGTCAGAATGATCGGTACCGATGTTCCGAGCACTACACCGGCGCATTCCGCACCGGCCATGTAGATGAGGGACTTGTACAGAATGTTACCTGCGTTTAAATCTGGGGTAATCAAAATATCAGCATCGCCTGCGACAGGCGATGCGATTCCTTTAATCAGTGCTGCTCGTTTTGATACGGCATTATCAAACCCAAACGGGCCACCTAAGATACCGCCGGTAATCTTACCTTCGGCAGCCATCGCTAAGAGTGCTTCGGCATCTTTGGTTGCGGGAATGTTTTCTTGCACCATTTCCACTGCGGCAAGAATAGCGACTTTTGGGTTATCAACACCAATCTTATGGGCGGCATCGATGGCGTTTTGAACGATACTAAATTTCGATTTCAAATCAGGTGCGATGTTCACGACGGCATCGGCCACCATCAACAGTTTTGGGTAGCTAGGCACATCGAATACAAATAAATGGCTAATCCGCCTATCGGTCCGAAGTCCGGTATCGCGTGCAACCACAGGTGCCAGTAGTTCGTCAGTGTGCAGGCTGCCTTTCATCAAAGCCGCGAGTTCGCCTTTTTTGCAGTCGGCAACGGCTTGCGCTGCGCACGCAATTGCTTCAGCGGGTGTATCGATAATTGCGATATCCGTTAAGTCGATATCGTGTTTTTTCGCCAGCTCAAGCAGTGCTGCCGATGGCCCGTACATAATGGCTTCGATAAGCCCTTGACGATGGGCTTGTACAGCAGCACGGAGCGAAGTCTCTGACATGGGAAACACAATCCCAGTTTTCGCAGGACCTTTGTTGCGGGCTGCCACGAGTAGCTTGGCCAATCTTGGCCAAGCGTCCATGGCATGCGCAGTCGAGAGTGTCATCAACTCGTTAGACGTAGTCTTTATACTTTTCTAAGAAACGAATTGGTTTGGCCAACGCATCACGACGGAATGGGTCGCCCAATTCACGAGTACACATGATTTCAATGACGGTGGTTTTACCTTCGTTCATCTGCATGTCAATGGCTTTTTTCAATGCAGGGCCTACATCTTCTAACTTGTCAACCACAATGCCTTCCGCACCCATCGCGATGGCAATACCCGCAAAGCTGGTGTTGTCGAGTTCACCCGCAACAAAGCGCCGGTTATAGAAGTCCACTTGGTTCTTCTTCTCTGCACCCCATTGGCGATTGTGGAACACCACTGCCGTTACGGGAATATTATGGCGTATAGCCGTCATGAGTTCAGACATACTCATGCCCCAAGCTCCGTCACCGGCGTAGGCAATTGCTGGTCTGTCCATGGCCGCGCACTTGGCACCAATCATGGTGGGCAGTGAATAGCCACAGTTACCAAAGCTCATTGGCGCGAAGAAACTACGTGGCTCCTCGAAGCGCAAGTAGCTGTTAGCCACGGCATTAATGTTGCCAATATCGGTCGACACCATGGCACGTGGTGGCATGGCTTTTTCAAGTTCGCGCAACACTTGGCGTGGGTGCAACCAGTTACCTTCTTCTTTCTTCTGCTCTTCGATCATGTCAAGGCTGTAGGAATCTTTCTCATGCGTCCATTCGGTGAGCTCTTTTTCCCAAGCCGCTTTTTCAGCAACAATTTTTGCAGCACGTTCGGCTTTTGTCGCATCACACTGAAGTGTTATGGCACTCAGGCGTTTTGTTAACTCAATCGCAACAGCTTTCGCATCGCCATGAATACCGACGTGAATCTTCTTCACTAAACCAAGGTTGGTATGGTCGGCTTCGACTTGAATAATCTTGGCATCTTTAGGCCAATAATCTAAACCGTGCTGGGGCAATGTACCGAAAGGGCCGAGACGTGAACCGAGCGCAATGATAACGTCGGCTTGCGCGATCAGCTTCATGGCAGCTTTCGAGCCTTGATAGCCCAGTGGGCCAGCCCATAACGGGTGGCTTGCAGGGAAGGAATCATTGCGTAAATAGCCGTTCACAACTGGTGAGCCTAAACGCTCGGCCAGCGCCTTACACTCTTCAACCGCATTGCCCAAAACTACGCCGCCACCCGACAAAATCACCGGAAACTTAGCCTTGGAAAGTAACTCAACGGCTTCGCTCAAACTCTTTTCACCGCCCGCGCCACGATCAACTCGCATCGGTACCGGGATTTCACAGGTAATTTCGCCGTAGAAATAATCACGTGGAATATTGAGCTGCGTAGGAGCCATCTCAGACATCGCACGGTCAAAGCAACGAGCGGTGTATTCAGCCATACGCTTAGGGTTGTTAACATGGCCTTGATACTTGGTGAATTCTTGGAACATTGGCAACTGGTTGGCTTCTTGAAAGCCGCCTAGTCCCATACCCATCGTACCGGTTTCTGGCGTAATCATGACAACCGGGCTATGCGACCAATAAGCTGCAGCAATAGCAGTTACACAATTACTGATGCCGGGGCCGTTTTGGCCAATCACAACCCCGTGACGACCGCTTACGCGAGCATAACCATCGGCCATGTGGCCTGCGCCTTGTTCGTGCACCACTGGAATTAACTTGATGCCTGCGGGGGCGAAAATGTCCATTGCATCCATGAAAGCAGAGCCCATGATGCCGAATATTTCGCGCACGCCATTGGCCACCATGGTTTCAACAAAAGCCTCTGAGGGCGTCATTTTTTGCATGCCGGTGACGGCTTTGCGGGTGTCTTGAATGTCATTGGACATAATTTTTCCTTAAATCGATATATTTACAGTTTTCAACAGATTACATTAAATTTATAAAAAACGATACGCGCTGTACTATTTTTTGAAATAAATATATAGTTCTGTCCATATCATGAACCAAAACGATCAAATATCTTCAAAGTCTGTAGACAACAATATCGTTGATATAGGCGGCGACACACCCACTTTGCGACTAATCGCGTTATTAGAGGTCATCGCCGCCCGTGATCAACGTCATTCTTTACAAAGCTTGGTCGAAGAAACTAATTTGCCTAAGCCAACAGTGCATCGCATGTTGCAGCAATTAGAAGCAGCTGGTTTGTTACAGCGCGAGAGCGACGGCAGGCACTATGGCACGGGTACGCGATTGCGGCGCTTGGCCGAAAACCTGCTCTTAAACGACAGCCATTACGGAGCACGTCATGCTGTGTTGCGGCGTTTGGTCGAAGAGGTGGGCGAGAGCTGTAATATCACATCGCTTTCGGGTAGCGAAGTTATTTATTTGGACCGTGTTGAAACAGCGGCTCCGCTGCGTTTCTATTTGCGTGCTGGATCGCGGGTGCCCGTGCATTGTTCGGCGAGCGGCAAAGTAATGCTGGCACACATGACAGCTACCCAACGCCGTCGCTTGCTGGCCAACGAACCATTTGAAAAGTTCACCCCGAAAACGATTACTGACTTTGCATCGCTTGAGGCTGAAATTCAACTAGTAAAAAAGCAGGGCTATGCGATAGATGATGAAGAGTTTTTGCCGGGCTTGGTGTGCCTCGCAGTACTTGTGCCTAGGCTCGATGCGGCATCCAACCTTTGTATTGCAGTTCAAGCACCAATCATGAGAGTGAGCTTGGAAAAGGCTTTGCAGTGGTTACCTAATCTACAACGAGCGGCTGCTGCATTGAGCCAGATTGACGCAAACGTATGACATCTATTACCAACTTCGATTTAGTTTCAGCAAAAGATTTGTTTGCCATTGATTCTGATTTAAAAGTGCCCGTTCAACGTGGGACTGACCTTGCCGATCATGTACCCGAAATCGATTCAGTCTATCGCTTCAATAAAGACGTGACTTTAGCGATCCTAGCGGGCTTTATGCGTGACAGGCGTGTGATGGTGCAGGGTTTGCATGGAACAGGGAAATCAACGCATATTGAACAGGTGGCCGCACGCCTTAACTGGCCTTGTGTTCGGGTGAATTTAGACGGCCATATTAGCCGCCTAGACTTGGTGGGGAAAGATGCGGTAGTGTTGAAAGACGGTATGCAAATTACTGAATTTCAAGAAGGCATTGTTCCATGGGCATTGCAACGTCCGGTCGCCTTGATCTTTGATGAGTATGATGCGGGCAGGCCTGACGTGATGTTTGTGATTCAGCGAATCCTAGAGCGTGACGGTAGATTCACCTTGATGGATCAAAACCGAGTGATTAAGCCGCATTCGAATTTCAGGTTGTTTGCCACTGCAAATACCGTGGGTTTGGGCAATTTGAATGGTCTTTACCATGGCGCCCAACGCTTAAATCACGCCCAGGTGGATCGCTGGAATATCGTCGCCGCTCTGAACTACTTGCAACCGGCCGAAGAGCTTGCCATCGTATTGGCGCGAGTACCCAGTATGAACTCCGATTCCGGTAAAAAACAAGTTGCTTGCATGGTAGCTTTGGCCGACCTTACTCGCAAAGGGTTTGCAGCCGGGGATCTTTCGAGTTTAATGTCGCCAAGAACTGTCATTACCTGGGCAGAAAACTTAGAAATATTTAGCGATGTGGCCACTGCGTTTCGATTGTCTTTTCTTAACAAGTGCGACGATGCCGAGAA
The DNA here is from genome assembly GCA_043789035.1 of Betaproteobacteria bacterium. Lineage (GTDB taxonomy): Bacteria > Pseudomonadota > Gammaproteobacteria > Burkholderiales > Burkholderiaceae_E > JAYWIG01. Next base: position 25,575 of record JAYWIG010000334.1, read on the forward strand.
GGCTATCATTGCGGAATATTTTCAGCGCTGCTTCAATCAGGAATTAAGCGCGACTGTAGCGCTTTAAAGCTGTGCTCAGTCACTTAAGCTCAGACGCTACCGATCAACTTAAGGCAAGACATGCACAGCGCGTGCATGAGCTGTGCGCTGCATCGATTCGCGCCCTAAGCGGTGATGCCTCGTTATTGTTTCGAGGTAATCGTTTACATGGTAAAGCCGGTGTTTTGCCACTCTTTGCACCCCATCTGCACCCCTCGATAGAAAGAGATGATTTCATCGCATTTCGAGGCGCTGCTGATGCCTATGCATTAAGGC
>JAYWIG010000335.1:0-25622 GCA_043789035.1 Betaproteobacteria bacterium
TTCGATAGTTTACCGAACTTGGAAAAGAGCAGTTTTAACCTTGGATGTCTTTTGCTAGGCGTGCCCCGGAAAACTGCCAACGTGCATCAGGCGGGAAGAAGTGTCGATAGCTTGTGCGAATGTGTGATGAAGGTGTCACGCATGAACCGCCCCTGAGCACAAACTGATTGCACATAAATTTGCCGTTGTATTCGCCAACTAAACCTGGAGCTTCACGAAAGCCGGGGTAAGCCAAATAAGCACTTTGTGTCCATTCCCATACATCGCCAATCAAATGGCCAAGCTGGTTCGGCTCTAATCCCTCTTTGAGTTCTAGCGGGTGGTAGATATTGTCTTCGAGTAAGTTGTGTTTGGTGCTTGCGTTAGCGTTGGCTGCAATTTCCCATTCCGCTTCTCTTGGCAAGCGGGCACCCATCCATCGTGCTATGGCATCGGCCTCGAAGTAACTCAAATGAGGGCAGGGTACCCGCCTTGAAATCTCACACATACCGCGAAGAGTAAACGTATTCCAGCCGTTGTTTCTGCCTTGGACATCGCCAGCATGCTGCTCCCAATATAAAGGCGCATTCCAAGCTTGTTCTTGGACGGAATCCCACCCCATTGATAGCCAAAACTGTGGGCTTTTGTAGCCGCCATCTGCGATAAAGTCGAGTACGTCACCGTGGGAGATTGGCAAACTACTCAGGCTAAATGCATTGAGGTAGACCTTGTGCCTCGGAGTCTCATTATCAAAGCAAAAAGATTCAGCACCGTTGCCAATTTCATGAAGCCCACCTTCGAAATCAACCCATGTCGCAGGAGCACTTTTTGCCCTTACTAAGGGCCAGCCGTCTCGATAGGCTGGTTTTAACGGGTTTTGCGAGAGCAGGTGTTTCAAATCAGTAAGTAGTAGTTCTTGATGTTGCTGCTCGTGATTGATGCCGAGTTCAACGAGTGACGCTAACTCCTTGCGTTCCGTGATATTTAGGTGCGCTAGTTGCTGCAAAAGCGCATCAATTCGAGCTTCGACATTTTCACGGTAGGCTAGTACTCGGGACAAGTCTGGCCGTGAGATCAGCCCTCTTTTTGCACGAGGAAATTTGTCACCCACGCCGATGTAATAACTATTGAATAGAACTCGGAATGAGTCGTCAAAGGGCTTGAAGTTTTTTTCAAATCTCTCAAGGATGAACACTTCGAAAAACCAAGTTGTATGGGCTAAATGCCATTTGGTTGGGCTGGCGTCTGGCATGGATTGCAGCGCGCTGGTCTCAAGAGATAGGCCTTGAATTAATGTGAGCGTTTGGATTCGACAAAGAGAAAAAGCCGTGCTTGCCGACTTTGCCTCAGTAACAATGCTTGGTGCCAAGGTGTTCAATGTAGTAACCCCTACATTTGCTTGTGCCTGATAGTACGCCAATGATAATTTGTCTGCATTACACGGACTTTTGATCGATACCGGCGTAACTCTAGGGAATTAGCATCGATTAGTTAAGTCCTTATGGCACCATCACCCGATTATGGACGTAGTCGTACTATTTTTCTTGTTTGGTCTATTAGCTGGTTTGGCTCGTACTGAGCTTAAACTACCCGCTGCGCTTTACGATTCGTTGTCGCTAATTCTTCTACTTGCGATTGGCTTGAAAGGCGGTGAAGGCTTAGCAAAACAGGCACTGGCGCCATTAGCACCGCAGTTAGCGCTAGTGATTGCTCTCGGGATCGTGCAGACCTTGATTGCCTTTATAGTGCTGCTTCGGTTAGGCAAGTTATCCCGCCCAGATGCCGCGTCGATTGCAGCCCACTTCGGTTCAGTTAGCGTAGCAACCTTTGCCGTTGGGGTAAATTGGCTAACTTCACGAAACATTGATTTCGAGCCGCAGATGGCGATTTTCTTGGCCGTGATGGAAGTGCCGGCAATTATGGTCGGTATTGTGTTGGCTCGGGGTCTCGGTAAACAAACTGAATGGAAGGTTTTATTGCATGAAACGTTTTTGGGAAAGGGCGTTACGCTGTTGCTGGGTGGCATGGCCATAGGCTGGATCGCAGGACCGGAAGGCTTAAAACCTATTAAAGGTTTATTCTATGATCTCTTCAAAGGTGCGCTGACCTTGTTCTTGCTTGAGATGGGGCTGATCGTCAGTAAACAGATTATGGATTTGAAGCGCAAAGGTTCGTTCATCATTGCCTTCGGTATCTTGATGCCTTTGTTCTCGTCCCTCTTAGGGCTTGGATGCGGTTTGCTATTAGGCCTTTCCATTGGCGGCTGTACGTTGTTAGCCACGTTAGCTGCGAGTGCATCTTACATTGCAGTACCTGCGGCGATGCGTATCGCTTTGCCGCAGGCAAACCCTGGTTTGTCATTGGCAGCTGTGTTGGGCATTACTTTTCCGTTTAATATCCTGATAGGCATACCGCTGTATTACCGAATGGCCGCATATTTTCTGGGCGTAGCAACATGAGTTTAATCACTGAGAAAAAAACCTTGCTGACCATTGTGACCGAATCAGTGGTCGAACAAACGCTGTTGCGCGAACTTGAACGATTAGGAGCGAAGGGTTATACAGTATCGGACGCTAGGGGCATGGGTAGCCGGGGTAGTCGCGATGCAGCTTGGCAAGAGGTTGCGAACATTCAAATCAAAATTATTTGTGCTAGGCAGCAAGCCGAAGACATACTTGTGCATTTGCAAACCAAGTACTTTAAAGATTACGCAATGGTTTCCTTTATGCAGGAAGTTGAAGTGTTACGCGCTGAGAAGTTTTGATGATAAAGTTCATTTCCCTCCTCTTTCTAGTTTTAAGTTTCATCGCGCAACCATCGAATGCAGTAGAGGCGTTAAAGCAAGGCAATATTATTTTGTTCCGTCACGCGAATGCGCCGGGTGTGGGTGATCCCCCTAACTTTCTGGTGAGTGATTGTTCAACTCAACGAAACTTAGACGAAGTTGGTCGCACACAATCAAAACGCATTGGTGAGTATTTACAATTTAATGGCGTGAAAGTACATCGAGTCATTACGTCGCAATGGTGTCGATGCAAAGAGACCGCTGCTCTCGCATTTTCGAACTTGACTGCAGAAGCAAGACAAGAAAACCCAGCGTTTAACTCCTTCTTTAATGAAAGGCAGGATGAGCCAAAACAAACAGAAAGTGCCAAAGCGCTGCTGATGGAGTGGAAAGGGCCAGGTACTTTAGTAGTTGTTACTCATCAAGTGAACATCACTGCGCTAACCGGCATTTTTCCGCAATCGGGCGAGGGAATTGTTCTGCAAAAGCAAGGGAATCAGTTGAAGGTGGTGGGGCGGATTACGCCCTAATGGCGACATGGTGGCCCGTGTAGATTCAGGATCGATTACGCACTGTTAATTCTGGAAACACAGCAGAGAGCTGATTATCTTTAAGGCGAAACTTCTGTTCCAGAATGTTGACAATAGGGTCGCGAAAATCCGTCGTAATCGCGAGGTCTCGACCTTCATTTAAGGCATTCGTTTCTAAACCGGGCCATTGGCCTTCCACTCGACCGCCTTTGATGTTTCCACCTAACGTCCACATCACATTTCCGTGGCCGTGATCAGTACCTTGATTGCCATTTTGTTTCACGGTTCTACCGAACTCCGACATTACAACTATAGTGGTTTCAGCGAATCGATTGCCCATGTTTTTAATCAGTGAATCAATCGCTTCGCCCAGTAGTCCCAGCCTATTGGCAAGCTGGCCTTTGCCATTGCCCTGGTTTACATGAGTGTCCCAGCCGCCGACCGGAACGAATGCTAATCGAACTCGTGCGTCGCGTTGCATGAGTTGTCCTAGGCGTGCAGTGTCTTGGGCTAAGCCTCGAAGCGATAGAGAGCCCTGATCGGCTTTCGGATCGTCGCTTGCGAGTGAAGTCATGATCTCTTTTCGAGTGGCTGTGGCTTCGCGTACCGTTTCCGAAAGTTTGTCATTACCAGCGTAGAGCTTGGCAAAGGCATCTGCGACAGGCTCGCGATCCAGTACACCTTTGGCAACCGCTGCGTTACCTTGAGCAAGCGACGCAACCGGAGATGAGCCCGCGAAGATTCGTGGCATCACTGGCCCCAGGTTGACAGCTTGCAGACGTTTGGAGGCATCAACACTCTCGCTGTTTAGACTAATTGCTAAGCGATTGAGCCATCCATCTTGTGTCGATTTCTTGCCCGGCGTGCCGGATTCCATGTAATCTTGCGCGTCGAAATGTGAGCGTGTAGTGTCGTGTGAACCACTCGCGTGAATAAAGTTTAAGTTTGCGCTTTCCCAATAGGGCATCAACATAGCGAGCGCTGGATGTAAACCAAACAAACTGTCCAAGCGAAGCAGGCCATCTGTTTCACCTGGCTTTGCGATAGCAATGGTTGGACGCGAGTTGTAGTAGTTGCCCTCTGCGTAAGGAGCAACCACCGATAGGCCATCGACTGCACCGCGAAGCATAATGACCACCAACCTTGCGTTTTCATTAATAGTGGCTGCACTAGCGCGTGAGGCCCAAATGCCGTTTGCTCCAAAGCTGATAATTGACGCAGTTGAGCAATGAATAAATGATCGCCTAGAAGTTTGAATCATGGGAGCAGATTTGGGCATCATAAAAGTTGGTTTCATAAAGTTTAGCGACGCATCATCGCTGGCCCGGCAACAACAAGCGCTCGTGCCAGTGACGAATCGTTAGCGCTTGCCAGCGCTAGTTTCCTGGTCGGTTCATTGACCAACGGCCCCAAAGTTTGCATGAGACCTTCGACCGTAATCGAATTTAATGCATTACCAAAACTTCGAGCAGTAAATAAGTTGTTCGCAAAGTTAATGCGTTTTGTCATTGCGTCGGGATTAAGCCAAGCAGCTTCTGTATTTTTGTAGCCGTCCGGTGTTGCGCATCCGTAGAGCGGCATACCTTGTGCCGCAAGAGCCCCGCTTAAGGCTTGCAAATTTTCAGGGGTTTGGCCAGTGGCTCTTACAACGGACAAAACATATTGATAAGGTGTTTTAAACTTTACTGCGACGTTTTCTTTTGCCCAAAAGGCATCGCTCGAAAATAGGGCTGCTAAAACTTGGGTGATTTCGCCGTCTGTTGTTGTGAAAACTTGCGCAAGCTTTGCGACCAAAGCTGGGTCGGGTTTGTCATTTACAAAATATTGCGCAAGCTTGTAGCTGATATGCTTTGCCGTTGCAGGATGTTTAGCAAGTGTATCAAGCGCGAACTCACCTTCTGCTTGGCCTTGTGGTAATACTTGAAACCCAAGCCATTCTTTTTCACCTTTGTCGTGAATGCGTTCATTGAAGAAAAAGCCGGGCATTTGCGCGATGGAACCTGGCGCTGCAGGTGTGTCTGAACTAATCGTTTGGTTGGGTGATTGAATGGACCAACCCGTGAGCATTCGAGCTAGTTCAGTCACATCTTTTTGTTTATAGCCCCCGTCAACTCCTAGGGTGTGAAGTTCCATCAGCTCGCGGGCATAGTTTTCATTCAAACCACGAGGATTGGCACCGCCTGCGCCCATACCTGGTGCTGCGCTTTGTGCATTATCGAGGTAGTACAACATTGCCGGGTGATGGGCCGTAGCCCCTAGTAAATCGCGAAACTTGCCAAAAGCAAACGGGCGAATTGCATAGTGTTCATAGTGTCCCATCATCACACGTAAAAGATTCTTACCTTGGAATACATTGAAATGGTTGAACCAAAAGTCCACCATGACTTCTTCAAGCTGTCGAGGGCTCTCGAGTGCACGTAAAAGGCGAGATTCCATCGCTGGCCTGGCGATGCTAGTGACAAATCTGCCTAGTGGGTTTGCGGGCTCAGGCTGGCTCGGCTGCGCATTACCCGCTTGCGGTGCTCCTAAAAGCATTTCGTTGTTTATCACGTTCGATGCCGCGTTGGCTGCGACTTGTTGATTGCTACGAAGGAGGCTACGAAATTCTTGTACCATCCTTACCGGGTGCTGATTTACGAATGCGCCTTCGTTCAATCGAGATGCGAGGGCCGCTGGCATTAAAAGAGCACTTGGTTTGAGTTGTTGAGCGATCCACTTCGACGGATCTTCAGCAATGATCGAAAGATCGCCAGGCCTAGGGCCGAAACCGAGTCGATTAATTAAGTGGGTAGCGATTTGCTCTTGGCTAAAACTGCGAGTAGCACTCGGCAGCTTGATTGGCGCTAAGTTGTTTGCAAAAGTTAAAACTGGCGCACTTAGAAGGTAAGTAGCGCTTGTAGCTATAAATTGCTTGATAGCAGTGCGGCGGCGAAGGAATGTATTCATGCCCAAAGAATAGCCCCAGCTTTACGAAGTGACTAGGGGAAATACGCAAAAGTTGTAATTGCCTGTAAATAAATAAGACCAGTGGCGGCTTAACGATCAAAGTAAATTGCCGCAAGCATACTTAAGCCAGCGAAAAGCAATACCCCATCCATCAACAGTTTGAACTGTTCGACTTTGATTTTTTCCACAATACGTTTGGAAATAAACGCGCCGGCGGTAAGTGCTAAGCCAACAAGAACGCCTTTGGTGATGGCCTCTAATGGCAGGAGTTCGAAGTTTCTTAAAACAACGGCTTTGCTGCCAAAGGTGAGTAACGAAGCAACGGCTTCGGTGCCAATAAACGGGCCTTTAACGAGGCCATGCGCGATAAAGAACGGTGTATTGATAGGCCCGGTTGAAACCATTAAGCCCGAGAGGTAGCCGATGACGATTCCTGGAAATAAAAGATGCCATGCTTTTAGCTGCCAATGGCGCGCAGCCAGCCAGCGCCTAGCGGGAATCATCAAGATGAGCACAACCCCGAGCACTGCCTCGACAAGCTTTGGAGTGAGCTCAACAAAAGTTCTAGCCCCAAGCGCGGCAGCGGGAATGGAAGCCGCGCAGTACCAAAAAACCGGTGGCCAGCTAATCGCTTTCCACCAAATCCAGACTCTAGAGCCATTGGCGAAAAGAGCCGCAACCGCCATGATGGGTACGGCTTGTTTTGCGCCGAAAACCCACACAAGTATGGGCATCAAAATAATCGACGAACCAAAGCCGATAACACCACCAACAGTGCCAGCGAATACGCCCATGATCGCAATGAGCAAGTAGGCTATGCCCAATGCGTATACCTCTTCTTCGATCTATTAATCGAGTTGAATGCCGGTCGACTTAATCGGCTTTTCCCAGCGTTGCAAATCCACTCTTTGAGCTTCAGCCAAACCGGCTGGTGTTGAGGCGATTAGATCTAAACCAAGACCTTTCAGTTTTTCCACATTGGCAGGTTTCTTTATCGCAGTATTGACGATCTGATTTAGCTTTTGTACTTGTTCTGCAGCCATACCCGGTGGGCCATACACTGCAAACCAACCAGTAGCAACCATATCGATGCCGGATTCTTTAAGAGTCGGCACTTCGGGTACTTGGCTGTCACGAGTAGCACCGCTGACTGCAATAAGTCGAATCTTGCCCGCACGATGAAGTTCAACCGATTCAGACACCACATCTACTTTGTACCCAATGTGGCCACCCAAGAGTGCAACGTTTGCTGGTGCCCCACCCTGAAACGGCACATGCAATAGGGACGCACCTGAGCTTTGCTCCAACATGACGCCGAGAAAATGCGGCAGACTGCCAGTGCCCGAAGTACCGTAAGTTGCATTTTTAGGATCGGTTTTGGCTTTCGCAATCATCTCGGCCATGGTCTTTGCGCCTGTTGCTGACCCCGCAGCAATGCCAAGTTGGAATGACGCTAACTGGCTTATCGGAGTAAAGTCTCTAACCGCATCGTATTCAAGTTTTTTCTGAACATGGGGCGCGATGACTAAAGGTCCACTGGGGGCAACAATAATGGTTTGACCATCCGGCTTAAATGTCTTCATTTGCGCTAACGCCACCCGACCACCAGCTCCGGGTTTATTTTCGACAATGACTGAGGAGAATTCTTCGCGTACTGATTCAGCGATTAAGCGTGCGATGACGTCAACAGAGCCGCCTGGTGGATAGCCCACAATAATTCTTAGTGGCGATTTCTCTTGGGCTTGTACTGGTGTAAAGCCCGCAGCTAAACTTATTGCAATTAGACTTAATGTGGCCAGTTGTTTTGTGAATTGTCTCTTCATGTCGCCCTTTTATTTTACTGATGAATCGAATCTTTTCTTCGATCTACGAGTATAAAACAAGCAGCGAGAATCCGTCACCTGCTATAAAGTCTGCACAAACCTGCTAGTGTTTGCGCATGTTGGGGCGAGACTTGGGCCCATTGAAAGCGCCATTGCCAATAGCCTTGGCCCACGCCGGGTAGATTCATTCGATGCGCGCCGTCTAAACCCAATACATCTTGCATCGGATGAATCGCGGTATCAGCAACGCTTGCACAAGCACTTGCGATCAGCTTCCAGTGAATAATGGATTCAACCTTGATGTTAGCTTCAAGGCCTAGGTAGTGAGCTACGTGAAGCTTTTCATGGTCGCTCGCATCTTGCCACCAACCAAGAGTGGTGTTGTTATCATGCGTGCCAGTGTAGACAACCGTGTTCGCTTCATAATTGTGGGGTAAATAGGCGTTCGAACTATCACCGCCAAATGCGAAATGCAGTATGCGCATACCGGGGAAGTTCAAGTTTCGCCGTAAATCATCGACCTCTTCGGTGATGATGCCTAAGTCTTCAGCGACCACGGCGAGATTGCCTAATTGTTTTTGAATCGCATTGAACAAGTCAATTCCTGGCCCCTTAACCCAGCGCCCATTGATCGCCGTTGGTTCATTGGCTTGAATTTCCCAGTAATCAACAAACCCCCGGAAATGATCGATTCGAACCGTATCAACCATGGTGAAGGTATGACGAATGCGTTCAATCCACCAAGCATAGCCTTCCGCTTTGTGCTCCGCCCATTTGTATAAAGGGTTACCCCATCTCTGGCCTGTTGCACTAAAAAAATCCGGTGGTACGCCAGCGATAACAGTGGGCTTGTTTTCTGTATCAAGCTCAAATAGTTCAGGTCGAGCCCAAACCTCTGCGCTTTGGAAGGCTATGAAGATAGGCGCGTCACCAATGATTTTGACGTTCTTACTATTGGCATAGGCCCGAAGTTTCGCCCACTGACGAAAAAAACACCATTGCGTAAATTCCCAGAAGTGCACCCTAGCGCCATGCAGCAATCGAACCTCGTCTAGCGCGGTCGGATCTCGATTGGCCAATGTTGAAGGCCAAGTGTTCCAGTCTCTATGCTCATGTGCTTCGTCTAAAGTCATGAAAAGCGAATAGTTGCTTAACCATTCTTGATCTGCCTTGAATTGAAGAAAATCTCGCTTCTCTTGGGCATCTCCTAGTTGAAGAAATCTTTGAGCAGCAATGGCAAGCTTTTGCATTCGCCATGGCACAACGGCTGAAAAATTTACTTCTAAATCATTAAAGCTTTTGTGGGTTGTTAACTCATCGTCTTGCAGCCAACCACGTTGCGATAAGTCGCGAAGATCGATTAAAAGTACATTGCCTGCAAACGCAGATGAACTCATGTACGGTGAGTTACCGGGGCCAATACCGCCCAAAGGTAAGATTTGCCATAGGCTTTGGCCAGCTCCAACTAACCAATCAACAAAGTGATATGCGGCTGCACCCAAATCGCCACTACCGTGCGGGCCGGGCAAGCTGGTGGGGTGCAGCAATACGCCGCTCGATCGAGGGAAATTCTTCATCGTTGGGTACTGCGTTGGGTACTGGTTAGTTCGAGCATCATCAAGGTGCTCGATGTAACGTTGAACTTTTGCACAAATGGTTGGGTTGTTTCTGGCAAGCCAATAGGTAGAGCGCTGTTTAAGATCGGTAACCAGTACCCCTCTCCACCAACAGTTGGGGGCTGAAAACTTTCATCACTGTGTTTAGGGTTGAAAATCAAGATCAAGGGAACAGCCGCTTCGCTTCGTTTAATCAGGCATGCAAGTGTATGTTCATTGCTGTTGTGCCAATCAGCATCGCTCATTAATTCACCGTCAAATTTCAGCCAAGTGATTTTTGTCGAACCCCAATCGGTGCCCAGAGGCTGTAAGCGTTTTCGAATCGCTATAACGTTGCTAGTAAACGCGATGAGGGACTGGTCTTTGTTCTGCCAGTTGATCCAGGTGGTTTCATTATCTTGGCAATATGGGTTGTTGTTGCCTTGCTGAGAGTGGCTAAGTTCATCGCCTGCACACAGCATAGGCGTGCCAAGACTCAACAAAGTGCTGGCGATTAAGACACGTTGCAGGCGTGCTCTTTGAGCCAGTATGCTTGAGTCATCTGTGTGGCCTTCGACTCCACAATTAACGCTTAGATTATGGCTATGACCGTCTCGATTGTTTTCGCCGTTTGCTTCGTTATGTCGTCGCTCAAAGCTCACCGCATCTCGCAAAGTAAACCCATCATGGGCAACCACGAAGTTCACCGAATCGGCAGCGCTTCGATTGCTTTTTTGATAGATGTCTGCTGAGCCGCAAAGCCGCATCGCAAACGCAGCTCGCGAAACTATTGGTTGGCCATAATGCAACCAAAACGCTCTCATTGTGTCGCGAAACTGATCATTCCACTCGCCCCAACCCGAAGGGAAATTTCCCACTTGATAACCGTTACTGGCAACATCCCAAGGCTCCGCGATCATCTTCACACGCGATAGAACTGGGTCTTGTGCAATGGTTTGAAAAAAGGTGGCTTGCTTGGTAAAGTCGTTTCTAGGTTCGCCGGCTTGGCGACCGAGAATCGGCGCAAGATCGAATCGAAAACCGTCGACATCCATCTCCGTAACCCAGTAGCGCAAACTATCTGTGACTAATTGCAATACTTGCGGTTCTCGAATGTCCAGCGTGTTGCCGCAACCTGCATAGTTCTCAAACTTGCTAAGATCGTCGCTTGGCAATCGATAGTAAGAGGCATTGTCTAATCCTCGGAAACTTAACGTTGGGCCTTGCTCGTCGGACTCAGCCGTATGGTTGTACACCACGTCGAGTAGCACTTCGATATTTTCTTTGTGCAGAGCTTGCACCATCGCCTTGAATTCAGCACGCGGATTGTTTGAACTGGCGTACCTCGGATTTGGGCAAAAGAATGCCAGCGTGTTGTAACCCCAGTAATTTCTTAAACCGAGTTTGGTTAAGCGCGGTTCGTCGAAGCCGTAATGCACAGGCAACAGGCTCAAAGCAGTAACACCTAAATTCTTAAGGTGCTTAAGCGACGCAGGATGTGCCAAGCCAGCGTAAGTGCCCCTTAGCGCTTCAGGCAGTTCGCTATTGCTTTTCGAAAAACCTTTGACATGTAGCTCGTAGATGATTCTGTTCTCATCCCTTTCATCTCGTGCATCGCAACTATCGACACGTTCGACGCCGCTCCGTACAACCCGCGCTCGAAAGCTACCATCTTTGCATCGAAATACATCCTTGGCATAAGGGTCGAGAAGTGTTTTCGTCGCGTCGAACCAATGGCCGATTGAAGGGTCGAACTTGCCATGTGCACGCAAGCAGTAAACGGTGGCTTCGCCCATGTTAGGCAAAAAGCCATGCCATATACTGTGAGTCTTTTTGGGCAAAAAAACACTCAGTAATTGTTGTTCGCCAGTAGCGTCAAAAATGCAAAGCTCTATCGCTTGGGCGTTTGCAGAGAAGACGGCAAAGTTAACGCCTTCGTTTCTACAGTGTGCCCCGAGTGGCCAAGGCTTGCCTTGCGTGATTGGTATAGTCACAGCGCTTTATGACTTCAATTCAAACATCACGGTGGCCAACGGAGGTATTGTGATGAGGATTGAAAACGGTTGGCCTTGCCATGAAACATTTTGAGAATCTGCCGCAGCTAGTGGCGTACCCATATTGCTACCGCCGTAATACTCCGAATCGCTGTTGATGCGCTCAACGTAAACGCCTTCGCTCGGTACACCAAGTCGATAGCCTTGATAGGGCGAGGGGGTAAAATTACAAAGCACTACTACGGCATTACCCTTTTCGTCGCGACGAATAAAGCTGATGATGGAACGTTGTGCGTCATTCAGTTCAATCCACTGAAACCCGTCAGGAATGAAATCTAGCTGATGAAGTGGTTTGCTATCTCGATAGAAAATATTTAAATCACGAACCATCCTTTGAATGCCAAGATGTTTTTTAGCACTTGGGTTAGTCGCTTCATCAAGCAAATGCCAATCTAGACTATGGTCGTGGTTCCACTCACGCTCTTGCGCAAATTCACAACCCATGAACAATAGTTTTTTGCCCGGATGCCCGTACATGAAACCGAGATAAGCACGAAGGTTGGCAAATTTTTGCCATTCGTCTCCGGGCATTTTGTTGAGCAACGAGCCTTTGCCATGAACCACTTCATCATGCGAAATCGGTAAGATGAAGTTCTCATTAAATGCGTAGGCGAGGCTAAAGGTTAATTCATTGTGGTGGTGTTTGCGATAGATAGAATCACGGCTCATGTATTGCAGCGTATCGTGCATCCAGCCCATATTCCACTTGTAGTGAAAGCCCAAACCGCCGGAATAAGTCGGTCTTGATACAGCCGGATAGGCAGTTGATTCTTCTGCAATGGAAACTGCTTCTGGGCGTTCTGTACCAACTATCTCATTCATTCGTTTGAGTAACGAGATAGCTTCGAGGTTTTCTCTTCCGCCATGCACGTTCGGTATCCATTGGCCTTCGGTTCTACTGTAGTCTCGGTACAGCAATGAGCTAACAGCGTCGACCCGCAAACCGTCAACGCCGTATCGCTCTAACCAATACAGGCTATTGCCGAGCAGAAAATTACGCACTTCGGTTCGGCCAAAGTTGTAAATTAGCGTATTCCAATCATTATGGAACCCTTCCTTAGGGTCGGAATATTCGTATAAGTGCGTTCCATCGAAGTTGGCCAAGCCGTAACTATCGCTTGGGAAATGCGCGGGTACCCAATCGAGCAAAACGCCGAGGTTCTGTAAATGGCATTCGGACACAAACATTGCAAAACCTTCGCTAGGGCCAAAACGAGCGGTTGGGCAGTAAAGACCAATCGGTTGATAACCCCATGAACCATCGAACGGATGCTCTTGAATCGGCATCAGTTCTATATGGGTAAAGCCCATGTCTTTCACATAGGGGATCAAGGTTTCGCAAAGCTCATGCCAATCGAGCCATTTCTCGTCTTTTCTACGCCAAGAGCCTAAGTGCACTTCATAGATACTCATCGGGGCATTGAGAGCGTTGGCACGTTTACGCTCTTTTGATGAACGAATCACCTGAGGCATGCTGCTTGTGATGCTTGCCGTCGCTGGGCGTAGTTCGCTGCGCCTGGCGTAAGGGTCTGCCTTGGTAAATTCTTGCAATCCGTCGCCAGATCGAATGAAGAACTTATAGAGCGCACCTAACTTAACTTCTGGTAGAAAAATCTCCCATACGCCGCACTCGCGGCGCAATCGCATCGGAAATCTTCGAGGGTCCCAAAAATTGAAATCGCCTACTATGCTGACGAACGAAGCATTGGGCGCCCAAACGGTGAACTGAATCCCCGGCACTGAATCAACCACCTTTTCGTGGGCACCCATCACTTCATAGGGGCGCAGGTGAGTGCCTTCGCCAAGCAACCAAATGTCGGTGTCGCTTAGTAAAGTTGGAAATCGATAAGGATCATGAATGATGTTATCGACTCCGCTCTCCCAACGCACTTTGAATCGGTAGTCGAGCTGATCCTTGATGGCAAAGTTCTTTTCAAAAAAGCCGTCAGCATTGGACCGGATTAATTTACCAATCAATCGCTTTGTTTTAACTTCGATTGCGCTTACTTCTTTGGCACCAGGCAGAAAGGCCCTAACAGCTAAAGTATCGAGGTCAAGCCTGTGAGCACCTAGTTTTGAGAATGAATCGCTATGGCGACCATCGCAAATTAGCGCAATCTCTTCGCTTGAAATCATACGGGAATCATTGCTTTTTCAGGCTGTAGATTCCAAATTTGGGTAGCGTATTCAGCAATCGTTCTGTCTGAAGAAAATGCACCCATACCTGCGACGTTGCAAATGGCTTTTTCGCACCATTGCTTTGGGTCTCGGTAGAGTTCATCGACTTTGAGTTGAGTTGCGATATAGGACTCATAGTCTGCTAAGAGCATGTAATGGTCGCCACCCCACATTAATGAATCGACAAGTGATCGATATCGACCAGGCTCGTCGGGTGAGAAAACTCCTCCTGAAATTGCATCAAGTACGCCTTTCAAGGCAGGGCATTGATCGTATAGTCTCATCGGCTGGTAGCCGCTATTTTTTAAATCTCTTACTTCAGGCGTTTTTAGGCCAAAGATGAAGATGTTTTCATCACCTACGTTTTGTCGAATTTCTATGTTTGCTCCATCGTCTGTACCGATCGTTAAAGCGCCGTTGAGCGCTAGCTTCATATTGCCAGTGCCGGAGGCTTCTGTTCCAGCCGTCGATATCTGTTCAGACAAATCTGCGCCGGGCATGATCGTTTCAGCAACCGATACGCCATAGTTTGGGATGAATACGATTTTTAGTAAAGCGTTGGTTCTTGCATCATTATTGATGACGTTGCCGACATCATGAATCAACTGAATAATCGACTTTGCAGTGTGATAAGACGAAGCCGCCTTACCAGCGAAAATCACCGTTCTTGCAACCCATCCAGCATTGGGGTTCGCCAAGATCGCTTGATAGCGATTGACTACGTGCAGCACATTCAGTAGTTGGCGTTTGTACTCGTGAATTCGCTTGACTTGTACATCAAACAAGCTATTCGGATTTACATCATAGCCAGTGACTGCTTTGATGTACTTTGCCAACTTCACTTTATTACCGTGTTTGATTGCCATAAAACGTTTGGCAAACATCGGATCGTTTTTCAGTGCCTTTAAGCGGCTAAGTTGGCTCAAATCCAATCGCCATTCGCTTCCTAGGTATTCGTCGAGCAATGCGGCTAGTTGAGGGTTCGCCTGGGCTAACCATCGACGCGGCGTAACGCCGTTAGTCATGTTGGTAAAGCGCTCGGGCCAGAGTGCAGCAAAGTCGGCAAAAATTGTTTCAATGAGTAGCGCAGAGTGAAGTGCTGAAACACCATTGACTTTGTGACTACCGACTACGCAAAGATGCGCCATTCGAACTCTGCGTTCGCCATGCTCATCGATGAGGGAAAGGCGGGAGAGAAATTCATGATCATTGGGATGCACTAAGGCAGCGGCGTCGAGATGTTCTTTATTGATACGAAAAATGATCTCTAAGTGCCTAGGCAAAACATACTGAATCAAACTCACCGGCCATGTTTCTAATGCTTCTGGCATCAGGGTGTGATTAGTATAGGAGAATGTTTTTCCACAAATAGCCCAAGCTTGCGCCCAACTCATGTCGTGCTCATCACATAGAACACGCATAAGCTCAGCCACGCCGATTGCAGGGTGAGTGTCGTTTAAATGAATTGCCACCTTGTCGGCGAGGTTGGCTAAGCTTGGATTTTCACTTAAATGACGCTTAATCAAGTCTTGAATCGAAGCCGCCACAAAGAAATACTCTTGTTTGAGACGTAGTTCACGGCCGGCTGGGGTACTGTCATTCGGGTATAGCACCCAAGAGATATTCTCGTATTCGTTTTTTGTAGTCGCAGCTCGTGCATAGTCACCGGTGTTAAACGCGTTCAAGTCAATATGCGCGGGTGCGGCTGCCTTCCACAATCTGAGCGTGCTGACCTTGTCGGTACCATGCCCTGGCACTACCATGTCATACGCCTTGGCTGTCACTGCACCGGAATGTCGCCACACTGATTTGCCTTCAGAATGGTCAACCCAACCACCAAAACGCACTTGAAAGTGAATGTCTGCGCGAGGAAACTCCCAAGGCGTTCCGTCTTTCAGCCAAGGGTCTGGATATTCAATTTGTTGATTGTTTTGAATGGCTTGTGCAAACATACCGTACTCGTAACGAATACCGTAGCCGAAGGACGGTAAGCCAAGAGTTGCCATTGAATCTAAAAAACACGCCGCTAATCGGCCCAACCCGCCATTGCCTAAGCCAGCGTCAGGTTCGTTTGTAACGATGTCTTCAAGTGAGTGAGCGTGTTGTTGAATCGATTGCGACGCTTCTTCTCCTATATTTAACGCACTAATGGCATTCGAAAGGGTTCGCCCGATAAGAAACTCCATCGACAAGTAAACAACGCGCCTAGCTTTGTTAGACTGCTGTTCTGCTTGCGTGGCAACCCAGCGCCGTGATAGCTCTTCGCGGGCAACCTGAGAGGTGGCGAGCATCAAATCCGTTTTCGATACATTGTTTGCGCCAACCCCAATTGTCGACAGTAGTCGCTCGTCGATTCTGGCTCGACGCTCGAAAGGTGGAGGGCTATTCAGCGATTTGCTGAAGTTATCGGTACGATGGGAGGACAAATTACATTCCTTGCGGTTAGTTCGGTTTGAAAGATTTTAAGCAACGGCTTCAGTAAACCGGGGATTTTGCTTGTGTTCGTGTTGCTTTTGCGACGCTCGCTGCCCGTCGGTCAGTTTACAGGTTGCGGCGGTTGCACGCTTTCAGATAATGCAGTGTAAATCAATAAAAATTTAAAAAATATCTAGCCAGTTTAGGATGAATGATGGAACAAAAAAGTTTGGCACAAAGCCTTGATCTGCCAAAACGTGCAGTAGCCTTGGTCTTGGCGGGTGGGCGAGGCAGTCGGTTAATGGATTTAACCGATGCAAGGGCAAAACCTGCTGTTTACTTTGGTGGCAAATTTCGCATTGTCGATTTCGCTCTGTCCAATTGCCTTAACTCCGGTATTCGACGCATTGGCGTAATAACGCAATATAAATCTCATAGTCTTTTGCGTCATCTACAAAGGGGATGGGCTTTTTTAAAGACTGAAATGAACGAATTCGTGGATTTGTTGCCAGCTCAGCAACGTAATGATGATGAGAGTTGGTATCGCGGAACTGCCGATGCGGTTCATCAAAATCGCGACATTTTGGAAAGCTATGGCGCTGATTACATCGTAGTTTTGGCGGGCGACCATATCTACAAAATGAACTATGCGCTAATGCTTGCTGACCATGTAGAAAAAGGCCGTGAGTGTACCGTTGCCTGTATTGCCGTTCCTAGGGAACAAGCTAGCGCATTCGGCGTTATGGCTGTTGGCGAGGACGGCTTGATTACGGATTTTGTGGAAAAACCTAAAGACCCACCTGCGATGCCCGGTAACGACCAAATGTCTTTGGCCAGCATGGGAATTTATATTTTTAATGCGGAATACCTGTACAAAGAACTTGAGCGTGATTTGGCAGACCCGAATTCCAGTCATGATTTCGGTAAAGATATCATCCCCGCTGCTGTAAAAAATGCCAAAGCGACAGCGCATCCATTTTCCTTGAGTTGCGTTCCCGCCTCTGGCGGTGATGAAACCTATTGGCGTGATGTAGGTACGATCGATGCCTATTGGGATGCCAATATTGATCTCACCGCAACCGTACCCCATTTGGACTTGTACGATAAGCGTTGGCCGATCTGGACCTACCAAGCTCAATTACCACCAGCAAAGTTTGTCCATAACGAAGAAGATAGGCGTGGCACGGCCATTGAGTCCTTAGTGTCTGGTGGTTGCGTTGTATCTGGTCGAGTTCTTCGATCAGTATTGTTTTCTGGTGTTCGAATCCACTCGAAATCACACATTAGCTGGAGCGTCTTGTTACCTGATGTGCAAGTTGGTCGCGGCGTTAGGCTTTCTCGAGTGGTGATTGATCGTGGCTGCAAACTGCCTGAAGGCTTAGTAGTAGGTGAAAATGCCGAATTAGACGCGGCTCGGTTCTATCGATCAGAAAAAGGTATTACTTTAGTAACCGCGAAAATGCTGGCTAAACTTACTACGTAACTTATTTTTCGAATCTCGCTTTTCGCATATGAAAATTCTCCATGCCGCTGCGGAAGTATTTCCGTTGATTAAAACTGGTGGCCTTGCCGACGTTGTTGCAGCCCTACCAAAGGCATTGCTCGATTTAGGTGCGGATGTTCGTTTAATACTTCCCGGTTTGCCTGCAGTGCTCCGAGCTTTGGTGTCACCGATCGTCATTTGCGAGATAGGCCCATTGATGGGTGCTGCAAAGGTTACTTTAAAGTTGGGGCAAGTTGCTGGCAGCGGAATTCCCATGTACGTTGTCGACGCGCCGTACTTTTATAAACGTGATTCTTTACTTGGTAGCCCGTATGTTTCGCCGGCAGGTGACCAATGGGTTGATAATCCCCAGCGCTTTGCGTTGCTCAGTTGGGTAGCAGCCCACCTTGCCTTGGGTGAGTTAGACGAACATTGGTGCCCGGATGTGCTCCACGCCCATGATTGGCATGCGGCGATGGCTTGCGCCTATGTGGCTGCAAACCCTGCGCGAACAGTAGCCACAGTCTTTACGGTGCACAACTTGGCTTATCAAGGTACTTTTGATGGAGCAGATTTTGGATTGCTGGGTTTAGCATCACGTTTCATGTCCCAGCAAGGCATTGAGTTTCACGGTCAATGTTCGTTTATGAAAGCAGGTTTGAATTTTGCGGATCGCATCACCACGGTAAGCCCGAGTTATGCGCGGGAGATCATGACACCAGAATTTGGATGCGGTGTAGAGGGTGTGATTCAAGCTCGAAGAAATGTAGTGTCGGGTGTTTTGAATGGTGTTGATCCTGATGTCTGGAACCCTGAAACTGACAATTCCCTCGTCGCACAGTACAGTGCCGATTCTTTAACCCGAAAGGCGCTTTGTAAGGCTGATTTGCAAAAGGCGCTTGGCCTCGCGGTGAATCCAAAAGCACCCGTGTTCGGAGTTGTGAGTAGACTTACCTCGCAAAAAGGTTTGGACTTAGTGCTCGATGCCTTACCAGTGCTACTTGCACAAGGTGCACAACTTGCAGTTCAGGGAAGCGGTGATGCAGCCCTACAAACTGAATTTGAAGCTACCGCGCTGGCCTATCCAGGGCAGATTGCAGTCAACCTTGGTTACGACGAAAAGTTCGCACATCGAATGATTGCCGGTGTCGATGTGATGTTGGTACCTTCTCGTTTCGAGCCTTGCGGCCTAACGCAGCTTTACGCGCTTCGGTATGGCACTTTGCCGCTAGTACGCAGAGTAGGTGGGCTTGCAGACACGGTTTCTCATGATGAGACTGGTTTCGTTTTCGAATCTGCAACCGTTTACGATTTATCCGAAGCCATTGAACATGCCTGCAAAACCTTCGCCGCACCTAAACGGTGGAAAGCAATGATGCAAAAAGCGATGGCGCAAAATTTTTCTTGGGAAGATGCTGCAAAGAAGTATTTGGCTTTGTATGATGAAGTAGCTAAATTTCCTGCGGTTAGATCGATAGCAAAATAAAGTAGCATTCGTGAGTGAACCAAAGCAATACTCTCGATTTAGCACGCACTGCTTTTTTTGAAGGCGTCACGCATTTTGAGGCAGGGCGCTTTTTTGAAGCGCACGCTTCGTTTGCTCTCGCACTGGGCTACGCGCCCAGCAGACCGTCTGTACAACTAAACCTTGGCGTGACCTTGGTACGATTAGATCGCTTCTTTGAAGCAATTCCCGTACTAGAGCAAGCATTATTGTTTGAAAAAGAGTCAAAAGATGGCTGGGCAGCGTTGGCCTTGGCTTTCTGCGAAATGTCGCAGTGGTCGGGCTGCGTGCAAGCTTGCGAAAAGATATTCTCACTCGGTATTGAACAACTTTCGTTGTATTTATTGCACGCGCGCAGTTTGGCGAGTCTTGGCCAAGTTGACGCTGCAGTTTCCTCTTATAAAAAAGCGCTAACACTCGATAGAACTTGCGCCGAGGCTTGGTATCAATTGGCAAACTTACAGCGCGAAAAAGGCGATGATAAGACTGCAATTGTCAGCTATAACTTGGCTCTCGAAAATGGTGCCGATGCTGAGCTGGTTCACTATATGTTGGCGGCGATAAGTAAATCTGCTGATGTATCGCAACCACCGCGAGCTTATGTTCAGAATTTGTTTGATCAATACGCCAATGATTTTGAGGAACATTTAGTTGGCCAATTAGGTTATTGTGGCCATACAGTCTTAATTAAACAGCTACCTTCGGCGTGCCCTGATCGTTTTGCGTCGGTGCTTGATTTAGGCTGCGGTACAGGCTTATGTGCCCCCCTTTTGAGGCCAAGGACCTTGTGTTTAACGGGCGTTGATTTAGCGCCTGCCATGATTGAGAAAGCGAAGCAGACCACCTTGTATGACGACTTGGTTGTCAGCGAGGTGCATGACTATTTAAGCTCAACAGTCAAGCAGTTTGATCTGGTAGTTGCTGCTGATGTTTTTATTTATATCGGTGAATTGGAGAAACTTTTCGCGTTATTAGCAAAGCGGATGACAGAGCACGCATGGCTTGCCTTTACGGTTGAGTTACCGACCGATGGAAATGCATTACAGCTTATGCCCAGCCTACGATATGCGCATTCTGTGCAATACGTCCAAGCCGTGGCACAACGGCATAGTTTTCAGGTTGCCAGTGAAAAACAAGCGCCAATCCGTGTACATAATGGGCTTCAGATGATGGGACAGTATTGGTATTTGCAGTACAAAGCATCAAAATAAAAACAACAATTCGGAGACTTGCGGATGAAGCCGCTGTTGCAATTAATTAAAGTTACGGCCCTTGCAAGTTGTTTGCTCTTAGCAAATTCGGCCTTAGCAAGGGTTACAAAGATAGTGATCGATGAAGTTGCTCCGCTGGCGTTACCGCAAGGCAATCCTTCTGCTTTGGCATATGAACAGATCGCCGGTCGGGCTTTTGGTGAGCTCGATCCTAAACTGCCGCTAAATGCCATTATTCAAGATATTGAGTTGGCCAAAGATGCAGACGGTAAAGTTCGATACGTTGCTTCATTTGTAGTCTATAAGCCCGTTGATATGAGTAAGGCCAGCGGCATGATGTGGCATGAAGTGCCTAATCGCGGGCGCATGTATCCATTTGCGAACCAAGAACGTGCTGCTGGCGACATTATGTTGGCCAGTGCTTGGCAGGGCGATAACAGTGGCGCTACAACCGTCAGGCCTAAAGCTAGCCTAACGGGTATGCATTTCTTGCAAGTGCCGGTTGCCAAGGCAGCTAATGGCACCGCAATTACTGGCGAGGTGATGGGACGAATCGTGAATCGCAGCGGCAAAGATTCACAAGCTTTATGGGTACAAACGAACCCTGTCCCTTATCTGCCAATGAGTTTAGATACGTCAAAAGCTCGTTTAACCTCTCGTGCCGGAGAGGATCAAAACGGCAAAGTGTTTGATGAACAGTCGATTGCTGCGACTGACTGGACTTGGAGTAAATGCGATTCAAACAATCCCTTTCCGGGCACTCCCGATGCGACACAAATTTGTTTAAAAAATGGCTTTGACGCCAAGCGTTTGTATCAAGTGGTGTATACCGCCAAAGACCCGTATGTATTAGGTATAGGCTTTGCGGCTTGGCGTGATGTAGGCGCATTCTTTAAGAAGCAACTCGCGGATGATGTTGGCACCTCAAACCCAATTGCCAAGGCAGTTACTAACAGTATTGGGCGTGGAGTATCGCAGTCAGGCAACTATTTGCGTGGCTGGTTGCATCTCGGATTTAACCAAGCCGAAGATGGCAGCATGGTGCATGACGGTGCTTGGCCGATTATTGCTGGTCGTCGTATTGCGTTGAATTTTCGTTGGGCGCAACCAGATGGTGTTTTAGAGTTGTATCAAGCCGGTAGCGAAGGGCCGCAGTGGTGGCTGCCGCATGCCGATGCCGCTCGTGGCTTACCTGCTGCCGGTATTCTCGATCGTTGTACCGTGACTAAAACATGCCCTAAAGTCGTAGAGC
The DNA here is from genome assembly GCA_043789035.1 of Betaproteobacteria bacterium. Lineage (GTDB taxonomy): Bacteria > Pseudomonadota > Gammaproteobacteria > Burkholderiales > Burkholderiaceae_E > JAYWIG01. The sequence goes on from JAYWIG010000335.1 coordinate 21,756, forward strand.
ATTTTGGTTCTGCCGAAGTGTGGGCATTAAAACTCACGCCAGAATGGATCGGTACCGATGCTAAAGCAGACTTGCCTTTACCGGACAATGTTCGCCGCTACTACATTGCCAGTACCAATCACAACGGAGGCGCAGGTGGTTTTGATACAAGCTTGCCCGGCGTTGGAATTTCAAATATTTTGTTGGCTTGTCCTGGCAATAACTTTGGTAATGCAGTTTTACCTGCCAACCCCGTTTCACATATCGAAACGATTAATGCGATTCGTTGGCATTTTCGGCAGTGGGTTACAAAGAATGTAACTCCTCCTGTGAGTCGCTTTCCAACCTTGGCAGCCGGCATTATGGGCCCAGCCGATAAAGCAGGCATTAACTTTCCAACCTTGCCAGGTTTGCGCCCCACGATTCCGGAGGCCGATTTCATCATGCCGGTACATGACTATGATTTTGGCGCACAATTCAATTACATCGATGGCTCAGGTGTTCCAACGATAACACCGCCTCGCATTAAGCAAACACTTAAAATGTTCGCGCCAAAAGTCGATAGTGATGGTAATGAGTTAGGTGGGGTGCCTGTTGTATTGCTCGATGCGCCTTTAGCAACCTATCTCGGTTGGAACATAACGGCGGGTGGAGCTAAACCATTTTATGAAGGCCAAATTTGCAACTACGCAGGAGGTATGATTCCCTTTGCAAAAACTGCTGAGGAGCGCAAAGCTAAGAATGACCCGAGACCGTCGCTGCAAGAGCGTTATGGGACCCATGAAGGTTACATCGAGGCGGTTCAAAAGGCCGCGACAAAAGCCGTAAGGGAAGGTTTTTTACTTGAGGAAGATGCCAAGAGCCTGATTGCTCAGGCTCGGGCGAGTAAAGTGTTAAAAGACTAGACTTTAAAACTAAGGGCGTAGATTACTTAGCTGCTTTACGAGCTTTTTTCTTGCCCTTTTTCTTACTCATCTTAGCCGCAGGAGCTGCTGCTTTTGGTGCATCAGCGGCTGGTTTCATTGCAGCTTTGTCTGCCGGCTTGTCCATTGCTGGCTTATCAGCGGCTGGTTTTTGTGTCGCGTTATTTACTAAACCCTTCGCGTTTTCTTTGGTTGCGCTAGCCGCTGCTTTTGCATCGGTGGCAACTGCTTTACCAACTTCACTTGGGCTAGGCAGTTTTCCCGGTACGAGCTTCTTGGTGTCGGCCTCTTGAGCATGCGCACCGGCGATGAATGCAAATGCCGTAACTAGAGCGAATATCAATTTCATGTGTGTTCCTTTTATTAAAATAAAGTGCCGAATATAAATTCAGACGCGGTGTTTATTTCACCTTGCGTTCGATCATAACGTCGTGTCGCATTGCAGGTTGACACCACTATCACTATTTGGTTCGATTTAACTATACTTTTCGAAGCGTGCACACGGTATCGAACCAACCTTGCATTCCCACTAGCGGTGCAGGCTGAATCGGCAAGATGCCGTTGATGTTGTAGCCAGCACCTGTGCCACCGTTGGCTTGATCCCACCAAAGATCTTCAGTCAAGTCCATATCCTCTTCGATGATCTTCGGATCGAAAGATGCCATGGGTGCTGCTTGTTTCTTACCCTTCTTGCTAGTTGCGGCTCTGCCGTGCCAGGTGTTGCCTAAGGTGTTTGATACCGCAAGCACTTTCGGGTGAATACCTTCTGTGACCCAAGCGGTAATCAGTGCTTTACCAAGTAAGTCGCCACCGTTTGTCATTGCATGCCCTGTGGGTCGATACGTCGTTAATTCAAACAAGTCGCCAGTCTTGATGCCATACTTGGCAGCCGTGTCGGTGTTTATCCACATCGGGTTGTGATGAACGATTTCGGTTAAGTACTTTTGGCTTTGCGTTCTGCTTTGGGTATGCACATTCCACTTGAAAGTGACGAGGTGCAATTGGTCAGGCGTCATCTTGGTGAATGTCGGAATCGGGAAGTAATCCGGCATGCCTTTTTGGCCGTCCTCCGTGAATCCGCGCTGCTTTGCTGCTGCTTCAATATCGGGGTGGTAAATAGAAAACTTGCGCGATGGCGTGATAAAGCCACGTCTGGGTTTACCGTCTGCATAAATTCCGACCACGGTTTCTTTCCCGGCAGAATCGGCCTTGTATACGAGCTGCGTTGCCTGATCGATTCGGGTGTTCTCTAACTCCTTAACCGTAAGCTCCCACGCATATAGCTCATAGTATTTTGGTTTGGAAGTATCTTCCCAAACGCCGGTGCGCTTCATGTACTCGAAACCATCTTCACCAACTGATTTGGTGAGTGCAACGCAGCGCTGGCGCATCCAATCTTCATGGTCTTTGAATTGAAAATACTTGGCGGTATCTGGCCCGATTTTCTTACCAACTTCGATGAGCGTATCGACAAAACTTTTGCACTCGCCCGGTGGTTTAACCAGCGGTTGCCGTAAGGTAACGTAGTCGCGCAACTCCATATTATTTCGGGTGTCAAAGCCCCAACGCTCCATATAACTTGCATCGGGCAAGATCATGTCGGCCCAATGCGCTTGCTCGCTGTACACGACGTCGGAGCAAGCATGGAATGGAATAAGCTTCTCATCCTTTAAGACATCAACCGCAAGGCTTCGACCTTCAGGCCATGTCTGTGGAGCAGCTAAGGTGTAGCTCAAGTACACCTGAATCTTGCCTCTGCCTTCCTTGATATATTTGAAAACAATTTGGCCCACTTTCATGCGCTGCCATTTGTTGGCAAGCGGCCATTCGACGGCATCTTCAATTGCGCTCCTGGCTTTTGTCGCTGGCGGCCTTGGCATGGGTTGTGGGAATACGGTAGGCGGTACTCGTGTTGGTTCTACCGTATAGCAATAACCACCCACTTGGCCGATAGACCCGACGATCGCGTTAAGCATGATGATGGCTCTATCGTTGTTAAAGCCGTTATAGTGTGCGCCCGCGCCGCGATTACTAAATGCGATGGCTTTCGGCGCCGCCTTGGCAAACTCTAAAGCGACGCGGCGAATGTCAGCCGCTGGCACCCCCGAGACACCTTCTGCCCATTCTGGGGTGTACTGTGCAATCCAAGTTTCTAAGTCCTTAGCATTTACATTGCTCCATGTATCTAACCACTTTTTGTCATGCAAGCCCGCAGCGATAATCGCTTGTCCCATGGCCAATGCAATCGCTCCATCGGAGCCAGGATTTGGCGCAAACCATTCATCCGCACGGCCTGCAGTATTTGATAGGCGCACATCGAAATATACAAACTTAGCTCCGTTGTCGAAACGTGCCTTAATAATTCGTTTGGCCGCATGAATAGCGCCTTGGTGGGCTTCATAGACATTGGCGCCGAAGTCGATAATGTACTTACTATTGGCAAAGTCGCCAGATTCCCAATCGGTTTCGCCCAACGATACATAGTTAGCGGCGCGTTTGTTGGACGAGCAAAGTGCTCGGTGGTTAAAAAGCGATGGTGAACCAATAGCATTTAGGAACCGGTTCATTTCCTCAGCTAGTCGTGAGCGGCCAATGTGAATGGCAACTTCTTCTGGCTTGCCTTCATCCATGGCTTTACGAATACGTTTGGCGATTTCATCATGGGCCTCGTCCCATGTGATGCGCATCCATTTACCTTCGCCGAGTTTGCCCACACGTTTGAGAGGGTACAAAAGGCGTTCTGGATAGTCGTTGATGGTCGGGCCAGATTGGCCTTTAGCGCAAAGCGATTTACCGTTATTCGGGTCTAGCGGATTGCCGCCGACTTTCACCAGTTTGCCATCAATCACATAGCCTTGAATGCCGCACACGGTTGAGCAATTTAAGCAAACACCTTTGACGATCGTAGCTTTACTGTAATCGTTCTTTAAGCGGCCTTTCCCATTGGGCCGGCGATGGGCTTTTC
>JAYWIG010000336.1:0-6270 GCA_043789035.1 Betaproteobacteria bacterium
CGAAGTTAGGAGTGGCGTTGCCAGAAGCAAACTAGTTTTACCTGCGGGCGATTGGCGCTTACTTATCGATTACCTTGCACAACGCTTCAAGCACATCGCTATTGAAGAGCATCTTGCCAGGTTAGCGAAGGGCGAATACACCGACGCACACGGCGCGCCCTACTCCGCACAATCAACTTATAGCGCCAATAACGTCGTGCTGTACTTCCGCGATGTGCCCACCGAAGCGCGAGTGCCATTCGACGAAGAAATATTGTTTCAAGATGACGAAATTTTAGTGGCCGATAAACCGCCATTTCTCACCGTCATTCCAGCGGGCCAACACTTGCACGAAACCCTGCTTGTGCGCTTAAGAAAACGCACAGGCCTAAACAACCTAGTGCCCATGCATCGCATCGATAGAGAAACGTCAGGCTTAGTGTTGTTCACACTTAACCCCGCCACGCGCGGTAAATATCAAAGCATGTTCGAGGCCAAGCAAATCGACAAAACCTACGAAGCAATTGCGCCCTTCAAGCCAGAGCTGGCCTACCCACTGCGTTACGAATCGCGCATCGAAGAAAGCCCAGCGTTTATGCAAATGCATGAAGTCGCCGGCGCACCCAACGCAGTAACGCAAATCGAGCTAATAGAGAAAAACGGGGCACTTGCAAAATACTTAGTGAAGCCAGAGACGGGTAAGAAACACCAAATTCGAATTCATTTTTGCGCGTTAGGTATGCCCATCGTTAACGACCAAATTTACCCAGTGCTAATGCCCGCCGGGCAAGACGACTATGCAAAACCATTACAGCTACTGGCGAAGGAAATTCGGTTTATCGACCCGATTACGAATAACGTTCGGCACTTTGTTAGCCCAAGATCACTCAAGCTAGCAGACATTAACTACTTAGCGGCGAAGCAATAGAACAACCCACCGATGCCACTCGCCTTCAGCGATTCCGTTAACGCGGTAACGCTAGCGACTCATCGCAAGCAAGACCAAAGCCGCAAGGTTCTATCTCGCACACTGCATATGCATGAAAAGCAAGTTGTTATAAGGTTGTGTTGTTGTCTAGGGTTAAGATCCTTAATAGTGATGTTGACAGAGGCCTTGTTCCGAAGCCAAACCAAGGATCAAACATGGAATTTCAAGCGATACCTGTTCTGAGAGTTTTCGACGAAGACAAAGCGAAAGAGTTCTACCTAGAGTTTCTCGGTATGAAGCTCGATTGGGAGCATCGGTTCGAGCCGGGCTTTCCGATATACATGCAAGTGTCGAAAGGCGATTTAGTTTTTCATTTGAGCGAACATTCTGGCGACTGCACACCCGGCGCAAAGGTTTTCGTCAACACCAAAAACCTCGACGCTCTTTTTCTCGAAGTTTCGTCTAGGCCTTACAAATACAACAAACCCTCGATCGAATTGGCTTCTTGGGGCGATAGGTGTTTCACGGTAACAGACCCATTTTCAAACAGAGTGCTTTTTAACGAACCGGCAGCTACAGCATGATCACAAAACCCTATTGTTATTTAATGGCGCGTTACAACCAATGGATGAATACGCGGCTATACGATGTTTGCACATCAATATCAGACGATGTGCTGTACGCAAACAAGGGCGCGTTTTTCGGATCAATTTACCTAACGCTGAACCACATCGCGTACAGCGATCTGGCATTTCTTTCTCGCTTTGACAATAAGCCCGAACAGGCGCCTAAGATTAACGTCGATCTTTTTGGAGATTTCACGCGCCTAAGCAAAGAGCGTGTGTCAATCGATGAGCGAATTTCCGTTTGGGCAGATGGGCTGTCTGAAAAGTGGCTTGAAGAATCTCTCACCTATAAAAGCCAAGTGGATGGCGTTGTGCGAACACTTCCCCAATGGGTATTAGTCACCCATATGTTTAATCATCAAACGCATCATCGTGGGCAAGTGACAACATTGCTATCCCAGATGGGGCTTGACATGGGAAGCACGGATATTCCGTTTATGCCTTGGATTTAACTAAGCTGCTTTCAAGTTTGGATAGCGCACATGCTCTACCAACTCTTGTGTCACTTTCGATGGCGTTGGGGTTACCAAGCTCACCAAGATAATTATCGCAAAGCCAATTGGCACGCCAAATAAGCCAGCGGAGATCGGCTGAATATCCCACCACAAATCTGCTGGTGTCACCGGTACTGTTTTAGCAATACCATAGAAGACTTCGCGTAACCAAACTTGTGTCTTGGTCATGTAGTAGAACGTTGTACCGAAACCGGCGATCATGCCAAAAGTGGCAGCGAGACCTGTTGTGCGCTTCCAGAAAATGCCGAGCACAAGTGCCGGGAAAAACCCCGCCGCAGCTAACGAGAACGCCGCAGATACCAAGAACAAAATATCGGCAGGCTTTTGAGCCGCAACATAAGCCGCAGCGGCCGCAACAACTAGCAACAACAATTTGGAGATCAAGACTCGACGCGCTGTTGGCGCATTTGGATTGATCATTTTGTAGTAAAAGTCATGCGATAAAGCGTTCGCAATTGTTAACAACAAGCCATCGGCTGTCGATAGCGCTGCAGCTAAACCACCGGCAGCAACCAAACCTGAAACAACGTAAGGCAGGCCTGCAATTTCCGGGGTTGCCAGAACCACAATATCGCCACCGATTGCAATCTCAGCGAGTTGCACGATGCCATCTTTATTGACATCGGTGATTGACAACAAACTCGGATCAACTTTGCTCCAAGACTGCACCCAAGCGGGCAAGTTTGCAAAAGCGGTACCAACAATATCGTTGTACATCACGTACTTGACTAGCACCCCAAGTGCGGGCGCACTGAAATACAGCAAGAAGATGAAAAACAATGACCATGTTACTGATGAGCGGGCTTCCCGCACCGATGGCGTTGTGTAATAACGCATCAGGATGTGTGGCAATGCTGCCGTACCAACCATTAAGCAAAACACGAGGGCAAGGAAGTTTTTGCGAGCTATGTCACGCGCTTTTTCATCTTTACCTGGGAACGCCTCAGCGTGTCGCAACGGTGGATTGGCACGACCGGCGACCGCAACATCTTTCTGATAGGCAGTTTTTGCAGCGGCCTCATCCTTAGGATACTTCGTTAGCGCATCTCGCGCTTTCTTCAATGCAACATCATCCTTGCTCTCAGTCGCGACAGCAATCGATTTCTCGATAGCGACTTTGCCATCAGCATAGGATTTTTTCACGTCAATAAGATTGGCTTTACCTTCATCAGCGCGCTTATTAAAAAAATCCCGAACTTCTTTTTCCTTCGGATCATTAATCAGCTTTTCCTCTAGCTTGGTCACCTTCTCCAACTGAGCGCCATAGACGATTTGCGGAAATGGGTTACCAGTTTGCTTCACCGAAAGCCAAACGACTGGAATCATGTAAGCTACGATCAAGATGATGTACTGCGCAACCTGTGTCCAAGTCACCGCTTTCATGCCACCTAAGAACGAGCACACCAAAATACCTGCTAAGCCAAGAACAATACCTAAAGTAAAGTCAACGCCTGTCAATCGAGTTGTGATTAAGCCAACACCGTAAATTTGTGCAACCACATAGGTGAATGAACAAGCAATCGCGATCACAATTCCCACAAAACGAGCGATATTGCCGCCATATCGAGCACCAAGGAAGTCTGGAATCGTGAACTGGCCAAATTTACGCAGGAACGGTGCTAAGAATAGCGCGACCAATACGTAACCGCCCGTCCACCCCATGACAAAGGCTAAGCCACCGTAACCTGAGAGATAAAGCGTACCGGCCATACCGATAAAAGACGCAGCCGACATCCAGTCAGCGCCGGTTGCCATACCGTTAAACATCGAAGGCACTCGTCGACCTGCCACATAATATTCATCCGCATCATTGGTACGGCTCATGATGCCGATACCCGCGTAAAGCAGAATAGTTGCGACTAAGAATACGTAACCGATATACGCTCGGGGCAAACCAATTTGCTCGGCTATAGCCAAAGCAAGTACAAACAGCAAGAAGCCACCAGTATAAAAACTGTAGACTTTTTTCAGTTGTGCAGTGAATGATTTTTGAGATTGAGCTGAGCCAGTCATTCTTCTTCCCCTTCATCCACACCATATTCGTGATCGAGTTTGTTCATGTACCACGCGTAAAACGCAATGATCAAACAATAAATGATCAGAGCACCTTGAGCACCCATGTAAAACGAAAACGGCCAACCAAAGAAATTGAAATTCAAGTCGCGTGCCATGTAGCCCACAACAAAAGTCACAACAAACCAAATCACCAGCAATATCGCTGTGATCGTAAGCGTTTTTGACCAGTATTCCTTATGCTTGCTTGTTAGTTGCATAAGTGTCTCCTATAGTGTCCTCCATGAAAAAGCTATTTGGAATAACCGTCAAAAGGCAACACCACTCCCGCGTCGATACCTGTTTCTGTCTGAATTTGTAACGCTACTTTAGGCTCAAATTTGCCCACTTTCCTGATCGTTTTCCTCACCTTTTCAGGCTGGCCTAATCGGTTGTAAACATGCGCCAATTGGTACCAGCCGTACGGGCTCATCGGTTGCAGTTCGGTATTGCGCTTTAGCAAAGGAATGGCCTCTTCGATGCGCCCAAGCTTAATGAACGCTAACGCTTTGCCGTAATACGCGAGATCAGATTTTTCATTCAAGGCAATGGCCTTATCGAAAGCAACAGCTGCCTGCTCATGCCGATCAAACTCTTGATGCAAATAACCGATGTTGTACCAAACCAAGGGTTGATCGTTTTTCAGCTCAGCGGATTGATGTAGCAGCGCTAATGCCTCGTGCTTAAGGCCGAGCTCTGCCTTCAAGTGCGCTATGGAGGCTGGAATCATCGGGTCATTCGGTCGAATCGTGCGAATCTTTTCCCAATATTCGATAGCCGTTTCTCGCTTATTAAAAATCAGCGACCAAATTGCCAGTTGCTTGAAGAAAAAGGTATTGATGAACTTCATTTTTTAAGTCTCGTGTTTCATTTTTTTCAATTCGACAGATTCGCTATTTTGGCGGCACCAAGGTCGGTATAAAAACAGCCAAGCCGAATGCAATCCAAAACATCAAAATAAACGCTACTAAGGTCAAGTGTTTGTCAGCCACTTTTGACGGGGTAATCATGCGTACAAACTTTACGATTGGGCCAGTCACTATCGTGAAAAGCTTGTAAACCGCGTTTGTTTCATGCTTACCAAAACTAAGTAAATAAACAGCCCCTTGGCCGATCAACAACATGCCAATATAAATGCTCATAACCTGAACGTAGCCAAGTACTGTTATCCCATCCATCTATGAAGCCCGCTTGTAAAGTTCGCTAATTAAGGCCAGAGGTTGATTTGCGAGGCGCTAGGTTTAAGCTAAATACTTAGTCGCTAAGCCATCAGCCCCACGCGCCAGCAAACCAATGTCCGACCCCACCGCCACAAACTGCGCCCCCGCAGCCAATACACGGCGAGCATCCTCTTCGACTGCGGTTAAAAAACCAGGCGCCTTACCCGCTGCGCGAATGCGCTCCATAGCTTTCACGATGAGTTCCATAATTTCTGGCCGGCGGGTTTCGCCAGGAAAACCTAACGACGCATGCAAATCAGCTGGGCCAATGAAAATACCGTCAACACCCGGCACTGCGGCGATGGCTTCGATTTCATCCATCGCAATGCCGCTCTCCACTTGCAAAAGCAAACAAATTTCCTCGTGGGCGGTTTTGGCATAATCTTTTACGCGACCAAATTTGGACGCGCGATTGGTGCCACTCACGCCGCGAACACCTTCCGGTGCATAACGAACGGCACTGACGGCGGCTCTAGCTTCATCGGCATTTTGAACTTGCGGAATCAGCAATGTGCGAGCGCCGATATCGAGATAGCGCTTAATAGCGACCATATCATTCCACGGCAAACGAACAACTGGCTCAAGCTCATAGTTGCTGGCAGCTTGCAACTGTTTCATAACCGATTCCAAATCATTCGGCGCGTGTTCGGTATCCAGCAGTAACCAATCAAAACCAGCGCCTGCAACCACTTCAACAGCATAGTGATTTGCAAGCGAGCACCAGAGGCCAATTTGCGGTTTCCCAGCGAGCAAAGCTTGCTTAAAATGATTCTTAGGCAATGGGAATTGCGCCAATGGCTTTTTCATGATGTGTTCTTTCGTTGCTGGTTTAATGATAGTCTCAGCATTCTGCCTTTAATCTATATTCATCAATCTTCTAGGTATTACCATGGCTGTTGTTTCTCTTATTCGACGTCCCACGCTTCGGTTATCACCCCATGATGATGTGG
>JAYWIG010000337.1:0-25215 GCA_043789035.1 Betaproteobacteria bacterium
GTGCAATTGCGGCACTACCGACGATTGCCAACACCAACCAAGCGGCAACCCAACCCAAATCAAGCGAGCTTTCCATTGATGACCCATATTGATATTGTCACATGGGACCCAAATACCGCAAGTTAGCTAGCGTGCCCCCGCCTGCTCAAGCATCGTAACCATTTCTTGGTATCCGCGTGAACGGGCCAACGCTAGCGGGGTATTGCCCTGCCGGTCGGTAAGTTGCAGATTGGCTTTAGCATCGATGAGAGCCCCTAGTGTAGCGCGATGCCGTGCCCCGCCATTACCCAGAACGATTGCTTCGATCAAAGCGGTCCAATGGAGGTTATTGACATGATCCAGAGGCGCACCCGCAGCAATGAGTTGCCTGACCACGCCATCATGTCCTAAATGGGCCGCCGCAATCAACGCGGTTCCATCGTAATTACTCGTGGTCAGTTTAGCGCTTGCACCCACAGCAAGCAACGTACGGAGTGTCTCTTCGTCATCAGCAACTGCCGCAATGGTGATCGCGTCATAGCGGTCGCGCTCTAAAACATCAAGGCTTGCGCCTGCTTTAGCCAAAGTGCGAATGACGTCGCGTTGCTTAGCAAAACTTGCGATATGCAGAGCAGTACGACCGTAGGCGTCGCGCGAATTGAGATCAGTTTTAGATTTAATTAACTGTTCAAGAATCGAGAGATCGCCTCGATGGGCAGCTGCATGCAGGCCGCCATAACGAGAAATCTCGCTCGCACTTGGAGCCACTTGAGCTAGAACTGAAGTTCCAAAACCAAGCGCGACACAGCCTATTAGCGCACACTTTTTTAAGCGTATTCTCATGTCTGTACCTTCTCGATTACTTGAGTTGATCTTTTACTTTTTCGAGCGCAGCGGTTACACATTGCTCGTCTAGTTTAACCTTATACATTCGGGCGGCTACTCGCCGGACTCGGTAGTACTACAGAGAACGGCCTCACAAACCCCACCCATACGATCGAAAAAAGTACGAAAGCAATCGATAGGAAACCGACGATGTCGTAGTGCAGAATTTCACCTGCGCTATTGCGGCTGATGATGTAAGCAGCAACCAAAGAAGCCCCGCCCTGCACTAACGATTGGATGGCACCACTGAGCGAAAGAAATGTACCTCGAGTGTGTGGGTCGGCGGCGGCGTTCACAATCACACCGGAAGGAATCATACGCGCAGGCACGACGATAAAAAATAGCGTCGACACTAGCAACACCATCCAAATAGGGGCTGGTTGTAAATGTGTGGTGAGAAAGATAGATATCACCGCAATTAGGCTTAAGCCAATAAACATTTTCTTGGCACCGACTTTATCGGCTATTTTTCCAATAAACCGCGACGTGAACAGAGTTGCAAAACCACCCGCGAAGTAAATAAGCGCGAGTTGCTTTTCTGGAATATGAACGTTGGCAACTGTATAAATACTAATGAAAGGTATCACTAGAAAACTCGAAAACATCATTAATGTGATCAAACCGAATGCGCGTAAATGGTTTGGTTTTCGTAGGACACTTCGCAATGGACGAAACAAGCCCGAAAGCGACATTTGTGCGTCGCTTTGCAAGTGGCTACTTAGCGAAGGAACATAACGCCAGCTTGCTACCCCAACAAGGCCCACGCAAGCAAGAATGAACATAAACGGTGCATGCCAGCCAAAATGACTTGCAAAGAACAAACCGATGGGTACTCCCGCAACTGAGGCCAAAGCAAACGCAGTCATCACAGTACCAATGGCTGCGCCTCGGCGCTCCGGAGCAATGGCGTCACCAACAATAGTTTGCACCATCGCGCCTGTAAGACCCGCACAAGCGCCGCAAAACATACGACAACCAAGTAATACCTGATAGTTGGGTGCTACTGCGCATGCCAACTCACCGATGGCAAATAACCCAAGTAGCACCAAAAGCGCATGCCGCCTATCGAATCGATCAACGAATAGCGCGCCTAACAATCCAGCGATCGCTGCGGTAAATGTGTAAGCAGATACCAGCCAACCTAACTCTTTTGGCCCTACAGAAAACTCTCGCATTAAAATCGGCCCCATTGGCGACAGCACCATGAAATCTGCAATCAAGCAAAATTGAATGCAAGCTAAGCACCAAAGGAGTTTTTGTTCCTGAGTTTTGATCATCGGGTTAGAGCCCTTGTAGGCGAAGCCATTGTTTCTACGCTACTGTAGCCGACTTTGCGGGCAATGGCTGTGAGTGTCCGTTCCTTTCGTAAGTGATTCTTCGCGACTTCAATACGCCAAATCGTTAAGTACTCAAGAAGTTTGTGCCTGTCGTTACACGAAAGTGGCTGGCAACAACCCTTTATAAAAACCGATCCAAAATTTTGCGGCTGGCACGATCAAATTTTCTATAGTCTTGCACTAAATACTGCAACCCATAACTATCGGTGATGAGTAAAGCGCCTGCAGCAAGTTTTCGAATACCCTCCTCGCCTCTTAAGATAAACTGTGTTACGCCTCTATCGGTTGCGACTGTCCAAGTGCATGGCGTTACGTAACTAGAGACTCTCGTAATCTCCGAGATAATAGGCATAAAATCGCGCTGCGCTAACTCTTCGATCACCAATGAAGCAATCTGAGGTTCACAGTCAGCTATTCGAGCGATCCAAACAAGCTCTTTGCCATCTTTGCTCATCAGGGCAATACCCTCATTAGGGGCCGTCACCGGAAATGCTCTCACAGGAGTGACATTTCGAAAAACTTCACCGTTTAGACTTAATTCCAAACGCCCCGCAGAATCGCGTTTCAAGGCAGCTGTTGCGTTCATTCGAAGACCTCCACATCATCATCCCTCTTTGCTTGTGCTTGGTAGAGCGTGTAGTAGGCGCCTTGCTTTTCCATGAGCGTTTCATGATCGCCAAGTTCAACCACTTTACCGTGATCCATCACCACTAAGCGATCAGCCTTTCTTAAGGTCGATAAACGATGGGCAATGGCCAGCGTCGTACGGCCTTTCGTAAGATTGTCGAGCGCTTTTTGAATTTCTTTCTCGGTGGTGCTGTCCACCGATGAAGTGGCTTCATCAAGAATCAGAATACGGGGATCAATTAACAAGGCACGCGCAATGGAAATGCGCTGTCTCTCACCACCCGACAGTGATTGGCCTCGCTCGCCCACTAACGAATCATAGCCCTGCGGAAGGCGCAAAATAAAATCATGTGCGTAAGCCGCTCTAGCTGCGGCAATAATTTCTTCGCGGGTCGCTTTCGGTTTTCCATAGGCGATGTTTTCCGCGATAGTGCCAAAAAACAAAAACGGCTCTTGAAGCACTAAACCTATATTGCTTCGATACTCCGATACTGCTAGCTGCCGTATATCAACCCCATCAATCAAAATCGCGCCTTCGCCCACATCGTAGAAACGGCAAATGAGGTTAATCAAGGTACTCTTACCGGAACCACTGTGCCCGACAAGGCCAATCATTTCACCGGGCTCTATTGCTAAATTCATTGACTTGATCACCGCTCTGTTTCCGTATCGAAAACCCACTGACTTCAGTTCAATACGGCCTGTAACTTGCTTTAACGATACGGGATTGGCAGTATCGGGCACGCTTGAATTGTGCTCAAGAATATCGAAAATTCGTTTGGCACCCGCCGCGGCTTTTTGGGTATGCGAAACGATGCGGCTCATCGAATCGAGCCTCGTATAAAAGCGGCTAATGTAAGCCAAGAATGCCGTAAGTACGCCCACAGTAATAGCATCTGTAGAAACCAGCCAGACGCCGAACGCCCACACAACTAACAGACCAATCTCGGTTAACAATGTGACTGTTGGTGCAAACACAGACCAAGTTCGATTTACTTTATCGTTCACCTGTAGATTGTGCTCGTTAGCTTCTCGAAAGCGCTGCGCTTCGCGGCTCTCTTGAGCGAATGCCTTCACCACACGAATGCCTGAAATAGTATCGGCCAACACATTCGTGACTTCGCCCCAGATGCGGTCTACTTTTTCGAAACCATGACGCAAGCGATCCCGCACGACATGGATCATCCACGCAATAAACGGTAATGGCAGTAAGGTAACCGCCGCAAGCAAGGGATCAATCGAAATGAGAATCGCTGCGGTCATGACAATCATCAACACGTCGGTCGCAAAATCAAGCAAATGCAATGACAGAAAAACATTAATTCGATCAGTCTCAGAACCGATACGGGCCATTAAATCGCCAGTTCTCTTACCGCCGAAATACTCTAACGACAGCTTCAATAAATGCTCGTATGTCGCGGTGCGTAAATCGGCACCGATTCGTTCACTCACCAACGCCAAAATATAGTTTCGCGCCCACCCTAAAGCCCAGGCGAACAAAGCAGCAGCCATCAAGCCACCGAGGTACCACTTCACTTTTTCCCAGTTCAGGGGCTGCCCGTTTTGATAAGGAATGAGAACCTCATCCATCAGCGGCATCGTCAGGTACGGTGGCACCAAGGTAAAAGCCGTGGCAGTAAGCGTCAGAAAAAAACCGAAAAAGAGCTGCCCTTGATAAGGACGCGCAAAACGCCATAGTCGAAACAAAGTCCACGTTGACGGTGGGCTGGCAACCTCGTTGTTCAAGCCATCCAATTCTTCGTCAGGTTGGCTCGGCTCTTCTTCGGCCGAATCACAAGTACCAGCTTCAGTATTTCTGCCCTCTAAATCACGCACTCGACGATTGAACTCGGTAGCAAGCACTTGCACCGCATCATTCTGCGGTAAAGTGTAACGCCAGTGAGCGATCAATCGGGTACTGGTCGTGCCAATCTCTAGAAGCTCTAGGCGACCAACACCGGCATGATCGCGGTGATCTAGAGCTAGGCCCTGACGGATGGCTTGCTTAAAAAGCACGGTGCTTTCACCGTTCCGATTGCTAATGTGCTGTAAATCCTGCTTATTGAAAGTCAATATCGACGGCGAAAAGCGAAGGCTTTCGTCCAAATCTAGCTGGACTTGAAAGGTCTGCGAGGTCGGTAGGGGATCTAAAACGGACACATTAGTCAATTGGGAGCAATCAAAAGAGGGGCAAAACTATCGGCTTTGTGCACCATTTCATGGGCTTACAGGTCAACCAACGGGACAAAAGGCCGTTAGTTGACACATTGGAAGGCTTTTTGAAGCAAACCTCGCCTAAATTACCCACTAAAATCGACCGCATCTCACATTATCGCTATGACATCCCATTCGAACGTTTCTTCGACTAAACACTCAGTCGATATTTTGAGGCTTGTTTCATTACAAGGCCCCAATTATTGGTCCTATCGGTCGGTTCTAGAGACCTGGGTCGATATTGGTGCTTTCGAGGACAAGCCGTCGAACCTAATACCGGGGTTTAACCAGCGCCTAGCGACGTGGCTGCCCGGACTGATAGAACACCACTGCACAGTGGGTGTTCGTGGTGGGTTTTTGATGCGGTTGGACGAGGGCACTTGGATGGGCCATGTTCTGGAACACATTGCGATTGAGCTGCTTACTCAAATAGGCTTTACCAGCGGGTTCGGTAAGGCACGAGAAACTTCAACTAGAGGCGTGTATAAGGTTGTTATTCGCTCGGTCAATGAAATTGTGACCCGTCAAGCCATGCTCGAAGCCAGGGAATTGCTGATGGCTGCCATCGAAGATCGTGCTTTTGATGTAGCTGGCACTATTCTGAAATTACAAGAATTGCGCGAAGAACACCATCTTGGGCCGAGCACAGCAGCGATTGTTTCAGCAGCCGATGACCGCAAAATACCCGCTATTCGCTTAAACGATGGAAACCTCGTTCAGCTTGGTTATGGCTCAGCTCAACGTCGTATTTGGACTGCAGAAACCGGGCTAACGTCTGCCATCGCAGAGGGCATCTCAAGAGATAAAGACTTAACGAAGCGCCTTTTAGCCCAGTGCGGCGTTCCGATACCTGAGGGTCGTATTGTGCATAACGCTCAAGACGCATGGAAAGCAGCACTTTCAGTAGGGCTACCGGTCGTGGTGAAGCCACTAGACGGCAACCATAGTCGCGGCGTATTTATGAACCTGACGGCTCGCAGCCAAATGGACGCCGCTTTTGCTGGCGCAGCCAAAGAAGGCAGCCAAGTCATGGTTGAGCGATTCGTGCAAGGTAACGAACATCGCTTACTCGTGGTAGGCGGCGAACTCGTAGCAGCATTACGAGGCGAACCCGTCAGTATTCTTGGCGATGGTAAACACACAGTTCGCCAACTCATCGAACTGCAAATTAATTCTGATCCTCGCCGTGGCGACATGGAAACCCATGTATTGAACCCTGTGGTGTTGAACGGGGCTGTGCTGGTAGAGTTAGCCGCCCAACAGCTAACCGCCGACGATATCGTTGAGGAAGACCGCTTGGTACTCGTTGAGCGTTGCAGCAACATTAGTTTTGACTGTACAGACGAAGTTCACCCAACTATTGCAAAACATGTGGCTTTGGCTGCACGCATTGTCGGGCTAGATATTGCCGGCATCGATTTAATCGTTGGCGATATCAGTCAACCCATGGAACCCCAACGAGGTGCGATTGTTGAAGTGAACGCTGGCCCAGGTTTGTTATGCCATTTAAACCCAGCGCAAGGCCAAGCAAGACCAGTTGGACAGGCGATCGTGAACCACTTGTTTGCTGCTACAGAAAAAGGCTGCATTCCAATTATTGGCATTACGGGTGCGGGACATGAAGTCAGGTCCCTTTCGTCTACCACGGTAGTGTCTGCGATGGTACATAAAATGCTGCTAACTCCTGACTCTACAGTAGCCATTGCAAACGCAAGTGGCATCAAAATTGGCAGCCGTTTGATCGACGCAAAACCTGCAACCAACTTTAAAGCAGCGCAACGCGTGCTCACCAACAAAATGGTTGATTGTGCTGTAGTTGAGAACACACCGAGCCAACTCGCTTTGGACGGTTTGGCTTACGATCGTTGCTCGGTTGGTGTAGTGCTTGGATCATCGACAAATTTCCGCCTGCCGGAGTTTGACCTCAATACCGCGAGTGAGGTGAGAAGTCTTTTACGCACTCAGGTAGATGTTGTTCTGCCTACTGGAGTAGCCATACTCGATGCGGACGATACAAACGTCGCTAGCATGGCGAGCTTATGCGACGGCAGCGTCGTCTTGTTTTCATCTCGACCTAACAACCTCGCTGTAACAGAGCATCTAGCAGCAGGAGGGCGGGCGGTGTTTGGTCGCAACCATCAAATCGTGCTGGCGAACAAATCAGAAGAAACGCTTCTGCTGGGGCCCTCAGCATCAAAACTTTTAAATCTTGCTTCTGATGCGGTTACTGCGCAAGCAATTCTTGCGTCAATCGCCACTGGTTGGGCGCTGGGCGTTTCTCTCGAACGACTGGTACAAAGCGTTAGTGAATATGCAGCAGAGTTTGGCACCGTGCAAGCATCCAATGAGACAACCATTCAGCCGCAGAAGCTTCGCTCCGCTGCTGCGAACTAGAAACAGCGATATCAATATTCATGGAAGTGCTGCAACTACGCGCGCTGCGCGGCCCAAACGTTTGGACGAAGAAAACGGCGCTTGAAGCCTTGGTGCAGTTTGATTCCAAACTTGACACTGAAGCGCTAGCAAAGCAGCTGGCACATTCAGCTCTGGAGCTTCAGGTGGCAGCGGGCTGCGACGTACATTTCTGTACCTACAAATCTGCTCTTGAAGCAAACGGAGAAGTAACAGGGAAGTGGCAAGTAGTCGTCGAATATAGCGAAGAAGTGGTAGGTCGAGCAGCATTCGATTCTATTTTGCAAGCGCAGGGTCAGGTCACTGATGTCATTAATCTTCTACGGGATATGGACGAAAATTTACGGCTTGGCCCAAGCACCAAATCGATAGTTGATGCAGCACGTCTAAGAAACATTCCTTTTGTACGACTTACCGAAGGTAGCCTCGTGCAGCTGGGCTGGGGCGTTAACCAAAGACGCATTCAAGCAGCAGAATCAAGTGAAACCAGCGCCATTGCAGAAAGCATTGCGCAAGATAAAGATCTCACCAAAACCTTGCTGCAAGCAGCCGGTGTACCAGTTCCTCAAGGCCGTCCGGTAAGCGATGCAGAAGATGCTTGGATAGCAGCGCAGGAGATTGGCGCTCCGGTGGTTGTCAAACCCTTAGATGGAAATCAGGGCAAAGGCGTTACCGTCAACATTACATCGGAAGCACAGGTAAGAACTGCTTTCGAGAAGGCCAAACAAATTCGACGCACTGTGCTGGTTGAGCGCTATCTTCCCGGGTTCGATTTTAGAATTTTAGTCGTGGGCGGCAAGATGATTGCAGCCGCTAGGCGCGACCCTCCAACAGTTACTGGAAATGGCACTGACACAGTGGAAGCGCTAGTCGCGGCCGTCAATCTCGATCCATTACGTGGTGATGGCCATGCCACACCCTTAACCCGCATTACGATTGATTCGATTGCCAGCGACGTGCTTGCTGAACAAGGCTTAAGTGCATCGGCTATTCCTGTGAAAAACCAACGAGTTGTACTGCGCAACAACGCGAATTTGAGCACAGGCGGATCAGCCACTGATGTGACTGATGATGTTCACCCAGAAGTTGCCGCAAGCGCGATAGCGGCGGCACAAATGATTGGCTTAGATGTTTGTGGCATCGACATCGTCAGCGAGACACTTTCTAAACCCCTAGAGGCGCAGGGCGGAGGCGTCGTCGAAGTGAACGCAGCACCAGGTTTGCGGATGCATTTGAATCCGTCATATGGCCGCCCTCGCAACGTGGGAGAGGCAATCATTGCGTCGATGTTCGGCGAAAAAAAGACGCCTGCAAAGATTACGTTAAAAGACAGCGCACGAGTGCCACTGATTGCAGTCACTGGCACAAATGGCAAAACGACAACAGTGCGGTTGGCTGCTCACATTGCACAATCTGCAGGCCATGTTATAGGCATGACAAACTCCGACGGTGTTTACGTGGGTGGCTTACTTTCCGAACACCGTATCGATACAGGGGATTGCAGTGGGCCAAAGAGCGCCCGATCTGTATTAGCACACCCTGATGTTGATTTTGCGGTACTTGAAACTGCCAGAGGCGGCATTCTGCGCGAGGGTTTAGGTTTCGATAAGGCACAAGTTGCTGTTGTTACCAACATTGGCATCGGCGACCACTTGGGGTTAAATTTTATTCATGACGTGGCTGGTATTGCCAAAGTTAAACAAGTCATCGTCGACAACATCGCCAGCAAGTCTGAAGGTGGCTGGGTAGTCCTAAATGCCGCAGACCCACTCACGTTAGCTATGGCCGAAAATTGCGCGGGCAACGTTTTGCTATTTGCAAGCAACCCCAACTGCCCAGCCCTACAAAGCCATAGAAGACGCGGGCTGAGGGTGCTTACCTTAGACCCAACTGGGCAGTCAATCATCGCGGTAGAACATAATCAAATCGTTGCCACAATTGCACTGTCTGAAGTGCCGTTTACAAAAAATGGTGCCCTAGGTTTTCAAGTCGAAAACGCACTGGCCGCATGTGCCGCTTCGTGGTGTGTCGATTTAAGTTGGGCTGTGATTAAGCAGGGCCTTCAAACATTTATTAATGATGCAGCCAGTGCACCTGGGCGCTTCAATGTGTTTGATTACAAGGGCGCTACCTTGGTGGCAGACTACGGCCATAACCCCGATGCGATTCAAGCGCTGGTTGATGCGGTCAAGGGGCTACCTGGCAATAAACGCTCGGTTGTCGTAAGTGGTGCAGGTGATCGCCGCGATGAAGACATCAGCGAACAAACTCGTATTCTGGGCAGCCACTTCGATGAAGTAATTCTTTATGAAGATGCCTGCCAACGCGGGCGACAAGACGGAGAAGTGTTAGCGCTTCTACGACAAGGCTTAGCCGATGCTTCTCGCACGCGCAGCATTGATGAAATTCACGGTGAATTCAAAGCGATTGATTTAGCGCTTGGGCGTTTGCAACCCGGCGATCTTTGCTTGGTGCTAGTTGATCAAGTGGAAGAAGCGGTTGAGTATTTACGCGGTGTTAGTGCCCCATCAATTAGCGCTCCATCAGTTTGAGGCGTTGCATAACTGGTCCGCACTTGCCACTTTTGGCAGTGGCGCAGTATCCAACCAACGGGCCCATAACGCTTTCCATGGCGGCCAATCATGCCCGCCTGGCTCCTGTAAGTGCCGCGACGGTGGGAGCGCCCATCCGAAAATTTTATTGGGCGGAGCTAATCTGTCTTCCGTGCCGTAACCAATATAGGCTTGCGGTAAAGCTTCGACGTTTGGCAAAGTATAGCGACTAAGCCAACGCCAAAGATCAGTACTGAAGTCTGCTTTCTCAGTGTTTATCTCAGAGCCTTTCCAATCTTTTAGTCCGGTCGATTGAATAGGCTCCCAGACTTTGGGTTCGCCCATGTAGGGTGCCATCACAAAAAAACCATCATACATTTTCTTCGGGTCAGGTGTGGCCAGCTTTGCTTGGCTTGCACCATAAATCAACGTGCCAAAACCACCCAGAGAAATTCCAGCGAACCAAATCTGTGAATAGCCTTTCGCACGCGCAGGCAACACCACTTCTTTTTCAAGCCTATCGACAATCTCAAGCTTGGTAAAAAACCCGTAGTGCGAATCGAGTATCTGCATATCAGCTTGAATACGGCGATCACGCACCGCTTTCACGAACCCCTCACGCACAATATCTGCGGGTACTTCACGCACGCCGGGCATAAAAACAATTAGCGTTTTAGGTCTAATTGGGCAGTCGATCTTATCTTCGATAAAGGCCATTGGGCCTTCGGTTGATCTTGGGCTTATGCAGGCTGATAAGGCCAACAGCACAGCAATACTGGTTAGATAGCGAGAATAAATTTTGATGCTTTTCATGAATGGCTAAATTGGATGTCAAAGACTATCGCAGATTCACTTAAGTTTGGTTATTGGGGTTATAGAGGTGCTTTCCTTGCCCAGAGATACGACTAATATACCGAACATGGTTAAATAGTCGCGACTATTTAACCATGTCTGCTATTATTTATAAATGAAACGATATTTAGATGAGATCGTGTCCCGGGATCTTGCTAAAAAAATGGTATTTCTCACTGGCCCTCGTCAGGTAGGAAAAACAACCTTAGCTCGGCAATTATTAGCGGGCTACTCCAACGGGCAATACCTAAATTTTGATACAGCCAATGATAGAAAAACTATCACTTCGCATGCTTGGAACCCTCAAGCGCCGCTTTTGGTGTTCGATGAGCTACACAAAATGCCGCGATGGAAGTCATGGCTAAAAGGCGTTTACGACGGCAAGCCCAATGAAAACAAAATATTAGTGACCGGAAGTGCTCGCCTAGATTTTCTAAAAAAAAGCGGCGATTCATTAGCGGGGCGTTTCTTTAGCCTACGGCTGCACCCTTTAAGCGTTGCAGAATGGTGTGCAGAGCAAGGTACGAGGCAAGAGCAAGCACTGTCACACCTACTAGAGCGTGGTGGGTTTCCCGAAGCGGCTCTGGCCTTAAATGTAAATGAAAGTGAGCGTTGGCGTTTGCAATACCTTGATGGCTTAATTCGCGAAGACATCCTTGAGTTCTCTCGACTGCAAGAAATCAATACGATGCGGGTATTGGTTGAAATGCTGCGAGAAAGGGTAGGCTCGCCATTATCGGTAGCTTCTCTGGCGAGAGACCTGAGCGCTTCAACAACCACCATCACTCGCTACTTGCAGATTCTTGAAGCCATATACGTTATTTTCACGATCAAACCATGGCATAAAAATATTACACGCTCACTGCTAAAAGCACCCAAAATTTATTTTTACGACTCTGGGTTAGTGCGTGGCAACGAAGGGGTTCGTTTCGAAAATTTAGTGGCCACTCACCTTTTGAAATGGGTTCACTATCAGCGTGACGTCGAAGGTAAAGAAGTTGACCTTCATTACATTCGCACAAAAGACGAATCAGAAGTCGACTTCAGTGTAGTGACTGCTGGCCACGTCACCCAGCTTATTGAATGCAAGCTGAGCGACACTAAACCGCATAATGCACTAACCCGATTTGCAGTTGAGCACCCCGACGCAGCCGCCATCCAATTGGTCAGAAATTTGCGCCAATCGATCCATCAAGCCACAGTAACTATTGAACCTGCCGCGCAGTGGTTGGGGCGATTGATTTAGCCTGATCTACAACCCCGGCGCAGCCGTCAACAACTTCTTCGTGTATTCCTGCTGCGGGTTGGCGTAAAGCTCAGCGGTTGGACCTTGCTCAACGATGCGGCCTTGGTGCATCACAACCACGCGATCACAAAGTTGGGCGGCCACGCGTAAGTCATGAGTAATAAACAGAATGGCCAGCCCGAGTTCATCTTGCACGCTGCGCAGCAGTTTTAAAATCTCTGCTTGCACAGATACATCTAATGCTGATACCGCTTCATCAGCAATCAGCACCTTGGGCTTGCAGGCCAACGCCCGAGCAATCGCTAAACGTTGCCGCTGCCCACCAGAAAACTCGCTCGGAAAACGATTCAATGATTGCCTTGGCAATCGAACCACATCCATCAAACGTTCCGATTCTCTTCTGGCGTCGGCTTCTGAAATACCAAAGTTCACGGCACCTTCGATCATGCTGTCGCCAATGCGGCGACGTGGGTTGAGCGAGCGGTTTGGGTCTTGAAAAACCACTTGAACATGGCTGCGAAACTTGCGCAACTGGCTTTCAGACAAGGTTGCAACTTCGTTATCAGCCCACTGAATCTTTCCTGCAGTCGGGTCGATCAACCGAATTAAGCAGCGTGCAAAAGTTGACTTACCTGAACCTGACTCACCCACAACACCAACAGTTTCGCCTGCTCGCACCGCGACAGCGGCGTCGACTAAAGCTTTTGTATTCATTCCGCGGCCTGTCCAAGTGCGGGAGACGTAGGTTTTATCAACCTTCTCGCCTTGAATTTGCACCACATTACTTTTCAATATTCTTGGAGGCGGCGGTTCCATCGACGGCACCGCCGCTAACAACATCTT
This sequence comes from Betaproteobacteria bacterium, assembly GCA_043789035.1. GTDB lineage: Bacteria > Pseudomonadota > Gammaproteobacteria > Burkholderiales > Burkholderiaceae_E > JAYWIG01. The sequence continues at coordinate 12,948 of JAYWIG010000337.1, forward strand.
AGTGTAATCCTCTTGAGGGGCATGCAGCACTTGCTGCTTGGTGCCCTGCTCGACCACAACGCCTTTGTTCATTACCAACACTCGATCGGCAATGTCGTTGACCACGCCCATGTCGTGCGTGATGAAGAGCACTGCGCTGCCCTGCTCTTCGCGCAGCTCTTTCAAAAGCGAGAGAATCTCTTTTTGAGTCGTGACATCGAGGGCCGTTGTTGGCTCATCGGCAATCAACAATTTAGGCTTCAATATCACTGCCATCGCAATCACAATGCGCTGGCGCTGCCCGCCTGAGAGTTGATGGGGATAGCTTGAAAATATACGTTCTGGCTCGGGCAACTTCACGCGATTGAAGACTTCAATCACCTTGGCTTTGGCCTCCGAGTTCGACAACTTCGTGTGTTTGAACAAAAGTTCAAGCACTTGTGCGCCGCATGTCATGACTGGGTTCAAAGCCGTCATGGGCTCTTGGAAAATCATCGCCATGGTTGATCCACGTAATTGGCGCAGGCGCTCATCCGATACCGATTCAATTGCTTCACCGAGCAATTGAATACTGCCACTTTCACGCTTTAAGGCTTTGTCGAGCAAACCCATCACTGCGAGCGACATTACCGATTTGCCGGAGCCGGATTCGCCCACGATACAAAGCGTTTCACCCGCACTTATAGAGAAACTTGCATTTTGTACCGCATGGGCTCTGTCGCCACCCGATGGCAGCGTGATGTGCAACGCATCGACTTTTAAAACGACAGATGTATTTGCGTCAGCCATTATTTGCCGCCGCGCTTAGCAAATTTCGGATCGAGCACATCGCGCAAGCCATCACCTAACAAATTGATAGCCAGCACCGTGGGCACAAGAAACGCCGCGGGGAACAACACGTTATGCGGGAACTCAGAGAACTGCACCCGCCCTTCGGCCATGATGTTGCCCCAGGTCGGAATATCTGCTGGTAGCCCCAAACCTAAGAAGCTAAGAATAGCTTCGGTAAGCACCGCAGAGGCTGCGATAAAAGTACCTTGAACAATCATGGGCGCTATTGAGTTCGGCAAGATGTGACGAAACATAATCGTGAGCGGCGGAGTGCCGAGAGCTTTGGCGGCTTCAACAAAAGGCTCTTCACGCAAGCTCAAAACAAGTGATCGAACTAAACGCACCACCCGAGGAATTTCTGGCACGGCAATCGCCACAATCACTGTCGATAGTTTGGCGCCCAAGGCTGCAACTAAAGCAATCGCAAGCAACACGGAAGGAATAGCCATGAGGCCATCCATAAAGCGCATCAACACCGCATCGACGCCGCGAAAGTATCCCGCCAACATGCCAAGCAAAACACCAATGCCCAACGCTAGCAGCGCTGTACTAAAGCCAACTAATAATGAGATGCGTATGCCATACAGCACCCGAGAATAAATATCCCGCCCAAAGCTATCGGTGCCCATAAAAAAGCTATGCGCTACGCTCGTGCCGTCGGGCATGACCATCTGGCCTTTGACGCCGGGCAAGGTGTTGATTTGGGACGAATCCATTGCCGAAGGGTCTACCGTTCCTAGCCAAGGTGCTAACGCGGCCAAAAGCAGCAAAAAGAAAATCACGCCTGCGCCAATTTGCACGGAACGATTTTCGGCAAGACGCCTTAGGTTACGATTTCGGTTCGCAGTCGAAGCAGCACTCATTGACTTGCGGCCTAGTAACGAATACGCGGATCGAGGAACAAATAGCTCACATCGACCAGCAAATTAACCAACACATAGGCCACCGAGAAGAACAAGATCACGCCTTGAATGACCGGAAAATCTCTATTTAACACGGCATCGACCGTTAGCTGGCCCAAGCCGGGAATTGCGTAAACAGTTTCAGTGACCACCACACCACCAATTAATAGCGCCACGCCGATACCAATCACTGTAACGATAGGCACGGCCGCATTACGCAAGCCATGTTTCACAAGCACGGCAATTTCGCCTAAGCCTTTGGCACGCGCGGTACGAACATGATCTTCGGTGAGGGCTTCGCTTACTGCTGCGCGGGTCACTCGTGCAATCAACGAAACGTAGATCGTCGATAGCGTAATGCAAGGCAATACCAGCTGATAAGCCCACGCGCCGAACCCTTTACCAAAGCGCACATACCCTTGCACGGGAAACCAATCGAGCTTCACGGCGAAGTAGTAAATCAAAACATAACCCACCACAAACACGGGTATTGAGAAACCGATGACCGAGAAAGCCATCAAGCCCTTATCGAGCCATCCGCCCATTTTCCACGCGGCTAGTGTTCCCAGGGGAATGGCAAACACTAAGGCCAAAAACATGGTGCCAATAGCTAGCGAAATGGTTGGTTCAACTCGCTGAAGAATGAGTTCAACAACTGGTTTGTTTAAATAGAACGAATATCCGAAATCGCCCTTGAGCACATTACCAAGCCAAATACCGAACTGCTGCCAAATCGGTAAAGTCAGGCCAAGCTGCTCACGAATGCGAGCGATGTCATCACTCGTTGCATTTTGACCGGCAATCACCGCGGCAGGGTCGCCTGGCGTGAGCCTAAGAATCAGAAAAACGACTATTGCCACCACCAGCAATACTGGAATGATGGCAGCTAGTCGCTGAGCGAGAAATCTAAGCACGAGAACCTAAGAACTTAATTCTTCTTAATGTTCCAGTACATCTGGCCACCAATCAAAAAGCCCGTAATATTCTTTCGTGCCGCATTCGGATTAATGTACTGGCCTAAGTGCACATGGCTGGCGGTTTCGATAGCCCGCAATTGAATTTGCTCAGCAATCTTCTTCTTTTCAGCATCAGTACTAGCACGGGTGAATTTACCCTTGAGCTCTTCAATTTGCGCATCATCCTGCCAGCCAAACCAACCCTTATCACCTTGAGCATTCATCATCGCCATAGTGATCGGATTACGAATATCGTCAGCCGCCCATGCTGTCATGAAAGCATTCCAGCCACCGGCACTTGGCAAATCTTTCTTGGCACGGCGAGCCACCAAGGTACCCCAGTCCATAGTCTGCATATCAACTTTGAAACCAGCTTGCTCAAGTTGCTGCTTAGCTACCAAAGGAATCTTAGCAATCGCAGCTAAGTCGGTCGGACGCATTAAGACGACTGGCTCACCTTTATAACCCGCTTCTTCGAGCATCTTCTTGGCTTTTACTGGGTCAGCAGAGCCGGTGTAGCTTCCCACATTATCAGACGCTAAGGGTGTGCCGCAAGGGTAGATACTCTTGCAATAGCTATACATACCAGGCGTACCGACCTGGGTTTTCAAGAAAGCCTCTTGACCCATTGCGGTCATTGCGGCTTTGCGAATACGCACATCATTAAACGGTGGATGCAAATGATTGAAGCGAAATATGTATTGGGCACCTGCTGGGATAACGTCGTTAAGAGCAATGTCCGGCTTAGATTTCAAGGTAGAGTACTGTTCGAAAGCCGGCTGCTCGATGATGTCAACTTCACCGGCCAACAAGGCATTTAATTGCGTTTGCGGATCACGAATTAACACCCACTCCACGCGGTCAACATAAACATTTTTGCCGCCCGTAAAACCACTCGGGGCTTCAGCGCGTGGTTTGTACTTCTCATTTTTTAAGTACACCACCCGCTCGCCCGGTTTAAATTCAGCCGGTACAAACTTGTAGGGGCCTGAACCTATGTGCTCTTTAATTTGTTCAGTGCCCGGTGTGTCGGCGATTCGCTTAGGCATGATGAAAGGCACGTTCGATGACGGCTTACCAAGAGCTTCTAACATCAAACCGAAAGGCTCCTTCAAGGTAATCTTGAAGGTCGACGCGTTAACCGCATCCATCGAATCAACGAATTTCAAGAATTGCCCACCCATTGTGTCGCGGCTGCCCCAGCGTTTGAGTGACGCGATGACGTCATCAGCCGTCACTGGTTTGCCATCATGAAACTCTAAACCATCACGCAACGTCATTGTCCAGACTTTATTGTCTTTGCTCACTTCATACTTGCCCACCATCTGCGGTTTGACGACTCCCTTCTCGTCAGTACCGAAAAGCGTGTCGTAAATCATATAAGCGTGGTTACGAGTAATGTAGGCCGTGGTCCAAATTGGATCAAGAATTGCCAAGTTGGCATGTGGCACGAGTTTCAGGGTTTTGCCTTGCGCAGCCGCTTCGCCCGCAGGTAACGTCGTAAGGGTGATCGTCGCAATAACACCCGCCAAGGCAGCAACAATTTTGTTGCGTCGCGGCATATTGAAAGAAACCATCAGTAATCTCCCCAAAGATAATAATTTACAAAGAACTTTTTTCTAACCCTAAGGTTAGCCTAAAACGAGCCATCACAGAAATTCGCTGACTTGGCAACTAGGCTATGCCTTTAGCAACCTAACCCACGGAGCAATAGCCACCGTCGACCAACATCACGGTTCCGGTCATATAACGCGCCGCATCGGAGCATAGAAACAAAACTGGATCTGCAATTTCGCTTGTGTCAGCCCAACGCCCCATCGGTGTGCGAGACATAATTTGCGCGTTCCTCTCCGGATTTTCCCGCGCACCTTTTGAGAGCTCGGTGGTGACCCAACCTGGGGCAATCGCGTTTACTCGAATGCCTTCAGCCGCATAAGCGCAGGCTAGCGACATAGTGAGGTTGCGCACAGCGCCCTTCGAGGCTGAGTAAGCGGGTTGCTTGGGGCCACCAAAAAAGCTCATGACCGAGGCAATAAAAATGATGTTGCCCTTGGCTGCAGAAAGCTTGGCTCTCGCGGCGGCCGACATGCGCATGCCACCGGTTAAATTCACGTCAATGACGTGCGCGAACGCATCGGGTTCGTGTTCTGCATCGCGCTTAATGAGGCCAGCGCTATTGACCAATACATCGATCGAGGGAAGGCTTCCTACCATTTTCAGCACGGCTGTGCCATCAGTCACGTCTAACTGACGAATATCCATGCCCGCAAATTCTGGGTTCGCTTTTGCAGCAGCTATTTCTTGATCAGTAACGCCGCAGGCCACAATGTTTGCGCCTGACGCTTTAAAGGCTTTGGCAATCGCACCACCAATACCAGAGGTGCCACCAGTGACCAAAATAGTTTTGCCCGTGAAATCGAACTTAAAATTCATAATACTTGCCTTGTTGATTCAAAATAGAACACTTCTTGCTTGTGATTTTAAGTATGACTGACGAAAAGCGAAAAAGCACCATTCCTGTGATCGATTTAAGTTCGACTAACCATGCCGCGTTAATCGATCAGATAGGTGCAGCCTGTCGTGAGTTTGGATTTTTTGGGGTAATAAACCACGGAATTGCTCCAGAAGTGATCACTCAGGCTTTTAAAGCTTCGAAAATGTTTTTCGATTTACCGCAAGAAAACAAACTTTCACTACACATCAATAAATCACCCACCCACAGAGGTTTCGACCCGATTGGTTGGCAATCGCTTGATTTAAGCAAAGAAGGCGATGTGCAGGCTGCTGACTTAAAAGAAAGTTTTTATATCGGCACCGAAGCACAAGCCAACGCGAACCCGCCCGTACCTAACCACGGCCCCAATCAATGGCCGCCAACTAGTTGGGTATCAGGCTTTGAGCAACATATTAATAACTACCGCGTTCAGGCCAAGCAACTTGCCTATCGCCTAATAGGCCTGATTGCACAGTCACTCGGCATGCAAAGCGATGCCCTAAATGCTTATGCGCGCTACCCCACCTGCACAACCCGTTTGCTGCACTACCCGCCTCAACCGGCAAGCAATACAGAACAAATTGGCAGCGGCGAACATACCGATTGGGGCGCGGTAACCGTGCTAACCCAAGACGATGCGGGCGGCCTAGAAGTTCGCCTTGCCGATGGCAGCTGGGTTGACGTAACTCCTCAAGAAGGCATGCTGGTCATCAACACCGGCGATTTAATGCAGCGCTGGACGAACGACATTTACCGCTCAAGCTGGCATCGTGTTATTAACAAGCACGCTGGCCGAGCGCGTTATTCGATTGCTTACTTTTTCGATCTCGATCACTTCGCTGAAATTAAAACCCTCCCCGCATGTATCGACGCAGAACATCCTGCAAAATACCTACCTATCACCGCTGGCGATCACATTCTTGACATGTATCGCCGCACAACCTTGAGTTAACACCATGCTTACTGCTCAACAAAAAATATTCCGTAAATACTGGTATGCCATCATGCCGCTTACCGATTTGAAAGATGGCCCAAAGCCGTTCAAATTGCTAGACGAAAACATCGTCTTGTTTTTAGACGGCCAAGGCAAACCGGCGGCACTAAAAGACCGGTGCTGCCATCGCACCGCCAAGCTCTCTAAAGGTTATTGCGAGAACGGTAATTTAGTCTGCGGCTACCACGGCTGGACATACAACCGAACCGGAAAAGTGGTGCGCATCCAGCAATACGACGCAAATCGCGAGATACCTGAAGGTTATTGCACACCGGCCTACCATGCACAAGCAAAGTACGGCTACGCTTGGGTGGCACTCGAAGAACCGTTGCTGCCTATTCCCGAGTTGCCAGAATTCGACAATCCAAAGTACAGAACCATTTTGCAGTTTTATGAAAAGTGGGCCACTAGCCCATTACGCGCGTTAGAGAACTCGTTTGATAACTCGCACTTTAGCTTTGTGCATAAAAACACCTTTGGCGTGGCCGCGCAACCAAAACCTAGCAAATACGAGTTAGTTGAAACGGATTGGGGGTTTTACGCTGAAACGATCATTGATGCCGCCAACCCTGAAAAATTTCACCAAATAAGCGGCAGTAAAGAAGATATTACTCAACGCCATATGCGTAACGCTTGGTATATGCCGTTTTCAAGGCGTTTGGATATTGAATACCCGAGCGGCATTCGACACATTATTATCAACTGCTTTACTCCGATCGATGACGGCAACATACAACTTGTTCAATGGCTGTTCAGAAACGATACAGAAGAAGATTGCCCAGCTCAATTGCTCATTGACTTTGACTATGTCATTACGCGGGAGGATCAAGACATTTTGGAATCGACAGATCCAGATAGCGTCGTTGATTTACGCCGCAGAGGTGTCGAGTATTCAATGGATAGTGATAGACCCGGCATAATGATGCGTAAACGATTGATGGCGCTGCTAGCTGAACATGGTGAGCAGGAAATACACGGATAAACATTGCAACTATTACCGCCTTACACGCACCCCAAAACCATTTCTTCTGCCCTTGCCCAACAAGGTTTTGCTATACTGCCCGCGGCCGATGTCGCAGCTTTGAGCGGAAGCACCGGTTCAGCCTTAGAAGCACTTAGGCCAAGCTGGAACCAGCTCGCCATTGATACCTATTTAAAAGATGGCGGCAAGTACCGAAAACGTCGGCACGCCAGCTACGTTATCGACGGTATTACCGGCGTAATCACCCAGGCACCACATCGCCCGCACTGGCAACCAGTGGAATATAACGCCCTTCACGGTGGCATGCAGCGATGGTTTGAACCTGTTGAAGCATCAACCCAAACGCCAGCGTGGAATGGGCTGCTGCTGTGGACGGCGGAGTTAGCCTACCAACTACGCGGCAAGCAAACTTGGTTTGCAGAGGCACATCAATTTCGTATTGATACCGAAGGTGGCATTGGTCGCCCAACACCCGAAGGTGCGCATCGCGATGGGGTCGATTTAGTGGCTGTGTTCCTCGTGGCTCGCGAAGGGGTAAAAGGCGGCGAAACTCGTGTGTTCGATGCCGATGGGCCGAACGGCGTACGCTTTACTCTCACTGAACCTTGGAGTGTATTGCTGCTCGATGATGCAAAAGTTGTTCATGAAACAACGCCGATTCAACCGACATCGGTTAATGCGTTTAGGGATACGCTGGTGATTACGCTCAGAGCGGGTGGATTCCAAAGCGCTTAGCATGGACTAGACTTTAGGCCTCGTAAACACAAGCTTCAAATCAAGCCTCTCAGAATTTATCGCGAGTACCCCATCAAATGTCGCAAGCGAATTCGCTTTTAAAGCCACAGCACAGGCCAAATGTAGTGAATCACCGGAACGTAATTTAGATTCTGAATCGAGCGCCAATAAAGCGGCCTTGTGAAATATATCCGCCTCAACTGAAACGAGTTGCAATTCATTCCTACATTGCGCCTCGAACCTTAACCACGCAGCCGCGGACTGATCTGCATTGATTTGGCCAGTGTGTAACTTTATGCCATCAACAGCTACCGCCTCTACGTAGCTCCTCGATAACCGAGCTTCCCTCTTGCATCTGTTGCCTAGCAAGCATCATCTCTTTGCTAAAAGCAGCTCTATCCCAATTTTTAGGTTGTAGACAAATGCCGCCATCCGCAGTCAGCGATGCTTGGATAATGTCCCCCTCAGAAAAGCCAGCGCCACGGGCCATTTCCGCTGGTATACGCACAGCCAAACTGTTGCCCCACTTAGTGATTTTTACCTGCATAACGCCCGACGTAAATACTTTTATGAAGCTGAACTGTAAACCTCGACATTTAGATCGTCAATAATAACGACCAGCGCCACCGAATTTCATGATGAACCAATCCCACCCAACTGCACGACGACTAAATCGCCAACACCACTTCTACGTAGGCCCAACCAACTCAGGTAAAACCTTTCAGGCGATTAAGGCTCTGGTTGCAGCACCTTCTGGCATCTACTTAGCGCCGCTGCGTTTGCTGGCGATGGAAATTCGCGACAAGCTCTCGCAAGCCGGTGTGCCTTGCAATCTCGTCACCGGCGAAGAGCGCGACATCATTGAAGGCGCGCACCATACCGCATCGACCATCGAAATGATGAACCCTTCCATCGAAGTGGATGTCGCGGTGATCGATGAAATTCAAATGTTGCAAGACCCTGATCGGGGTAGCGCGTGGACGGCAGCACTCGTCGGTGCACCAGCACGGGAGGTTTACATCTGTGGTTCGAACGCGGTCACGCAGCTTTGTATTCGGGCCATCGAATCGTTGAACGAGACATTCGATATCACCACATGCGAACGAATGACACCGCTTGTACTTGAAAGTGATAGCGTGTGTGGTTCGATCTACAGCAAATTGAAAGTACGTGATCAGCTCCAAAAAGGCGATGCTGTGATTGCGTTTAGCCGCAAAGATGTGCTCACTTTAAGTGCACGATTTCGGCAATGGGGTTTCTCGGTAGCGAGTATTTACGGGGCCTTATCACCTGAAGTACGTCGGCATGAATCGGCAAGATTCTCTGATGGGCGTGCCGATATTTTAGTGGCAACTGATGCAATCGGCATGGGATTGAATCTACCGATTCGTCGAGTGATTTTCGCTAACACTTCGAAATTCGATGGCACAGGAAATCGGTTACTGAATGCGACGGAAGTTCGACAAATTGCGGGCAGAGCTGGGCGCTACGGCATTCATGAAACAGGTTATGTGAACGTGCTTGAAGATCACGAGCGCTTTCATATCGAACGCATGCTGAATAGCAACGATACGTCGCATTTGAAGCAGCTACCGGTGAGAGTAGGTGTTGATGCGGTGTTAGATGCAGCAAAGCATTTAAGAACAAACAATTTAATGACCTGCTTAGAATTTCTTGGCGAACAACGCACCGACCCCGGCAACTTGTTTGGTACCGCCGGTGTTAAAGCGCAGCTATCGCAAGCGATGTTGGTGGATTTGCATGCGCCAACTTTATCGCTACAAGACAAGTACACCTTTGCCTGTGCACCCACTTCGGTAGACACACATTTCGAGAGTGAATACTTTTTGCAGTGCCTAAAAAACGTTGCTCGCAGCACTACCCAACCACTGCCCTTCAATCCGATATGGCTGGTTCCCAGCGATAGCAAACGCCACAACGCGAGGCATCTGGAAGATGCTGAAACGCTAAGCCAAAACTTGAGTTTATATGCTTGGCTTAGCCATCAATTTCCAAAAGTATTTGTCGAAGGCGCTTTGGTCAAACCCATGCGCGCAAGATTGAGCGACTACATCACCCAAGCGCTATTAACCCAGGCGGGTTATCTCGAAACTACCCGCGAAGTGAAATCGCCGCCGGTGTGGCGGAAACGGCGATAAGTTTGTAAGAACAGACTGTTGGTGGCTTCTGGTTTGCATTTGGGCAACACATTAGTTATACTTTTATATAACCAAACAAAAGGTAAATCTATGCACACTACCAATTTACGCCGCGTCGGCGGTTCGGTCATGCTGGCAGTGCCTCCTGCGTTTCTGGATCAGTTACAACTCGAAGCAGGAGCCACAGTTGGGGTCACAGTCTCTGATGGACAATTGGTGATTCATCCGAAAGTAAAACCACGTTATACGCTCGCAGAGCTGCTAGCAGCCTCGGATTACTCTGAGCCACAGCCCTCGGAGGAGCGTGAATGGGTCGATGCACCTAGCGTAGGCGGGGAACTCATTTGAAACAAGGTGATATCTACCTTGTCTTACTTGATCCGACCGAGGGAAGCGAGCAGCGGGGAAGTCGGCCAGTGCTTATCGTCTCTGCGACAGACTTCAATATTGCAACCAAATTGCCCGTAATTTGCCCGATCACCAGCGGCGGAGAGTTTGCTCGACGGATCGGGTTTGCAGTACCGCTCTCGGGCGTCAAGACTGTGGGAGTTGTCCGTTGCGATCAGCCCAGAGTGCTTGACCTTGTTTCGCGCAATGGCAGAAAAGTCGATACCTTGCCAGAGTCGATCCTTGACGAAGTATTGGCCAAACTAGCCCCGATCTTTAGTTGACCTGCCTCGTTTTCTTCCTACGTTTCACACCAAAGCGTTCTGTTAACAAGTTGATCATCGCGGGCGCACCCAGTAGCTTTAACTGAGCGCCTTTCTCATCTGCCTTTTCGTCAATGACTTTACACACATCGAAAATCTCGCCGCGCAACTGCTGCTCAGACCAAGGCAACAAAATCGTTGTTTCAATCATTTGCTTTTGAAAGAAGCCAAGTATCTTGTCGTGCAGCTTGCTTACATCGGCAGGGTTCAGCGCACTCATCACCACGCAATCAGGGTAAGCGATTTGAAGCTGCGCCGCATGCGCGGTTTGCGATATCGAATCACCTGCTGCATCAATCTTATTAAACACTCGCAAGCGTGGCACTTCTTCAGCGCCGATCTCCCTAAGCACTTCATTAGTTACCGCAATTTGGCGTTCAAAGCCTGTGTCATTGGCATCGACCACATGAATCAGAAGCGAGGCTTCGGCCGCCTCTTCGAGGGTTGATTTAAAAGACGCAACCAAATCATGTGGCAGGTTGCTAATAAAACCTACAGTGTCGCTCACCAGCACGCGAGGCACGCTTTGCGGGTGCAGTGCTCGAACGGTTGTATCTAAGGTTGCAAACAGTTTATTGGCAATGTAGGCATCGCTACCAGTCAACGCACGCATCAAAGTTGATTTGCCAGCGTTGGTGTAACCCACTAGCACCACCCGTGCTAACGAATGACCTTCTTGTCGGCGCGAGCGTTGCGTTTTACGTTCCTTATCCATCACGGTAATTTCGAGTTGCAATTCCGCAATGCGATTACGAATCTTTTGCCTATCCAACTCACCGTGAGCTTCGCCAGCACCGCGACCACCGACGCCACTGCGCTGCCGCCCTTTAGGGCCTGCGAGCTTCGCTGCTTCGCGCAGACGTGGGCCAAGGTACCCAAGTCGGGCAATTTCTACCTGTGCCTTTGCGGCCCGAGATGTAGCGTGTCGATGAAAAATCTCCAGAATGACCATAGTGCGGTCAAGCACCGGACAACCTACTTCGATTTCTAAGTTTCGTGCCTGCGATGGCGAAATCTCATGATCGACCAACACAATATCAGCAAAGCGCTTATCTTCATCAACTTGCGATTGCGCCGCTTGCTTGGCACGCTCAGCACCACTTTTTGGCGCGCGAATCAATTCATGAATTTCTTGCGCCTCTTGCGAATTCGTATCGAGCAGCGTGCCGTGCTCAACAAACTCACGCATTTCATGACGCTTACCTGCACCGAGATAAGCTGTGCTGTCGAAACTATCACGCTTTTGCACGAACTTCCCCACCACAACATAGCCGAGTGTAGAGGCTAATTCGCGAAGCTCATTAATCGACGCCTGTAACTCGTGCTCTGTCACGTTTTGAAGATGAACAGCGGCCACGATGGCGCGCATGGGTTTTTCTTGGGAAGATATGGACATAGGTTTTCTTAAGGGCAGGCCACTAGTTTACGCGCACTGTTCGCTCTAGCATCGCACCTTGCTCAATATCCCCAGACAATTCTTCTAATACATTCGGCATTGAAGTCTGAGCGCGACTGATTTCACGGAA
>JAYWIG010000338.1:0-6192 GCA_043789035.1 Betaproteobacteria bacterium
AGAAACTCGCCAACCTGCGTGATGCTGAAACACGAAGAGTGCCCAGGTCTCGCAAAGCTATCGACCTACCGTGCTGCCAGCGACAAAGGTGATATCGCCAGAGTATCGATTCTGACCGGCAATGGCGGCGGCTTATTCCTGCCAGAAGAACTCACCAGGGGTGCTGACGGTGCGATGACGGGCTTTGCCTACCCCGAGATGATGATTGATGTGTGTAACGCTCACGCCGCAGGCAATATCGAAAAAGCGCATGATATTTTCGATGCCTACTTACCGCTAGCCCGCTATGAGCAACAAGCGGGCATCGGCCTAGCAGTTCGAAAACATATCTTTTTCGAACGCGGTGTAATTGCCTCAGCGGCGATTCGTAAACCTGGCCCCAAACTTTCCGCAGCTGATATCGCTGATATCAACCGCCTCACTATTCGACAAACTAAACGCCTTGCAGAAATTAAATAAATGACTACCGACATCAACATGCAACTCGATCCAAAAGTCATCGAGATTCTTTCTAAAGTAACCACCGCAACACTGACGACTGTGTTGCTGAAAAAAGGTTTACGCAACGTGTGGATGCGTGGCACAAAACCGATTCGCTCAGGTCAACCTCGCATAGTCGGTCGCGCTTTCACTCTGCGTTTTGTACCCGCACGCGAAGATCTAGCGACACCAGAATCTTGGTCTAACCCTATTTCAACACGCGCCGCAATTGAAGCCATGCCTGAAGGCTGCGTCGCTGTGGTCGATTCGATGGGTGTAACCGATGCCGGTATCTTCGGCGACATCCTTTGTGCCCGCATGGTTAAGCGCAATATCGCAGCTTTGATTAGCGATGGTGTAGTGCGCGATGTGGCTGGTGTGCTCGATACTGGCTTACCGATTTGGTGTAACGGCGCGGCCTCGCCACCCTCGGTTGCTGGCTTAACGTTTGTTGCGTGGCAACAGCCAATTGGGTGCGGTGGTGTGGCGGTGTTTCCGGGCGATGTAGTGGTGGTTGATGACGATGGCGCGGTTTTGATTCCAGCAGCGTTGCTTGATGAAGTTTTGAAGCTTGCGCCTGAGCAGGAGAAACTTGAGAACTGGATTATGAGTCAGGTTGAGCAAGGCGCGGCTTTGCCGGGCTTGTATCCGCCTAATGCGGAAAACAAGGCGAAATATTTGAAAGATACTTCTTAATTCTTGATCAGTATCAGGTCGGTATGGCATGGGCAACTGCGCTCATGTCCTCCAAGGCCGCGAGCGCGTCCTTTCCCCCTAATACTTCGCTACGTTGCCCACGCCACACCGCCCTGATACGGAACCAGTCGTAGTCCTTGCCGGCTCACCCGCGTTAGGCAGCGTTCCGCTTGCTTGTTGCTAACAATCCAGCCGCTAAAAGGAGCACCCCGCCGGTTGCTCGATTAAACATCATCGCCCGCCTTGGTTTTTGTAACCACACTTTCGCTTTCGATGCGGTGAACGCGTAAATCATTAGCCAGCCGAATTCGAAGAAGATGAAGGTTAAACCTAAGATTAAAAACTGGGGTAACTGTGCGGCGTTTGGGTTGATGAATTGTGGGAACAAGGCACCGAAGAAGAGTAATGCTTTGGGGTTGCTTGCGCCGACTAAAAAACCTTTACCAAAAATACTGGCGTTAGTTTTTGCGTTAATGCCGCCACCGGCCATCGAGATCTCGGATGTTTTGGAGAGTAGCGACGTAATGCCGAGGTAGGCCAAGTAGGCTGCGCCTAACCACTTCAAAGCCGTAAACAGAGTATCTGACGCAGCCAGTATCGCGCCTAGGCCTAACGCAGACAACGTCATGATGCCAACGATGGCCGTGGTGCTGCCGAGTGCTGCTATCGACGCTTTACGGGCACCTAGATTTACCGATGTTGAAATGCACATTATGACGCTGGGGCCTGGTGTGACGGTGAGCACGAAGACGGCGGCTACGTAGAGCAGCCAAGTGGAGATTGTCATTCAGATGTGTTTGTTTTTTTGAGGGGAGTTGTAGTTTAACTCGTTGCGAAAGCCCAACGGCGGTTTTTGGTTTTTCGATTTTTTCTTGCAGTGCAAATACTTTGCGTTTAATCTCTCGATTCTTAAGTTTCTGCGCTAAACATTAAAGCCACTTGAAGGTCAGCATCTGATCTAAGGCATGTTCAGGGCACAGTACGAATAACCTACTGTGTCTTTATCGAGAGTGATGCCACTCGCGCAGAAACGAAGAAACCGAACTCACTAATTTTTATCGCAGCTGCATCGGCACACGTATTGGCCCACTAAGCCAAACGCCGACCCGCTGCCGTTTTTTGCACTACATCATGTCATCAAAAATAAGCACCATGCGCAGGCGTCGCCTGTCGCCGAAATTCGGGTACCCGAATCCAACTGAACCTTGGAGCCCGGTGGGCCGTACTCTAAAGGACAAAGCGAGCCAGCATATTGCATTGGCATTACTCGCCTTTACCCGAAGCATGCCTACGCTTATACATAGCTATAAGCTCAGCGAGATTGCTAAATTCATTTGGCCACTTTTCGAACATTACAAAAATCTTTGGAAGCCTTATTGGAATACTGCCAGCGTTAAGCTTGATGAAGATGATCTACCTAATTCCATCACTGAGACTCCTCAGAGCTTTGAGGAGGGCATCCGAAAAAATGCAGGCGCACGTTGGATAGCAGAACAGCTTGTAAGTGACGACGCACGCATTGCCTCGCTGCTCGACAGAATGCAAGAAGCGTTGTCTCAATCTTCGCCAATTCATCCTAACACCCAGCATCTCGTCGATATTCTTCAACTTGATACACCAGAAGCGGCGCTGCTTGACATGGGGCTGTGTATCGCTGCAAGTGGCGGCACCGAAAGCTTATTCGATTTCATTGAGCGTTCACAACAAATTCGATCAGCTCTCGGCTTACTCACCCAGCTTTATAACCAAGAATCGAACCCCACATCAAACTCGATTCACAACATCATGAGTGGAAAAAGTGCTCTTTCGAAGAGCGGCTTATTCGAAGAGCAATCGACGGTGTTACGAGCTGACTTTAGCGAGCTATTGCGCCTTTCTGCAAATGGGCACAGCGTCGCGTTGAATACTTTCGAGAACGCGAGTGACATGGCAGAAAGCCTTCTCATACCCATTAAGTTCGAAGATTTCGATCAAGACACTCTAGCAGAGGGTTGGCCTGAGTTGAAAGAAACTGTCGAATGGCTACCCAACATGCTTGAGCGTGCGATCAACGACAAACTAAAAGGCATCAACGTTTTGCTCTTTGGCGCTCCGGGGACGGGTAAAACATCTTTCGCTCGACGATTGGTAAGGCAAATTCAAGCCCAAGGCTTTTGGGTGTCATGCCAAACAACCGACAGTCGTCTACTCGCTTCTGACATACTAAATACTTTCATACCGACTCATATCAATCGAGATGCCCTAGGATAAACTTACCGTTATGAACAAAAAAGTACTCCGCCTCTTTAACGAAATTTTAGCCCTAAAGCAGTCCGATCGCTCAGCGCTTATGCTTGCTTTGTTTGATTGGCGCGACGAAGAACTAGCCTGCGACGAAGCTCTTGAAGTTTGGAAGCAAGTGGCTCAAGATCGACTCGACTCGCTAGATCGTGGTGACACCAGTGCCGCTCCGTGGGCGGAGGCAAAAGCTAGATTCTTGGCGCTGTGACTCTGTAGCGGGTTACTTACGCCTGACTCAGGGGTAAAAGGCTTCCTCTACATGTGACTGAACGACAAACAATACAGGCTGAACAAAGTGTTGCCGGTAGGCAGCGACATTTCACCCACTCACGCCACTTGAGCAAACGAAAACAGAATTTCAACTGACTCAAATGGAACCGATACAGAGCCTTCATCAGACTTTGCAATTAACCCGAGCTCTTCCAGGCGAGCAACATCAGTATGAATGTTTGAGTAATTACGCTCGGCGATTTTTGCAAGCGCGTAAACACTGCATGGACCGGCTGCACGCAGAGTATTCAAAAGATCAAGACGCGCAGGTGTGAGTTCCGAGAACAGCGTTTTAGCCGACTCAAAACTCAAATGAAAGTCTGGAGAAACACCTTTGCGCGAAGCAACTAGTTGCTTAGCCGCACTGCTAAAAATTGAGCCTTTACGAGCAACTTCAATAATCGCCTTCATCGCCTACCTCCAGTTTTGTACATCACGCTGAAAATCATTCAACAAAGCGTCAAGATTTGAAAACACATAAACTCTTCGACACCTTGAACATGCCGGTGATCGCCCTTGCCAAGCTCATTGTCATACCTCACACGATCTACACCAGCCGCACCGTAATACAACCGATATTTATACAGATGAGTACAAGGCAAAAGTGGCTCAGGAACTTCCCACACAACAAACTCGACGATTGATCCGTCATCACGGATTTCCTTCGCTTTTGAGATCAAACGTGCAGGCATATTGCATATTAGCAATATACTAGAAAAGCGTCCACAACTTTATGAATTTACCGGTTCTGAAGGAGCAACTACTGCAGGTTCCGCGAGACATAACGGCAGACTTGAATTGCCGGAAGCAGCGGTTTATTGAGGAACAATTGGGTATGCTTTAGCAAGCCCAATTGAGACGACTCGCTATACGCAAACCCGGTCAATTCCAAGCACAAGTTAAGACTCACGCCGCCAGTTGTTTGAGTATTTTTGGATGTTTTACGGCAACTTTTAAAAGCGTTTTTGCCGTCCGAGTAGGTTCTCGCCGACCTTGCTCCCAATCTTGTAGCGTACGAGCAGATACCCCGAGTAATACAGCAAACTGCTCTTGGGTCATACCTACACTATGCCTAGCTTTGGCTGCATCAGTAACGTACACCTTAGTCACACGAGCAACCTCCCCGCGTTTCATTTGTCGCACTGATTCCAACAGGTCTTCTTGGAACTTTTGCATATCAGATTTCATCTTCAACTTCCCTTCTTAACTTAGCCAAGAACTTCGCTGGTAACTTGTCATACTTTGTCTTGGTATACGCAATCAAAAGCCAAATTATTTCTTTGCCCGGCAGAAAATAAATCACTCTCGCACCGCCTCGTTTACCGACTCATCCGCGGGACCATCGAACTTTTCGGCAACCACCAGTTTCTTTAATTGCATCTCCGCTCTCAGGGTGCAGCGCGATCCAAGATATAAATTCCAGTCGCTCTTCTTCAGACCAAATATCTGAGGCATAGCGCTCAAACATTTCCGTCTCAGCGACAGTAAATGCGGTGTATTTAATCATGCGTCTATACTACGGCTTTGCCGTATTTACGTCAACATCAAATTTTCATCGTCGTCGACAATGTGCCGGTGGTTTTAGCTGAGTTTTAACTGTTATTTAGCTGTGAGTGCATATCCACCATTCCACCCAGTTAGGTTTACCGGGAAGTCTATATTGAAAATACGTATCACTCTTCGACTCCCTAATGATCAATTACTATCGACTTATAGTTGGTTGTTACTCACTAGCTCTCTTCGCTAATAATGCCCTATCTTCTAGTCGTCTGCAATGCACATATTTGGGCAATAAAGCCCAGAGGTTAAGCCACTCGACCTAGGCCAAAAGTTCTATATCGCGAAAAATGGCTATCCGCCAAACTTCCATCCAAATGGATATCAGAAACCAGCACATCCCGACCAGATCTCAGCTTACTCAAATGGGCAAGCAGACCAGCGCTCTGCAGCGTTCTCGCCGACAAAATGTACCAATTATTGTTCCCACCGATTTGAAGCTGCTCGATCAGTTTATATACGTTTGCCGAGCAAGGCATTACAGTTTGCGCACCGAAGAGGCTTACACGTTTTGGATGCGCAAGTTCATTTTGTTTCACGATAAAAAGCACCGCAATGAACTTGGCGGTTCGCACGTGCAAGCATTTATTCAATTTTTATCTGTCGATAGGGAATGTTCTGCGTCAACTGTGCGGCAGGCGCTAAGCGCCATCGTATTCTTTTATCGCGAAGTTTTAAAGTCCGAGTTGCCTTGGATTGATGGCTTGGCGACGCCGAAGAAACCTACATACATACCTCTCGTGTTTAGCCAAAAGGAGGTACAAGCAATATTTAATGAGCTTGAGGGAACTTGGCGCTTAATTGCTCAAACATTGTATGGTGGTGGCCTCCGCATTAATGAAGCACTATCGTTGCGCATTAAGGACGTTGATTTCGATAGGCAAGCATTGCTTATTCGACAGGCAAAGG
>JAYWIG010000339.1:0-6184 GCA_043789035.1 Betaproteobacteria bacterium
TGCGAATTCGAACGTCTTGCTGCTCTGCGCTTAAACCCTTGAAACCGTTATGAATGTCGGCATGAAAGCCGATGTCATGCTTGACTGCCAATCTCTTAACAAGCTCAGGGTGTTTCATCGCCAAACTCGTCAGCAAATAAAACGAGCCACGCAAGCCTCGGTCATCAAATATCTTTTCCAATACTGCGGCGTTTTCAAATTTATCCTCTGTATCCATCTCGACAAAAAATGCTGTTTGAAACGGGGCGGGCCAGGATGCAAGAGTCACCGTTGGTTGCCGATGTAACCATGCAAGCAAATCTTTAAGTACCTTATCCATATCACTTTGAGCGCCAGCCCAACTCCCTTCAGGCGCACCGATCCAGATGCGTCGAGCTCCTTTTATCTCACTGGCAGTAATGGCCGAAGTCGAGGCAAAAGGTGTGTGGGTTGACCGCGTCCAATCGCCATAGCGTGCGATTGAATACTTACCCTTTGCACGCAGCAAAGGTTCGGCAGTTTTGAGCAAGTACATCCGTTTACCAGCAGGCAGTTGCGATGTGGCTAGGTTCTCCCCATAGGGTAGCAAGAATCTTTCCTCACTTGTCTGCCTTATATCTGCAACGATATCAATATCAAACATGCGCTTGAGCCACTGATAACCCAACCATTCGCCCTTTACGTCTCGCCCGCCACTGGCCCACGTTGCGAGTAGCGCTCCCCCTTTAGCAACGAAACTGTCAATCGCAGTCTTTTCTACTTCCGTCATCAACATAACGCTTGGCAACACCAAAACATCATCTGGTTTTAATGCCTTAATTTTTGATTGATCCACCTCTTTCAGGGCTAAGTTTTCTCGAGTCGCAAAACCCCGCCAAGCATCCAGCACTTTGGCGTAATCACCATTGGCATTCTGGAAGTACTTCTGTGTTGCCTCAGACCGATATAAATAGGTTTGACCAGCGAAGGCATAGGAGGTGATACCGATCAGCAAGACAATCGCGACAACACAATCGCGAAGAAACGAAGTGTGAATGATCCGCATACGTCTGCACTTACGCTCGGGGTAACTTAGAACGTTCTTGGCGCTTTGCATTTTTAGACGTAGCCACTTTGGGGATCGGTGCTTCAGGCTGCATATACTGCTGCAAAAGCTCAGGCTCTACCACCGTTGTTGCCTTCAGCGCTTGGGCAGCATGAGTCTTTGGTTTGCGCTTGGCTTTAAGTTTAAAAGCAAAGTACGCGGCTACAGAGAAAAGCAAGGTACTAATGCTCAAAAAAAGCAATAAATTCGCTAAAAAACCAAGAATACTTTTCACTCAACTTCTCTTTGAAGACGTGCTACCTAGGCGTTGTAGCTTATCCCAGCCCATGGCAACCCCTGAAAATTCATCAATTGCAGACAATAGTTTAGTAACGTCTAAAAATAAGGAGTAAAAGATTCGGATAAATGGGGCCGACCAAAGCAACGAATGGCGCTCTCGCTCAGAAATCACGCAATAGGCGGCCGTTGCGCAATCAAACACAATTAACTGAAACCACCAAAGCATAATAAATTCATGTACTCCGGAAGCCAATCCGCCTACAACAAACGTTATGTGGCCTAGTACGTTGAGGGCGGGCCACAGAAACGTGTCCATAACCAAAAACCACATCGCGAAAAACTGCATTGGCCCTTTTATCGGAGCCGTGAGCGCCCAGCGGCGCTTTTTAATCACTTGCACCCAACCTCTAGTCCACCGATAGCGCTGCTTTAACAGATCATTGACTGTTTCAGGCACTTCTGTGCTTACCAAAGCTGTAGACTCATAACTAACATGCCAACCTGCGGCTAAGATCTTGAGCGAGATATCAAAGTCTTCTGCGAAAGTATCTAAATCATAGCCCCCTACTCCGGCTATGGCAGATTTTCGAAAAACGCCTAGCGGTCCGGGCACAACAGTTACAACCCCTGCCAAGTTTTGCGCACGCTTTGGCAAGGCATTTCCGGCTATGTACTCAAGCGCCTGCAATCGAGCCAGCAATTTAGATCGATTCAATACACGCACACAGCCAGAAACGGCTCCTACTCGATCATCCCGAAAATGCAGCACTGCCGGTTTAAGCGCGTTACGATGCACTAGGCTATCGCCGTCAACACAGACTACGATTTCTCCAGCGGCAGCTGAAACGCCAAAATTAAGGGCGTCGGCTTTACCACCATTACTCTGAGTTAACACCCTAATAGCGATTTTGGAGTTACGGCTAACATCTAGCGCAAGGCGATAGGTTTGATCACTCGACCCGTCATCGACAACGATGATCTCGTAGTTAGCGTAATCAAGTTTTAGCAATGCCTTCAGAGATGCCTTAATGGAAATGCCTTCGTTATAAACCGGCACAATAATGCTCACCATCGGCCAAATATAATCATGCGCAGGAGGGTCATTTTCGGCAGGTGTACCTCGCCAAATATCAAGAAAGGACAATGCAATTTGGGTACAGTAACGAAGTGATGAGAGTAGCAAAAACACCAGAAGTAGAACAGAGAAAAAAATGAAGGTAGAGGCACGATTAGGATCCTCAAACCCTTGCAACCATACTTGTGACCCGTAGTAAGCTAGGACGCTTATGACCAGCATAGACACAGCAACAAAAACGGCCGCTCCGGCACCACTTATCAGCGAACTAGATTGCGAACGAGATACTTTTACAGGTTTAGCCATAGAGTCTATTCATCACCAAAGCTGATTCACAGTAAAACTCAGGTAGTTATAGCGATAGGCGCCAATCCTAGGCGCATCAATTGCGAATAATTCCATACCGATAGAGGTATCTCTGGTGATCCAGATTTTTCCATTTGCAGCAAAGCTATAACCGCCCTTTGTTAGGGTCGTTAGACCAAAGCTCTTGCTAGCAGTTATTGTAAATTCGCCATCTTCAAAGTACCAGCTACGTTTCAACCCGTAGATGCTTGTAAGATTATTTTTCGGGCTCCAATATCGAGGATCAACACGGTCTGCGCTACGGTAAGCATAGGCTTTGTACCACTGCACCCCCATCGGTAAAGGTTGCCAAATCGGGTTGATCGACACTTCGGTGTCCAGAACTCGATTGCCGTCTGAAACTGCGTAGCTATCTAGACGCGCTTTCATTAACAACCATTCGGAATTAAAGTTTCCCGACATGCCAATTTGATTCGCGGTCAGCCCCGCTTGCAGCGAAGCAACACTAAAGGTTTGCCGTCCCCAATTGACGTGGCCAGCTCGCATACTAAATGCGTCGCCCAAAAAATCGGCATGGGCTTTGGCAAACACTCGCGTTCGAATATCGTTCTGTGCTGAGAGCTCTAATCGCGCGCCTGTACTATTACCCCAATTCGATGCGGCACGCTGGCCTGTACCCATCGGAGATAAATTGATCGATAGCGACAATTCTTTATGGCGCATATTGATGTTGCCCAAAGTATCCGTGCCACTGAGGACACCTAGCTCCAACTTCAGCTGCCTACCAAGCACGGTTGTTTGTGGCCAAAATCGCTGACTCGCTGAGAGCTCAACTCTGGTTAAATTATTACTATCCGCTGCTCTACCCAGCTTCACACTGGTCAGGGGCCGTATTTCACGTTGTGTCTGCTTCAAACCCTCTACCACATCCGCATTCTGAGGGTCCTGTTTTGCGGCCTCTTGAAGTATGGGCAGAGCCACTTGGGGAGCACCTCGCCAACGCAACATATTTGACAGCCCCACCCTTGCTCTAGCTTCGAAGTTCTTATCGTGCAAAAGACGTTCGTACTGCTCGATAGCAGCGTCATAACGCCCAGTCCAAGCCAAGGAATTGGCTAACTGCAACCGCAGTTCGTTATCGTAAGGGCTAAGGCTTATGGCTTTTGCGCCAGGTATCAAGGCAGCTCTATAACTACCGGTTTGGTAAAGCGCTTGAAACTCCTCCAGCGGCGTTGGCTGAGCAAAGCTATTGACGCTAAAAAGTAGTGTTGCAAGCCCTAGCGCAACCGCAAATGCCAACATCCCGCGAAGCCGACAAATCAACAAACTCATGCAGAACCGGGTGTTGTTCCAGTTAGACCGTTGATGCGAAAAGGAATAACTTGCCCAACTCCGTCTATCGAAGAGCTTTGCTTTTCGGCAGGGTCTATTTCTGGCCCAATACGCGACAGCGCCGCCAGAATATCTCGGTTTCCAGAGATCCGCTGCCAACCAAGCAGCAGACTCTCGAAACGGGCACCTAAAATTCGTGACAAAACCATTTCGGCATTTTCAGGTGGGCAACCAAACAAAAACACCTCAAGGGCCGCATCTACATCACAAAACACAGCATCCCGAGCGCTTCGGCGCAAGGCCGACGCGGCGGCTTTAGCAGCTTGTGGGGTAACCGTACTAAAACTAATGAGCGTATGGGGAATTTCGAAATCAGCACTAATATTTAGCAAAGTTTCAACGCGTCGCCGAAACTCAGTCACTGAGATCGCCCCTTTATTTGGTTCTGAGCGCGCATCTTCGAGTACTGCGCTCACATCACTTTCAAATGAGCGCGCGAAAGTAGAACCTTTCAACGATTCAGCCATCATCCGGCCACTGGAGCCACCTACTTCGGCAGGTATCACCATACTCACGCCAAGGCGAAGCAAAGCAACGGTCTGGGCTAACCTCAAGCGTGCGCCACACTCACGAATCACAATGCGCATTTGTGGCCTGGCCAATGCGCGCAAGGCAGCAACGGCCTGAGCAAGCTCTTTTAAGTTCTGCACCTTATCAAAATGGAGAACCACCGTGCCTCCCTGCGAATTGCGCATTAGATCGATCACATCCATGTAGTTTTCAGCAACTCGCCAATTGGTACTTGCTGCGCCAAAATCTTCAGCAGCCTTGCGTGACACCAGATTCGTTTCCCTAGAAGGATCAACCGATATCCTTCCGGCAGTGACCGTTGGTCTTGCTTCAATTTGGCCATTATCAGCAAACTGCAAAGCATAACTTGAACGAGGAACAGCCCCCTGCGCTCCAAACCAGTGGCGAACATCAAGTACAGTTTCATCATCAACGGCTTTGACGATGGCAAATCCGCCAAAATTTTCTGATACTGAACGCAACGTCACATAATCGCGAGGCGCGTTTGCAGAGGGCACGAAGGCAGCCAAAATCGTATGTTCATGGGCTTCTGCCCATTGCGAATAGAGATTCGCCGCGTCAACAGCCGCAGTGGGATCAGCGAGGCAAAATGAACTATCGGCGTTATCAAACACCACGAGTGAGCGCTGTGGCAGATTAAAAAAACCTAGCTCATCGATTAATCGCCCAACCCCAGTTTTAAAGAGGTCTTTCGACGTAGTTTGCTTCTGACGAAAAATTTTCAATTGCCCAATGCGCAGGTAAGCGCTCAAATCGACACCGGCTAATGATCCTTTCTTGAGCAACGAAGCTGGATCGAATGGGCTCAGCAGAACACACGGCAATCCAGCTTCAAGTGACTGTAATACAGTGCGAGTAATCAACGGTATACGAACCGCTTGCTGATCAACAGCCACTGCATAAACCATGCCTCTGGCCATAATCGACAAGCGCAATGGAAGCTTGCTAATTCCGAGTCTGGCGTGTAAAACGGGACCAGCCGTTAAAGAATCATTCATCAGCGCGGGCTTTCGAAGAATACATAATTAGTGGCGTAATCGCTAATTTCGAAGTAGACTTTCTTCTCCTCAGGGTCGGCAATACCGTTTAAATTTTCATCCAAAATGCCGTACCCAAACCGATAAGGCCTTGGTTTGTTGTCGTCCGTGCCCATCGCTGTGCTTAGCTTATCTATTTTTAAAAAGCGTCGCACGACCTTTTCACCACCATAAATTTCAAGCACTCCATTGGTGCCCGTCCAATTTTGTATCTCTCGACCGATCTTATTTTGGGTTTCTTGGGTGCAACCGGTGGTGAAAAACACCAGAATTACCGACACACTTAACCACAGCATCTTAAAATAGCTCTTCAAAAGTGTTCCTCTTTATTTTCGAAACTCAATATGCCAACTTCTTTCCGTCGGGACTATACCTCGCCCCCCGCTATTGTCGATCAAATCTCATTGGAGTTTGTGCTTAATGCGCAACACACTAGAGTGATTGCTACCAGCAAAGTACGTCGCCAGCCCAGTATTGGTACGGGCCAAGCATCAGAGCTCCGTTTGTCAGGTGACGGCCAGCGGCTGATTCGATGCGTGG
>JAYWIG010000340.1:0-6183 GCA_043789035.1 Betaproteobacteria bacterium
TATTGGGCCGAATTCGTGCAGGAATTTTAGAACAATCGACGGTTGACACACTCACCGAAGCTGGCGTGAGTAGAGTGCTGACAGAGGGCCTCATCCACCGCCACCTTGAACTCGTGTTCAATGGCGAGAGACACAGCATAGACTTGCACAAGGTAACCAATGGCCGCGTGGTAACCGCCTACGGCCAAACTGAAGTGACGCGCGACTTGATGGATCATCGGTTGGCCAAAGGCCTAAAGACTATTTATGAAGCCGCTGACGTGTTGCTTAATAACTTCGATTCGCGCAAGCCAAGCGTTAGTTACAGTAAAAATGGGGTTACTCAAACGATTGAATGTGACTTCATTGCAGGTTGCGATGGTTTCCACGGTGTAAGTCGCGCCAGCGTACCCAAGAGTGCCATCACAGAATTTAATCGCGAATACCCTTTTGGCTGGTTAGGAGTCTTGGCCGAAGTGCCTCCGGTATCGCCCCATGCAATCATCTACGGCAATAGCGCGAGAGGCTTCTCATTATGTTCGATGCGTAGCTTAACAAGAAGCAGATACTACGTGCAATGCCCGATGAGCGACAAAGTCGAAGATTGGAGCGACGAACGGTTTTGGAACGAATTAAAACTTCGTGTTGATAAAGAAACGGCGGACAAGATTATTACTGGTCCTTCAATTGAAAAGAGCATTGCGCCGCTACGAAGTTTTGTTGCGGAACCGATGCGGTTCGGTACATTATTCCTCGCAGGTGACGCTGCCCACATCGTTCCGCCAACTGGTGCCAAAGGTTTAAACCTCGCCATGAGTGATGTGCGAATGCTCTCCCAAGCTTTCGAAAATTACTATGTCGAAAAGTCTGAAACAGGCATTGACGGCTATTCCAACAGAGCTTTGCAGCGAGTGTGGAAAGTCGAGCGTTTCTCTTGGTGGCTAACCTCCCTACTCCATCGTTTTCCCGATACCGAGGGCTTTGGGCAGAAAATTCAAGAGGCTGAATTGGGTTACTTGATGAGCTCGAACGCAGCGCAAACCAGCCTTGCGGAAAACTATACCGGCCTACCGCAGTAATCCATATGAAGAACGATCAAAAACTGATGGCATAGTTGCGCCGTTGATCGCGGCGCGGGGCCTGTGACCAATAAAGCCTTACTCTTTCAAAACCATATCGATACAAAGCACGGCGGCAAGAATGAGCGTTCTTACACCAGCGTCAGCCTTCACGGTGGGTTGAATCGACAACATATAGTTATCGGCAGTCGTAAACATTTCTTTTCCTAGCCCAGCCCATTTTTTCGCTACGCTGGCTAACTCACTCTCACCGCGCATAAAGCTAAAGCTCCAACTAGTCCATTTACCCTTGAGCATGCAAACATGATTACCATCGGCATCGAGTACTTCGAATTTACCACCAATCGTTAGCAGCTTTTGTTTGAACATTCCAACAACCGCATCGTTCTGATCGAAAACTTGCACGTTCGACCAAAACAACGAAATGCCGCGCTTTACTGACAGCACTTTTTGCCCTTGCGGGGTTGTCACCACAACATGAAACGGCGTCATGCGCTTATGGTCAGTGAAGCGAAGTAACTTCGAAATGATGCCCAAATGTGGTTCGCGGCACTCCATCACCTTTTGCTGAGTTGTAGGGTCGAAAATATCAAAATTATTCGACGCCTTGAACATGCCTACATGTTCTTTGACTAGGAAAAGGTTGTTTGAGAGAACTGGATGCATGAAGACTTTCTGAATTGGGCAAAGCAATTCATCAAGTCTAAACCAAAGTCTGATCTGGTAATAAAAGCCTATTCAGTGGCCAAGTACATCGCCATTCTTGATCGAGTAACAGAGCTTTTACCAGTGACGACGAATACATAGAGCGCTAAAAGTTGCAACACTACCAGAGGCCCAGGTGCCCATAAACCTTTCATACCTTCGACAAATGACGGTAGGCCCGCGATAGCCAAATTACTACCAAATAGTGAGACGTATAAAAAAGCTAAGGCGATAGTTGCGAGCGACATCCATTGATACGCGGTAACCCGCCCTTTACCTCGAAAATCGGTTCGCATGAACTCCGACAGAAAACGCCAGCCTTGCGAAACCACTAAGACAAAGAGTAATGACGCCGCAATCTTGCCTTTCATAAACAACCAGAAACCCACTGAGCCTGTGAAAATGTGAATCCATGCGGTAATCGCTTGAATAGGTACAACCGCTATACCCTCTAGGGCAGCTGCGTAAGAAATTTTCTTAGTCGCGCCGTGGAACACAAAGTTCATTCGGCTAAAAATCTGATACCAAACACCCGTTAAGTTATCTACCCGTTTGCCATAACAGCAACCAAAGCTAATACAAGCGATTCGCCCAACGCCTTCACCATAAGTGTAGGCGATAGCGATTGCAGCAATGACCGCGAGTGTGTCCGATGGCCTTAGGTTACCGATCACTTTTTCTAAACCAAAGTAAACCGAGATGGATGAGCCTAACCATAAAACCACAGGTATTGCTAAGGCGATAACAAAAACCGCACCTCCAACCGTGTGGGTGTTGGGAATTCGTTCGACTATCTGGGCAACCCAACGTGCTGCGAACAAAGAGATTAGTGACAGTAGTACTGTGGCTAATAGAACGAACTCAACCTTCACACCAACCGATGAGGTCATGATGACAATCAAACCGCCTGCCAGCAAGAAGGCCAGGCTGGTCAAAGCGCCATACCAAGTGAAGTTTCTTGCCTCCCAGAAGCCATCTGATCGCTTACGCCTGGGTACCGCAGCAAAAAACTGCCATTGTTCCTTTGGCAAAGTTTTGCATGCCCAGCGTAGTAAATAGTTTAGAGCGAAAAAAAGGCCGACGGTGAAAAACTCAAGTAGATAGTTCATGAATATTCCAATCTGTAACTAAGCGGGGTAATCGTTTATTTCCTGCTGCATCTAGAGCCGTTCCGATGCCACTGCGAACCTGCAATTCGGTTTCAACCATGGGTGCGTCGAAGCCTTGACCAAACCGACTAAAAACATCATTGCGTGCTTGGTTACTTAGAAGGTCTGAATCAAATTTCACACGGTTCTTTTCGAACAGAAGCACTACCGTGCTGCTGCCAGGCTCGAACACGCTTTTTACAGCGCCTCGTTTGCACATCAGACCTTCATACATCGTTGTTGGTAACTTGTACTGAGAATGAGAGTAACACTGGCGCACACGACCTATTAACAACGCAACCACTTCAATCATTGCTACCTTACCAATGCCAGTACCACCCGGTACATCGGTATCAAAAATCGTGACGAACCGGCGATTTTTTGAATATGGAGTGACTGTTTCAACGCAAGCTGTTGGGTTACACGAATGATAGGCACCACCAATTTCATAGAAATCCACCACGGCACCTGCGACTGGGCAATGGTTATAGTGGTACATCTCAGGGGTAAGTCTAAAAATCGCCCAATCAGCATCGCTAAATTTCTGTACCCAAGCGTTTTTCTTATCCAGCAGTTCCGCGAGCGAAAAAAACTTTTCTTTGATCTGCAACTTGTGCTGCTGAGTTAAGTTTCCAAGCAACAATCTAGAGTCACAAGGTGCAACGATACGCCTTGGATCAGGTGACATTGGCCTGCAGTCCCAAAAGCGAATTTGTCTGCCGAAAAAATCTCTCCAGGTAGGGGATACTGGCATAGGTTCAAGCAGCTCATCCATACGTACACCAGTGCGTTCAACTAAGGAACTAAATACGCCTTGAGAATCTCGAATTGGTTTATCAAAGTTGATGGTTGCCAGCCAATCATTAATCGCAGGTGAGCTAGAAATCCATTTAAAAACCCACGGAGCGGATTCTCGGAGTGAGCTGTACATCCAGCGAATATGCCGGTCATAGAGCAGAGTTTCATTTCTTACTTCACCAGTTTGCCTGTCCACAAACTGATGTTGTCGATGCTGTTTTTGTTTTGAATCGGCGAATGTTTTTAACTGGTCTGTTAGCTGCATTGAGTCTTCGATAACCGGTTGTGAATACAACCACTGTATGAATAATGTCAAATTGCTATGAAGACCAGATGACGGAACGTTGAATCTTTTGTGTCAATCACTTAAGCAAGTGTATAGGCCGCTGCTCGTGCGCTCGCCGCCTACCAACCATAGAAGCGCGACCAAGTGGCACTTACTTGATCACCTTGCACGAGTCTATATTCAGGAAACTGGGCACCCGTGGCACAGGCATGATTTGGCAAAATCCGCAGTTGGGTGCCTATGGGAAACTGCTTTTCAATATTAGGGTCAACTTGATTACCGGTAAGGCTTAGGATGCCATGCTCTTGATTAGCGCCACTCAACACATAGTTGGTGATGACCAGACCTTGCACATCGCAAACCTGCCCGTAGCCATAATCATAGCTTTGCTTAGCTGTGCCTTTGTCGCGGCTCATCGCCATCCAACCAGCATCCACAATGGCCCAACCCTTGTCTTTTTGATGGCCAATCACCGTAGTCAAAACTGAAAGAGCAACATCCTCCAGTGCACAAACACCTACGTTACACATCACTAAATCAAACATCACATAAACGCCAGCGCGAACTTCGGTAACGCCCTGCAGTTGTCTCGCAGACAGCGCCGTAGGTGTCGAGCCAACGCTGACAATCGGACATGGAAGGCCCGCATCGCGAAGCCGCTCGGCAGCTAACACACAAAGGCTTCGCTCTTGCTCGGCCATCGCTTCTAACGCGCTAGCCGTATTCAGCTCATAACTCGAACCCGCATGCGTCATGACCCCCTGCAAGTTCATTGACCCTTCATGTAAGATTTTTCCAATAGCAATAAGCTCATCACTGTTTGGCTTTACGCCAGATCGATGGTTATCCGTGTCAATTTCCACCAATACCTTAAAGCAATGCCCACTCATTCGACCGAACTCGACAATCGCTTGTGCGGAAACTACGCTGTCTGCAATGATTTTTAAGTCACAGCCTTTGTCAAGCAATACAGCAACCTGGCGTAACTTCGGTGCCACCATACCGACTGCGTACAAGATATCCGTAACACCATGGGCGAAAAATTGCTCGGCTTCTTTTAACGTTGAAACTGTTATACCCGTCGCACCGGCAGCAGTCTGCAACGCAGTCACTTCAAGGCATTTTGTCGTCTTCACATGGGGGCGAAACGCAACTCCAAGCGAATTCATTTGCTGTTGCATACGATCAATATTACGTTGCATCCGCTCTACGTCGATTAATGCGGCGGGAGTAGGTAGGTCGATCAAATTCATTTTTGCGATTCTCATTTCGTTATTTCTTATTTTAACGATCGCAAGAAAAAGGTAACTAGAGCAGCCGCCCATCGGCACCCTGAACCATTTCAAGCTCAGGTCGCGGGAAATTGCTCATCGTTTGCATCTTGATCAATAACCTACCGCTTCAAAGGGAAGTTTTCTAAAATCTGAAAACTCTCACCCGCAGCTGGTTCGACGAAGAGAGAAATTTGTTCGAATCGGCAGTCTTCCAAATGATGGAAATGCCTCTGGGCTGCATATAGCAGTGCCAAACGAGCTTCGGGTGTTACTCCATTTAGCGCACCGGTGAGTGAAAAATGAAACTGGAATTGATCTAGCACCCACGGGTAACCCCACTGCGACAGCATTCGGTCTTGTTCTTCGCTTAAGCTCTTGTTTTGCCGTCGTTTCAATTCTTGCGAGGTTAAAGGCGCGGCAAATGAATGCAAAGCGGTCGTGCAAGCTCTAGCGATAGCGTTGATCTTTTTCAAGTCGCCCTCAGGTCGCAGGGCAATAAAATCCCTCAGCATTCCGACCCTTAAAGGTGGTAAAGAAAAGGCACTCATAGTGCCGGCTAACTCCTGCATGCCAGACGCAAGCCGATTGACATCTTGGTCGTGAGCTAGCCTAAACGGCGCCTTTAAAGTTGCATGCCAACCATAGCGTCGTGGATCTTCAGTTAGTGCTGCGAAAAGCGAAGGCTCAACACCATCAATGACCGGTTGATCTAACATTTTGCCCGAAGAAACACATCTTCCAAGCCAATGGCTCCCTGCTAGCGCCCATGGACTGGTAAGTTGAGGAGTGAAGTAAACGGCATATCGATACGGCTGCAAAGCCAATGTGCGGTCATGGAAGTTGTCATCAAAACTAAACATTCAGTGCCTATGCTACAGGTTTTATTGCGCAAATTTTGGCATTCGCGTAAGGGT
>JAYWIG010000341.1:0-24952 GCA_043789035.1 Betaproteobacteria bacterium
CCAAACAATCGACTTCATAAAGCTCTAAACCTGAAAGTTGCGCTATCAGCTTCGCAAATTCTGTCTTGCCCGTCCCTGGTGGGCCATAGAGCAAAACATTAATTCCTTTTTCGAGTTGCCCGGATTCACCGCCAACTGCTGACTTGAGCAATGCGGTAAGGTAGCGCGCATCGGACTCCACATGAGGGAAATCATCTAGCTTTAAACCAGTCACCGAGGCCGGGCGCGTGAATGCCGCCATCATCGATGACTCGGTCGGAAAATCAGTAGTTAACACGCCTAAGAGCTTATCGCTAACCCGCATCAAATCACCAAGATCCGTTATGGCGTGTTCGGCGATAGGTGTTTCAATGAGGCCCAAAGATTCAAGCCTGCCGCCCTGCTTCAAGACCATACCCACTTCACCAGCAGTAAGCCCTAAAACATGGCCTAGCATTGCATAGGCCTCTTGGGCGCTGGCCGCCTTGCAATCAACTAGAACTGGACGCAACTCACGCTGGTACTTGCAAAGAGAAGCGTGCAACAAGATGCTTTGCTCAGAGTCTGAAAGGCCAAGCACAGTTGACAACATTCGGATATTGTCGATCAAGCGGATGCGAACCTTGGCTAACTTGGTATCGAGCAAACCAACAGTTTGTTGGAACATCGCCAATACTTCTTTGGAATTGAGTTTGACGAACTCATCGATAAAGTAATACAGCGACGCATCGTCATACAGGCCATTCCAAGAGCCATGGCGCACCATGAACTCATCAAGAGATAACTTACTTATGTCTTGCCAAGCCGCCATGTCAGTGCAGCGTTTGGTGAGAAAGTCTTTAAGACGCACAAGCACAGGCTCTGGCCATGCGAAGTAACGCCCACTTAGCGTAACAACATTGTTGATGTCTCGGCGTAAATTGAATTTAGGCCCGAGTTGCAGAATTGTTTTAAGCGCAAAACGCGCGCAAAGTAAATCTAGCGGCGCGGAAAACTCGAATGCGGACGACGTGTATACCTTATCGCCATCAAGGCGATCGGTTCTACTGTCAAGGCGAAGGTCTTCTTTCATTCGTTTTCCTAGGGCTGGCGTTAGCAAAAAGTACATGGAACTTTATACAACTTATTTCCTACATTAACGCGCCACTGCGCGAGCGGATTACGTGAAACTGAGAAATATTTCCTGTCGGAAAACTTTACTGAAACAACGCCGTTTCAATGATGTCTGCGTCTATGTTCGAGCCAAACATTTCATGCGGCAAAAGCGAAAGTGTATACACAAGCTTATTAAACTCAGGTTCGAATCCATCAATAATGTGCTGAGGTTCATCACATAGCTCAGTATCCGTAATCACACCGAACTGCACGCCACCGTTATAGGACAAGATTGAGACACCTAAACCAATGTCTCCGGACTGCGGTACCCAGAATAGCATCTGCTTGACCTTTGCACCAGCAACGTAAAGAGGGGTTTGTGGCCCCGGAACATTGGTCATCACTGCACTCGCCTTTCTTGCAAGGATATCGAGAACCTGTGTTTGCACCGGTTTAGGTGTCGCGCCGACTAAACCAAGTACTCCAAAGGATAAGAATGCTTGGTAGCCTGTTTTAAGCTCATTCATACGTCGCTGCACTTCCAGCACCCTTGCAATAGGGTTGATCATGCCGACTGGAAGCGTCAAAGGGACTAAACCAAACTTGTTTCCCAGCTTGTAAGCGTCCTTAAGAGCCCTAAGATTTACAGGCACCATAGCGCGCATTTCCGTGTCTTTGGCCACTGGTTCATGTTGCAGCAGGTAGTTGCGTAAGGCACCGGCAACGCAAGCAAGTAAAACATCATTAATAGAGCAATTTAACGCTTTGCTGACAGCTTTTACCTCGTCTAGCGGCAGGGGTTTGTTCCAAGCGACCGCCTTAGCCGTACCAGGTTTACCCTTGAGCTTTGTAGGTGTGTCGTTAGGCATCATCGCAATTTTTGCAGCGTCCTTGAGAACTTGCGCCGCAATCTGCGCATAGTCAACAAGGCGATCCGGTTGCGCTAAGATCTCCAAAGACTTAGACCACGCAGTCCCACTCGCCGAAATTGCTTTTATCGTGCCTTTAGTGATCGGGTTGATATAGGGCATCCAAGGGTTTTGTTCTCCATCGGATTCTTGCCTTTTCAAGCCTGGTATGGGCGGTGCTGAATCAGTCAGAGACATAGTGACCGCAACTAGAGCAATGCCGTCTGCAATGCAATGATGAATTCTTGCCACCAAAGCATTGCTACCGTTGTAGTTCTCGACCAAGCAAAACTGCCAAAGCGGTTGCTCCGGGTTCAATGGCTCCATGGAAAGCTTGCCCACCAAGATCTGCAGATCTTGGTCCGATCCTGTCTTCCTACCTTTTTCAGCCGGTATTAGTCGAATTTGCTTGACGTGATTATTGAGGTCGAAATGTTTGTCATCCACCCACCAAGCACCGGTAGACTCCATTTCAACTTTTTGCTTAAAGCGTCGAAAACTAAGAAGTCGCTCAGAGACTACAGCCCGCAAAGCCTTGATATCAAGAGATGACTCAAACACGTGGATGCCCACAATCATCATCAAATTGCTCTTGCTATCCATACGGAGCCAAGCAGTGTCCACGGTGGACATCTTTTCACGGGCCATATTCAACTACCTTTTTATAACAAAACTTATTCTTCGCGGCGTTTTTGCTTATCATAACCATTGTTTTAAGATTTTCACGATAACGCTATTCCAGCCTTTTTAGGAGATACTCATGGCCGATTTATCCAAACAATTCGAACAAGCAGTTGCTGACTCAAAAAACCTAACAGAGCGCCCAGATAACGGCACCTTGCTCAAGCTTTACGCTCTTTACAAGCAAGGAAGCACTGGCGACGTCGATGGCAAGCGCCCGGGTTTTACAGACATGGTTGGCAGAGCCAAGTGGGACGCTTGGAATGAAATCAAGGGTACCGACCAAAAAACTGCCATGACAGACTACGTTGAACTCATTGAGAGCTTAAAGTAATTGTTGGATTATTAAGGATGTACGATGGAAAGTCTGGATCTTAGAGTTTTAAATGATTGCGTTGCTTGGCACCGCGCCGGCAGATCAGTTACTTTGGTGACCGTGGTAGAGACTTGGGGTAGCGCCCCTCGCCCACCTGGCGCATTACTTGCTGTCCGAGAGGATGGCGTTGTGAGTGGTTCCGTTTCTGGTGGTTGCGTGGAAGACGATTTGATTGCCCGTATCAAAGCCGGTGAATATGACGCAAAAGATTCTGCCAAGCCTTCCATCATTGCTTACGGTGTCAGCAAAGAAGAAGCTGCGCGTTTTGGTTTGCCTTGTGGCGGAACCCTGCGTTTGGTTCAAGAACCACTTTTGGAGATCAAATGGGTGGAACAACTTCTCGCGAAAACAGCCGCGCATGAAGTGGTAGCTCGTACTCTGAACTTGGCCTCAGGCAAGGTAACGCTCACAACCGCATCGCGCTCAGAAGTCATGAGCTTCGATGGTATCGATTTAAAAACTGTATTTGGCCCAAAGTGGCGAATGCTGTTAATTGGCGCAGGCCAACTGAGTCAAGCTGTCGCCGCGATGGCAAAGATGCTTGATTTTGAAGTGTTAGTGTGCGACCCACGTGACGAATATGCCGAAACGCTGAATATTGCCGACGCTACACGAGTCGATGGAATGCCCGATGACGTTGTGCGTGAGTTAGTGCCCGATGCACATACGGCCATCATTGCCCTCACTCATGACCCAAAGCTCGATGACATGGCCCTGCTTGAAGCGTTGAAATCGAACGCGTTTTATGTCGGTGCGTTGGGCTCAGCTCGTAACCAAGCAACTCGCAAGGCGCGTCTAGCTGAACACTTTGATATGACACCCGAAGAACTTGCTCGCTTACACGGGCCAGTAGGTTTGAAGATTGGCGCCAAAACGCCAGCTGAGATCGCTGTTTCGATCATGGCGCAAATCATCGAAGTGAAAAACGCAGTTCCGGCGGGGATGCCAGCCTGCGCGTTAGATGAAGTTAAGCGTTACAACTGACCATTAAAGCTTAATCTCTTCCCCAATTGGGATTAATCAAAATAGACTGATCAACATAATTGATATTGGTGCGGCCGCAAAACGCCATACTGATATCAAGTTCCTTGTGGATCATTTCTAAGGTTTTGGTCACGCCTTCGCGCCCCATTGCACCGAGGCCGTACAAGAATGAGCGGCCGATATAGGTGCCTTGCGCACCTAATGCTTTTGCGCGCAGCACATCTTGGCCGCTGCGAATGCCTCCGTCCATATGAATCTCGATCTGGCCACCGACTGCGTCTTGAATCAAAGGCAAGGCCTTAATACTCGTCATCGCGCCATCAAGCTGCCTACCACCGTGGTTACTCACAATAATCGCATCTGCGCCGATTTTGGCAGCAATTTTGGCGTCTTCTGGGTCGATAATGCCTTTGAGAATAATCTTGCCACCCCAACGAGCTTTGATCCATTCCAAATCATTCCAATTTAGACTTGGATCAAACTGCTGGGCTGTCCAAGCCGATAGGGACGACATATCGTCAACGCCTGTTACATGCCCGACAATATTGCCAAAGCCACGGCGCTTAGTTCCCAACATGCCTAAACACCAACCCGGTTTGGTGGCCATATTCATGATGTTTGGAAGGGTTAATTTTGGCGGCGCAGATAAACCATTCTTAATATCTTTGTGGCGCTGACCTAAGATTTGTAAATCTAGCGTAACCACCAAGGCATCGCACCCTGCGGCCTTAGCTCTGTCGATTAGGCGCAACATAAAGTCGCGATCTTTCAATACATAAACCTGAAACCAAAACGGCGCTTTGGTGTGCGCTCGAATATCTTCAATGGAGCAAATACTCATTGTCGATAAGGTGAATCGAATGCCAAAAGCTTCGGCCGCCTGAGCGCCGAGAATTTCACCATCTGCGTGTTGCATCCCGGTTAGACCGGTTGGAGCAATCGCCACAGGCATCGCGACATCAACGCCGATCATTTTGGTACGTGTCGAGCGGTTTTCCATATTCACAGCTACGCGCTGGCGAAAACCGATGCCGTGAAAATCAGTTTCATTGGCGCGGTAGGTGCTCTCAGTCCACGCGCCTGAATCGGCATAGTCGTAAAACATTCGTGGGACGCGTTTTTTTGCGAGCAGGCGTAGATCTTCTACGCAGGTAATCGATGTCATAGGGACTTTACTAAATTAATTTGGCGGCAGTTTTTGCTTGAATCGCTTCCCGGCTGACGCCTGGCGCAAGCTCCAACAACTTCAAACCGGCAGCGGTTACTTCCATCACACCCAAGTCGGTAATGATCATGTTAACCACGCCTTTACCGGTTAAAGGCAGGGTGCATTTCTCAACAATCTTGATATCTTCTGTACCGTCTTTTTTCTTAGCAGTGTGCTCCATCAAGACAATGACTCGGCCAACACCCGCGACCAAATCCATGGCTCCGCCCATACCTTTAATCATCTTGCCTGGGATCATCCAGTTAGCTAGATCGCCATTACCGCTAACTTGAAGTGCACCAAGAATGGCTAAGTTAATCTTGCCACCGCGAATCATCGCGAAAGAATCTGCTGACGAAAAAATCGCTGAGCCAGGTATCGGCGTAATAGTTTGCTTGCCGGCGTTAATCATGTCTGGATCAACTTCATGTTCTTTCGGGAACGGGCCTATGCCTAGCAAACCATTTTCTGACTGAAGCCAAACTTCTTTACCCGGCGGCACATGGTTTGCCACCAAAGTCGGCAAACCAATGCCAAGGTTCACATAAAAACCATCTTGTAATTCTTGGGCCGCACGCGCAGCCATCTCATCACGATTCCAAGCCATTTTCTATATCCTTATTTCGTCACAGTGCGCTGTTCGATGCGCTTCTCAGGCGTAGCGTTCAACACGATTCGATGAACATAAATACCTGGCAAATGAATACTGTCTGGGTCGAAACTACCGGTATCGACAATCTCTTCAACTTCAACAACAGTGATTTTTCCTGCCATCGCAACGTTGGGATTAAAGTTACGTGCCGTGCGCCTGAACAGTAAGTTACCGGCTCTATCGGCCTTCCATGCTTTGACGAGGGAAACATCGGGCACCAACGAACGTTCCATCACATAAGTTACGCCGTCGAATTCACGGGTTTCTTTGCCTTCAGCAATCAGGGTGCCCACACCAGTTCGCGTAAAGAAAGCAGGAATTCCAGCACCACCTGCACGCAGTTTTTCAGCCAATGTTCCCTGTGGCGTGAACTCGAGTTCTAGTTCAGCAGCTAAATACTGGCGCTCAAACTCTTTGTTCTCGCCCACATAGGAGGCAATCATTTTTTTGCACTGGCGCGATTCGAGCAAAAGCCCCAAACCAAAGCCGTCAACACCGGCATTGTTTGAAATACAGGTAAGGTTTTGAACACCAGATTCGCGCAACGCAGCTATTAGCGCTTCGGGGATACCGCAAAGACCAAAACCACCCACGGCGATTAATTGATTGTCTTTGACTACGCCTTTGAGAGCCTCGGCAGCCGAGGCAAATACTTTGTTAGCCATTTGTAGAGAGGCGGAAAGCCCCAAAAAGAATTGAACGAAACCTGATGATAAATCAAGCTTCAGCCGTTCTCTTAAATCGCTGACTTAGTTTCGGCAGAAAGTCCCAAAAGGCGCATTGCATTGCTTTTTAAGATGCCCGGCATGACTTCTGGTTTAAAACCGGCAACCTCAAAATCCTTCATCCAACGCTCTGGCGTAATCAATGGATAGTCAGACCCGAACAGCACCCTGTCTTTCAAAAGAGTGTTTGCATATTGAATTAGCTGCTGTGGGAAGTATTTGGGGCTCCATCCAGATAGATCAATCCAAACGTTCGGTTTGTGCGTGGCAACTGACAGTGCTTCGTCCTGCCATGGCCAGCTGGGATGGGCCATCACGATTTGCATATCTGGGAAATCAATCGCCACGTCATCTAAATGCATGGGGTTGCTATACTCAAGACGCAAACCGCCTCCACAGCGCATACCGCTGCCAATACCGCTATGGCCTGTGTGAAAAATTGCCGGCATTTTGGCCTCGTTGATCACTTCGTAGATTGGCCAAGCCATCTTGTCATAAGGGTGATAACCTTGCACGGTTGGGTGAAACTTAAAGCCCTTCACGCCTTCTTCTTTTATCAAACGCTCCGCTTCACGCGCGCCCATCTTTCCCTTATGTGGATCGATACTTGCAAAGGCGATCATCATGTCGGAATTCTCACGTGCTGCTTGTGCGATCTCCTCATTCGGAATGCGTCGGCGCCCTAGTTGCGCCTCACTATCGACCGTAAACATCACCAAGCCAATTTTCTTTTCCCGGTAATAGGCGATAGTTTCAGCGATCGAAGGCCTGCGGCTATTTTTAAAATATTTGTCCGCAGCCCTGTCGTATTCTTCGCCATAGGCATCAAACGGGTTCCAGCAGGACATTTCTGCATGAGTGTGAATATCAATTGCGACGAGATTTTCGAAATCCATATGAACCTAGTTGAATTAGTTGACTTGGTTATAAATCATAACAATAATTGAATGATGAAGAATTTAACACAATTGCTAGTTTCCCACGACGGTGCTGTAACCATCGTTGCCCTCAATCGCCCACAAAAACGCAATGCGCTTTCGGACGGGGTAATTGCAGAGCTGCAATACTGCTTCGAAAACTTAAACGAAACAACTAAATGCGTGGTTTTGCATGGGCTAGGTGCGCATTTCTGCGCTGGGTTGGATTTATCAGAGCTAAGTGAAAGAAACGCCGCCCAAGGTGTCGCGCATTCGCGGTCTTGGCATAGGGCGCTTGATTCGATTGATAAAGGCCAAGTACCCGTAGTTGCGGCCCTGCATGGCGCAGTTGTTGGGGGTGGCCTGGAGTTGGCAGCCTCGTGCCACATCCGGGTAGCCGATGCATCGACTTTTTATGCGCTTCCCGAAGGCTCTCGCGGTATTTTCGTTGGCGGAGGCGGTTCTGTACGCATCCCAAAACTGATAGGTGTAGCACGCATGACAGACATGATGCTTACAGGGCGAACCTACGCAGCCGACGAAGGCGAAAGTATTGGCCTTGCGCAGTATTTAGTCGCTCAAGGTTCTGCTCTCGAAAAAGCGCTTGAAATTGCCAAACGGATTGCAGAGAATGCTCCAATGACGAATTTTGCTTTAACACATGGCTTACCTCGCATTGCAGAGCAGTCATCAGACCACGGTTACTTCACTGAAGCCCTACTCGCTTCAATAGCTCAGGACGCGCCTGAAGCAAAAGCAAGAGTAAGAGCATTTCTTGAGGGCAAAGCAAACAAGGTTGCGCCACCAAAATGATATTCGCAAAATATCGGCGACTAGCATTTGGCGTTACAGAGGGCGTTTTAAGCTCTCGCCTCGACTCGGAAAATAATAGCGTTCAATACTTTCAGGCCAAGCAACCGCTTGAACCTTTTGCCACACGAATTACTGACCGCTTTTTGCATTGGGTAAACAAAAGCCCTGACACAATCATGTTTGCCCAACGTGAGCTACTAGGCAATGGCCAACGTGGAGAATGGCAAAAAATATCGTATGTCCAAGCTCTAGGCTATGCAAAGTCGATTGGGCAGGCGTTAATCGATAGAAAATTAAGCGTCGATCGACCTGTCGTCATTTTGAGCGATAACGATCTGGAACATGCGATGCTTGCTTTGGCTTGCATTTATGTTGGCGTTCCCTATTGCTCCATATCGCCAGCCTATAGCCTAGTCAGCAATGATTTTGGCAAACTCAAACATATCGTCGATCTGCTTACACCAGGCTTAGTCTTTGCTTCATCAAAAACTCAATATAGCAAGGCCCTAAATGCAGCAATTCCTGTTGGAACCGAGGTAATCGACTCCGAGCAATTGCGCAGGCAGTTTTATCAACTGTCGGTAACAGATGATGTTGACCAAGCGATGCAGGCAACAGGCGCCGACACAATAGTGAAATTTCTATTCACGTCTGGGTCAACGAAAATGCCTAAGGGTGTGATTAACACCCAACGCATGTGGTGCTCTAACCAACAAATGATGCGTCAATCGATGCCTGTACTGACAGACCATAGACCTGTTTTAGTCGATTGGCTACCGTGGAACCATACCTTTGGTGGCAACCATAATTATGGAATGGTGCTTTACAACGGCGGCACGATGTTTATCGATAATGGCAAACCAACCCCGGCGATGATTGGCGAAACTTTACGTAATCTCAAAGAAATTGCTCCGACGGTTTACTTCAATGTTCCCACCGGTTTCGAGGCTATTGCCAACGCGATGAAAGGCGATGCAACTCTTCGAAAAAACCTGTTTTCTCGAGTGCAAATGTTTTTCTACGCTGGAGCTGCGCTTAGCCCTTCGGTTTGGAGCGATTTGCATAAACTGGCCGAACAAGAGGTAGGTGAACGCATCGTCATGGGCACTGGCCTCGGTATGACCGAGTCGTCACCTTTCGCACTTTACGTTACCAGCCCCGAAGTCACTACCGGCGATTTAGGTTTACCGACCCCCGGTGTCGAAACGAAACTCATCGCTAACGGTGACAAAACCGAAATTCGATATCGCGGCCCTAGCATCACACCTGGGTATTGGAAGCAGCCCGATCAAACTGCGGAATCTTTCGACGACGAGGGCTTTTTCATTACCGGCGATGCGGTGAAATGGATTGATCCGAACAATATTCATCTCGGCCTTAAATTCGATGGCCGAACTGCGGAAGACTTCAAACTAGCTACAGGTACCTTTGTAAGCGTCGGACCACTTAGAGCGCGCATTCAGGCGGCCGGTGCCCCGTATGTACAGGATGCTGTAATCACAGGAATCAACCGAAACGAAGTTGGGGCAATGCTGTTTTTACTGCCTCGGGTTCGAGAAATTAGCGATTTGCCCGAATCAGCAACTTGGGCTGAAGTTCTCGAAAGCATCCCAGTTCAGCAGCATTTTCAAATAGTTATCGATGCGTTAAGCATGGTCGCAACCGGAAGTGCTTCTCGAGTTGCCAGATTACTGTTATTGTCAGATTCTCCACAAATCGATCTAGGCGAAGTAACTGACAAAGGCTCGATCAATCAGCGCGCTGTACTAAAAAACCGTTCTACTTTAGTAGATGAGTTTCATGATGGAAAATTACCGTTTATTATTTTTAGCAATATTGCTACCCCAAAAATTAGCTAAAAGAAGGTTCTCACCGTGCCCGGAACCAGCGACTTAAACACCGATTTTCTCGAAAGTTTGCTTGGCTACAATGCAAGGCGAGCATCCGTCACAATTTTGACGGTCGTGTTTGAGAGGATGGCAACTTTAGGACTACGACCTGTTGAGTTTTCAATGTTGTCACTTATTCATCATAACCCTGGCGTTACCTCGCGTAGGTTAAGTGAAGCGCTTGCTATTCAACCCCCAAATCTCGTTGGAAAGGTTGCCAATTTGCTGGAAAAGGGCTGGGTGACTAGGCAAATTGACTCCCAAGATAAAAGAGCATTGGTTCTTACGATAACCGCCGAAGGCAGAGCCATTATTGAGAAGGCGGAGCTTCTCGCAACTGAACTTGAAACGGCTGCCAGCGTTCAACTGACTAACGAAGAACGTGAAACTCTCATCGGTTTGCTTAAAAAAGTTTACCTTCCGACTTGAATTATGAAAACGAATGAATGTTGACATGGAGCCCGCAAGACTATGCTCCGATCACAGCAGGTTTCAATAATGTAGAAAGGTGAAGGTTAATTTGACCTACAAAGCGCCACTCCTTGCAGTGATAAATTGCCTGTCGGTATTTATTACAAGAAGACTTTTCATCGTCAGCAATGTCTCCACAAGTCATTGTATTTGTTGCACTTTTAAAACTGGCACGATTTTCGCTTAGGTTGTATCTAAAGCTGAAAGTTATGAAACCAAGAATTGCATTTTTTGCCGCCGCCTCTCTCGTCGCTACCGGAATGACGCTCGCGTCCAATGTTTCGTTTGGTCAGCGTGCTGGAAAGTTTCTGGCTGACGCTCTCGACGTCATGGGCCCGATCAGCAGCTTAATGTCCGGTATCGTAAAGCCAAATTTTGAAAGGCAAGCAAGATCTACTGGTGACTACGCCTTAGATGCAGTTGTTGCCGCCCGGCAAGATTCAGTTTCTTTAGGTATGCGCAACCAGTCGATGCTTCCAACCAACATTTTGATTGCTCCTAGCACTTGGTCGAACAATTCGAATAATGAGAGCACGACACGTGTCTCATCTTCAGAAATCCAGCCAGGCCCGAGAAACGTGCCTGCTACATTCTATGGAGCTAGTTTCCAAACGAAAACGCTGCAGACAGCTAGCTTATTGGGTGCATTTGTGAGGGGAGCTCCTAGTGGTTTATCCAAAGACAGAGAAGACGTTTGGCAATTTTTGAACAGTCGTCCAGGCCGGTTTGATACGTCTAAGCTTTTGCTTTCTGCAGATAAGGGGGAGCGTATAGACAAGGAGATCATTGGAACGGGTAACGCCGGGGCGTCGATTGTTGCAATCGTGAACGAGACTCAACTAAACAAGACTGACATTATCGGCACAACCAATGCGAATAACTTGACTCCCCAAAGTCTTCTGAGTAAAAACCCCGAGGCTTCTGTTCCGGTGCCTGCAAGCTCGCTTGTACTCGTTGTAGGTTTCGCATCACTTTTTGGAGTTAGGTCAATGGCTAAGAAATCAAAAGCAAAAAAATCGAAAAAGGCAGCAAGATAGGCGCAAATTTAGACAATCAGTACAACCCTAGGTTGTCCGTTGTCGACGTTGAAAAGTATTTCAAAGCTTGGCGGAGGGAATCTATCGCCACCAAACGAGCCATACCGAGATTCGATCAAGACCTAGCCTTTGGCTCCACTCAGGGACAAAGGCTAGATGTCTTTTATGGGTTCACAAAATCGTTACCTGCTCTAAAAACAGCCTCTCTCCCAACCCTTGTTTTTATTCACGGAGGCTATTGGAGGGCGCTGGACAAAGCTGATTTTTCTTTTATTGCACGGGCTTACACCGCACGCGGAGTCAATGTTGTCATTACCAACTATGACCTTTGCCCAGTAGTTACTTTGAGAGAAATCTGCATGCAGCAGGCCCATGCTTTAGCTTGGATATACCGCAACAGCTCTTCCTTGGGATTAAACAAGAACAAGATTGTTGTAAGCGGGCATTCGGCAGGCGGCCATTTAAGCGCTATGCTGTTGGCCGCCAAGTGGCCAACCGCAGCGTCAGACTTACCAGTAGATCTCGTCAAAGGGGCCATCACGTTGAGTGGTTTGTTCGATCTGAGACCGGTTTCAAAAGCACCATTTTTAGCCAAAGACGTACGGCTAAATGAATCTGAAGCAATCGCCTTAAGCCCTGTTTTTATGCCTCCAGC
Source organism: Betaproteobacteria bacterium (assembly GCA_043789035.1). GTDB lineage: Bacteria > Pseudomonadota > Gammaproteobacteria > Burkholderiales > Burkholderiaceae_E > JAYWIG01. The sequence continues at coordinate 12,390 of JAYWIG010000341.1, forward strand.
GACCAACGCGCCTTTGCTAACAGCCGTCGGAGAACTTGAAAGCGAAGCCTTTCACGACCAAACCTCCGAGATCGAAAAGGCTTGGAAACTTAGTTTTCAAGCTCGAATGCCGGCACTTGCTGCAAACCACTTTTCTATTTGCGACCGTTTCGCAACACCTAATGATCCGCTATTCGAACAATCGCTGGAGTTACTTAAAGCAATTTAAACGAAAGCCCGAGCGGTTAAAGCTTCAACATCTTCGGTAAGAACAAAGTGATCGAAGGCACTGCAATCAACAGAGCAAGTCGAAACAAATCAGCAATCAAAAACGGCATAACACCTCGCCAGATTGCTGAAGTTGGGACATCTGGCAACACGCTCCTAAGCACAAATACATTCATGCCCACTGGCGGGCTAATCATTCCGATCTCAACAACACACACAATTAGGATTCCGAACCAAATTGGATCAAAACCTAGCGCTGTCACCAAAGGGAAAAATATGGGCACAGTGAGAAGAATCATTGACAGCTCTTCCATCGCAGTGCCTAAGATCACATAGATAACGCAAATAGCAACAATGACGGCGATTGGGTGAATCTGAAATTGAGTTACGAACGCTTGTAAGTCACTGGGCAGAGTCGTAAAGTTCATAAAATTGGCGAAGACCGAAGCACCAATCAATATGGTGAACAGCATGGCTGTCGTGCGGCTTGAATCGATCAGAACTTCTTTTACAACCGTCAGCGTGAGGCGCCCGCGAAATAACGCGAACAAAAAACCTCCAAAGGCCCCCACGCCTGCTGCTTCGGTTGGCGTAAAAATGCCCCCATACATGCCGCCCATCACAATGCCAAAAAGAAGCAGAACACCCCAGATATTCTTTAGCGCTTGTAGGCGCCCTGCCCAATTGGTTCGCTCCCCCGGTGGCCCAAGTTTAGGGTTTCTTGCCGTGACAATTCCCGCGGCGACAACGTAGAAGATAGTTGCAACAATGCCAGGGATGATGCCAGCGGCAAACAAAGCACCAATACTTTGCTCGGTCATGATTCCGTAAATCACCATAATTACAGACGGTGGAATCAAAATTCCTAAAGTGCCACCAGCTGCGATCGAACCTGCTGCGAAGGAATCTTGATACTTAAAGCGACGCATTTCCGGCATAGCCACTTTGGCCATTGTGGCAGCAGTTGCAATAGAGGAGCCACAAATCGCCCCAAAGCCAGCGCAGGCTAAGATGGTGCTCATCGCAAGCCCGCCGCGTTTATGCCCAATGAATGCATAGGAGGCCTGATATAGCTCGCGCGACATTCCGGCTCGTGTCACGAAATTGCCCATCAAAATAAACAGAGGTACGACGGATAAGGTGTATTTGGCAATGTCGAGGATTTCAGTGGCCGTCGACGAGATAGCTGCTGGCCAAGATCGCATCAACCCAATACCTATTAAGCCGACCGCTGCCATGCTAAATGCAATGGGCACCCGCAAGCTCATTAGTAAAAACATGGCAGCAAAGCCGAGCAACGCTTCAAACATATTTGTGGAACCTTAATCGAACCTTATAGAGCGCCAGCTTTGATCTCATCACTCTCGGGTTCTGGCCCTTGAATCGCTAACACTAAATGTATAAACGCCGTCGTCGCTATCAGCACCGCTGCCGCATAATAGAAGGGGCCCATAGGAATCAAAAGCTGCGCGGTAATATCACCCTGATCAAGCGTTCTTTGGGCCCTATTCCATACCAACCATGCAGCACCTCCCAGCAACAATGCGGAAATGACTTGTGCTATTTGATGCTGATAAAGGCTAAGAAATTTCGGCAATAGCTTATCTAACAAGTCGAAGACAACATGCTCACTCTTTAAAGAACAAAGTGGTAACCCAAAAAAGATAACCGCCAGCATCAGGAGTTCACTCATTTCGACGACGCCGGGAATAGACGAGCCAACAAACTTTCTTCCGATGACGTCGCAAAACGTCAGTGCCATCATGGAAAAAAGGGCAAGGGCCACGCCCCAGCCCAGCACAGTTTCTAATCCTGCAATAGCTTTAGAGGGCTTTGGCGATTTCTGCACGGTAATCTTTTAGAACTTGTTCAGGATTCGCTAAACCTTTTGCTTTGGCATCAGCGATAAACTTTTGCTCTAGGCCTGATGTCTTGGCACGCACCTCATCGATAAAAGTCTTGCTGGCGTTTTGAACCTGCACTCCATTTGCCTGCATAAATGCGGAGCCACGGCGATCTACCTTATCCCAGCCCAAACCAAAAAGTTTCGCTGCATGTTCGCCCGATAGCTTTGTAATTGCGTCTTGATCTGCTTTAGAAATCTTGCTCCAAGTCGCTTCATTCATCACAAAGGCAAAACTTGTGTTGTATAGGCCGCCAGGGAAGTTCGTACGGTGTTTAATCAGCTTTTCAAGCTTGAAAGACTCAATGGACTCGGCTGGAAAGAAAACACCATCCATTACGCCAGAAGAAAGTAACTCGTACGATTCAGGGGCAGGCTTTAAGGTGACATTCACACCGAGTGCTTTGCCAACCTCATTGACCATTCCACCACCAACCCGAAACTTCAAGCCCTGCATATCAGCAAGCGATTGAATTGGTTTTTTTGTATTGAAAACGGCACCTGGCCCATGGGTGAACACGGCGAGCACTTTTAAGCCCTTATGCTCATTCAACTTAGCTAAATGCTTGTCATAGACACGCTGATAAGCAACCGATGTTGCAACAGGGTTGTCTCCAGCGAAAGGTAATTCAGCGAGCTGTGTGAGTGTGTAGCGCCCTGGGGTGTAACCATGAACCGAGAAGGAAATGTCCGCTAGCCCGTCGCGCACCGCGTCGAAAGTACCAGGTGGAGCAACAACTGCCTTAGGCAAAATATTGCACTTAACGCGACTAGAGGTGGCTTTAGTGACTTCATCGCACCACTGCGCTTGTGATTGTGAAAGAGTATGACTAGGAGGTAACCAGCTCGACGCGGTTAGTACCACTTGCGCCATACTTGTCGTTGAAAAACCGCCCATCAACGCAATAACTACCACTGCACTATGCAATTTATTAAGTTTCACCCTATGCTCCATTCGTTAAAAATTTACTAACCACTAAATGTTAACTGAGTCTAACCCAGCAATATCGGTATCTGAACGAATCGCCCTAGCAGCGTCGATACATTTTTCAATAACGCTCTGGTTGCCCACTTGGTTGGCTAACAACATTACGAGGCGAGCGTTAAACTCAAAGCTTTGCTTCTCGTCTAAGCCAAAGTGAGCATCTAGCCAATACTCATAGAAGCCATCTGGGTCTGTAAGTTCTAAATTTGTTTTCATGCAGCTACTTTTTGCGATGCAACTGTTTTTAGCCCAAGACTTAAAAGTTGTTCTTCAATAGCGTTAAGATCCAAAAGGCCGGCTCCATACAAATCCGGGCGCAGCAGGCCCAACTGCTCAGCGAATCCCCCACCGGCTGTGATGCCAAAATCATAAATCAATCGGGCGTAGTTTGTTTCTGAGACAACAACTTTTTGCCAAACTGTAAGTTGAGAGAGATTGTCACTGTGCGCGTTGCTATCCCCTTCACTGAGCAACAAAATTGGTTGTGTCGAAAATTGCTCAACGAGATAGGCTTCGCTAAGGCCTCGTTTTAACGCAGCATTTTGCGCGTCCAATGAGAAAGCAATAAGCAACGGTCGGTAATGATGCTTTTCGACGATCGACATCAAATCGGTAAATCCATTAAAAGGTTGTACCGCACAGTTTTGAATCGGGACGCTAGCTTTGCCTGATACACATAGCGGCTTTTCGCGATAGGTATTAGCGGTTGAAAGTCTGCCGGTATTAACGAGTGCGCGCGCAAATGGAAATTTCTTTGCAAGTTCAATCACCGCATTTCTAGTCATTTTTTCAACCGGTGTTCTAGGAGAAAGAAATCTCGCGGTTCGGTTAGTGATTTGAATATTGATTTGAGCACCTTCCCGTCGCTCATCGCTGTAAGAGTCCAAAATACCCTCGTGAGCTTTTCCTTCAAGGACAGACGCTAACTTCCAAACCAAATTGTCAGCGTCCTGAATGGCGCTGTTACCGCCTCTAGCACCAAACGGGCTCATTACATGGGCGCAGTCGCCTACGAAAAAGATTCTGTCCTTACGAAACGTTTCAAGTAGATGGCTTCTATACGCATACGGCCCTACCCATATGAGTTCGAATTCAACATCTTCGCCCAGATGACGCTTCAATCTTTCGGCAACCACCTCAGGGCTACTGACATACTCTGGGTCGGCATCTGGCTGCATTTGATAATCAAGCCGCCATACATCATCAGCCATCAGGTGTTGCCAGACAGCTTTATCATCATTAAAAGGGGCTTCAATCCAAGTCCAACGCTCAACAGGTTTTTTGTCTTTGAATCGAACATCCGAAATGCACCATCGATCGACGCCGAGTGATTGCTCTACTTTCAAGCCGCTGGCTTCACGTATCGGGCTTCGCAAGCCACTGGCATCGATAAGCCACTTAGCCTTACATTGATAACTGCCTTGTGGCGTTTCAATATCGAGCAGCACATGATTAACGAATTGCTCAACTTTTTTTACTCGACTTTGCCAGCGAACTTTCGAAACTCCGAGCTCTTGAAGTCGATCGGCCAAAAACCACTCAAGATAAAACTGCTGCAAATTAATAAAGGGTGGCTGCTCGGAAACATTATGGCTTTCCTGCTTTGCCAGATCGAACTCATAAACGATATCGTCACCAGCAAGCGTTTTGCCAACCGACCACTCAACGCCTTTTGCTTTTATGCGGTCATAAATGCCCAGCCGTCGAAAAACTTCCAGACTCTTCTGTGCATAGCAAATACCACGACTTGATGCACCCTTTACACCCACGGTATCGTCTTCGTCTATAACAATTGCGGCAATTCCCCGAAGCGCGAAATCGCAAGCGGCAGTAAGACCAGCTAAACCGGCTCCAACGATGACGACAGGGTGAGTAGGATGATCGCTAATTAAAGGAATTGCGAGTTCGGGCGGCACCTCAAACGCGTAGGTAGGTAACTCATACCCCGTGCCAGCCGAAGGGTTTAGTGCCTTGGTTTTTTCATAACCCACAAATTCACCTAATCGTAATTAATTCACCTAATGATAACAATCAGGTCGAAAAACCTATAGGACCTCTTCAGACTAGGGATGATTTATCGACGCCCGGAATCATTAGCTCAATAAAGCTGAGGGCATAACCCCTCAAAAAGGTATCTCTGCGCATTGTGAGCTTGGTTTGATTTTTACCGAAAAGCCGACCTACAGGCGCACCAACCAAACCTTTGTCCCTGACCGGATCAAATGCCATGGAAGCCAAAATTCCTACCCCTAAGCCAACACCGACATAGGTTTTGATGACATCGGAGTCAATCGCAGATAAAACAATATCTGGGTTTAAACCCGCGTCTCTAAACGCTTTATCAATCTTTCTGCGCCCTGTGAACTCTTCTACGTAAGTGACCAATGGATATCGAGCAAGGTCGTTAAGAGTCAATTCATTTATCCGCTGCGCTAGTGGATGCTTTGCTGGAAAAACCACCCAATGTTCCCATTCAAACGCTTGTAAGGTCCGCAACTCTGGATAGTCATCAGCAACCTCTGTGGCGATGGCAAAGTCTACTTCGCGATCTAGCGCCATCTTGGTAATTTGTTTCGGGCTGCCTTGTAGTAAAGTAAATCGCACAGCTGGGTAGCGCTTACAGAAGACTTTTACAAGTTCTGGAAGTACATAACGTGCTTGAGTGTGGGTTGTCGCAATTCGAAGCTCGCCAGAATCACGAGCCCGAAATTCCGCTCCAACTTGCTCAATTGCTTGCAACTCGCCGACAACTCTTTCGACCCTTTGAGCGACCGCCATCCCAGCATCGCTAAATCCTAAAATACGCTTACCGTGACGCTTAAACAGAAGCACACCAAGCTCTGTTTCAAGTTCACTTACGCTTCTAGATAACGCAGGCTGCGAAGTACCAAGGGCCTTAGCAGCGGAGGTAAGGCTGAACTGATTTTTAGCAATCTCTCGAATTACCCGTAACTGTTGAAGATTCATAGCTCTACAAAAAGAAAAGGCGTACATCACTGTACGCCCTAAATAGCAGCAGAGCTGCCTCTCCTCCTCCTCGAAATCTGATTGTCTATCTTAAGAAAACAACACTGTTACAACGGAGTGTATCGAAAGCTTTACGGAGCGTCCAGTGCTTATTCCAAATCATTTAAAAAACTTTGACTTATTGCCGATATGACATCGGTTCTATCACCAAGCGCACGTTTTTGTGAGATTTTTAACATCGGATATTGTTCAGATATGTCTGCCAAAATTGCCGGCAAATCATTCATTAGATGCCCGGCGCCTGCCAGAAATACTGGCATGACCGCGACATGTGTCACTCCGGCTTGTGCAAACTCTGCACACTTTTCAAGTAACGAAGGCTTTAGAAACTCTAGGAAAGCCAAGCCCACAAGAGTGTTAGTGTTCGCGCGCATTTCGGTCGCTATCGCCTCCATCGGCAAGGCCCAAGCAGGGTTCCTAGCGCCATGCCCAAACAAAACTACTGCGTATGTCATGTTCTATCCACCCAAGCCAATAATCCTGTGGCAATTAAGAGCGCTACCAGCGGTGGCGCCGCGACTGTAAAAAATGGTGGCCAGGTATTCAACAAACCTAAGTGCGAGAACAATCCGTTCATAAAATGAAACCCTATACCCAACATAATTCCCGCGAATACCTTAATCCCAATACCCCCTGCACGTGCTTGCAAATACGCAAACGGCAGCGCTAAAAACATCATTACAACAGCTGCTAAGGGATAGATGAGTTTCTTCCACATTGCAATTTCATAACGGCTGGCGTTCTGCTTATTTTCGTGAAGATGTTGAACATATTGCACCAGAGACAAAGCCGACATCCTAGATGGGTCGACAAGTAAGACTGTAAAAATATCAGGGTTCAACTCGGACAACCATTCGTGCTCCGAGAACAAGCGCTCGTTGGCGCCTAGTGTGAGCGAACTCGACAAATTACTGTTAGTCATCACGGTAGACTTTCCTTTGCCGAAGCGCCATTTCTTACCGCCAACGAATCGCGCTGATTCGGTTTCAATTAATTCTTTTAGTCGAAAATCGCGGTCAAACTCAAACACACGAACATCAACCAATTGACCTTCAGTACTGACTTCTCCAACGTTTACAAACCGCAATGAAACGTCGCCATCAATTGCAATCGTGTCTTTCAGCCAAACTCCCGATCGAAACTGGCCGACTGCACCAGCGCCCATTGAGGTTAACCTTACTTTTTGAGCTAACCGCTCCGAAGGTGGAGCAACAACTTCGCCGACAAAGATCGTAAAGAAAGAAAAGCACAATCCTAAAATGAAGATCGGAATGAGCGCGTTTTTTCGCCCCAATCCAGCAGCTCGCATTGCCGTAAACTCTGAATTTGCAGCCAATTGTGAGAGGGCATAAATAGAACCGATTAAACAAGCAATTGGCATTATCTCGTAAATATGGCTTGGCACCTGCAAAGCCACGAAGGCTACAGCGTGTTGAACCTTATATCCATTTTTACCGACGTCATCGAGCTCGTTGATGAAGTCGAAAAAGGCAAAAAGAACAATAAAACCAATCAACACGGAAATGACTGCAACTGCGATGTTTCTCGACAGATAGCGGCTAACAATATTCATGATAACTAAGCGCTTTGCATTGAATTTGCTCGGCGCTTAACTCGCCAGTTTCGTCGCCACCACGCAAATGCCGTATATAGAACAAGCTTTCGATAGAAAAGAAATAGCCCCACCGTAAATGCAAGTAAATGAACAGCCCACACACCAACTTCAAACTGCAGTCGACCTTGGGCGATCCAAGCTTGAGTCAACGAAAGCAGATTGTTATAAAGTACATAGAATAAACCCGCCAAAATCAAATTTACCGAGCGCCCTGCCCTAGGATTAAAGGCTGCGAAGGGGATAGCTAGAACTGCTAGGATAACGGCGGAAATAGGCAAGCTAATACGCCAATGCAGCTCAGCTAAATGGCGCTCCGTCGGCGTACGTATCAGTTCCCAAGTACTTTTAACTTTTGCAGAATCATCATTGAGTGACACCTGCTTCGGTTGGAGCCTAATTCCGTAGCGTTCAAATTCTGTAAGTCGAAACTCGGGCTGTCCTTTTGTACCGTCATATCGACGCCCTTGCTCCAGTACTAAAAACCTATCTCCGTTAGGACTATTTTCAATTTGCCCAGCTTTTGAAACGACTACTACCGTGCCTTTAATAGATTCTTGGGTAACAAATACGTTCTTCACCTCGTTGTGTTCTTCATTCATTGACTCTACAAAAAAGACACGATTCGTCGACGCGGACTCCCTGAACTGCCCGGCTGAAATTTGAGATATATCTTCCCGTTGCGAAAATCGTTGCCTAAACTCACTACTTTGCAAATTTGCCCAAGGTGCGACGATAAAGGCCAGCGCTGCAACCAACAAGGCAAATGGCAAAGCGAACATCAATACAGTAGGCAAAACCGATAACAAGCTTTGGCCACTTGCGAACCAAATCACCATTTCCGAGTCTCTGAATGCCCGCGTTAAGGACATGAGAATCGCCAAAAAAAGCGTAAGCGCCAAAACCACCGGTAAAAAATTTATCGCCGAGAAAGCTATTAACGGCATAACACTCGCGGTATCGACGGAGCCACCCGCTGCTCGGCCGAGCAAACGAATAAGCGTTGTTGTCACCATAATGGTGAATAAAGTCGTAAACACGATGCCGGCTAGACTGGCAAAGTCTCTGCGGAAGGTCTTCTTAAAAATCATGAATAAAGAACAAAGCGGTGTGTTTCCGAGGCGAAAGAGACCAGTGCGGCATAGGTGCTCACATATAATGGACGTAACGAGCTGCATCTTCGGATACTCGTACTTAATTTGTACTTTGAATACTCCTCAATTCCACTGACCATTTTACCGGCCTACCGATATGAAATTTAGCACAACCCTCATTGACATCTCAAAAAAGCCTTTTACGGCGAAGAATCGTTTCGAGTGCTTGGTTGTTCCGATTCACCAATCTTTTGGAGAGACGCAACTCAGCCCCTTCGGACAGTTACTAGATAACGAATATTCTGAGCAGCTGTCGAGCGCGATCAAAGCTGGTGATATCGGGAAAAAAGTCGGCCATACCTTGTTACTCCGCTTGGGTAAAGGAAATGCCACAGGCTTGAACGCTAGTCGAATAATTTTGGTCAACATGGGCCCGGTTGAAAAAAACAATGAAGTGAGTGTTTCAGAGAAGAGCTTTCTCACGGCTAGCAAAGCCGCTATAAAAGCCGCCATGGAGTTAGGATGCAAAACCTTAAGCAGCGCCCTAAATGAAGTGCTTGTGGCTACCAAAGACGATGCATGGAAAACTCAAACACAAGTCGTTACTATTGAAGAAGCTCATTACAAATTCATTCAATTAAAGTCAGCGACAGCACCGAAAGCACCTGCTTCCAACATTGTTTCAATGGAATTCGTCAATACAAATGGTGCAAGTCATGCTTTGGCGGCAAAAGGCATAAAAATCGGTGAAGCTATTTCTGCAGGTATCAACATTGCAAAAACTCTAGGTAATTTACCAGGCAATTTTTGCACCCCAACGCATTTAGCCAAAGAGGCTCAGCGCATTGGCAAAGAGCTCAAGTTCAAAGTGGAGATTCTTGAGCGCAAACAAATTCAAGCACTTAAGATGGGCTCGTTTCTTTCTGTGGCTCAGGGTTCTACAGAGCCTCCGAAGCTTATCGTCATGCAATATCAAGGTGCAAGTGCGAAAGAGGCACCGATTGCATTGGTAGGTAAAGGCATCACGTTTGATACGGGTGGCATTTCACTCAAGCCTGGCGCTGAAATGGACGAAATGAAGTTTGATATGTGCGGTGCCGCGTCGGTCATCGGAACTTTCCAAGCAATTGCTCAGATGAAACTGAAAGTCAATGTTATTGGAGTAATCCCAGCATGCGAAAACATGCCTAGCGGCACAGCAACCCGACCTGGCGATATATTCACAAGTATGTCGGGCCAGACTATTGAGGTACTTAATACCGATGCGGAAGGCCGCTTGGTACTTTGCGATGCGCTTACCTTTGTGAAACGCTTCAAACCAACTGCAATCGTCGACATCGCGACCCTTACTGGTGCCTGCATTATTGCTTTAGGTCATCATCATTCTGGCCTTTTCTCGAACACCGATGCCCTTGCAAATGAATTGCTAGATGCAGGTAGGCAATCAGGTGATACCTGCTGGCGCATGCCGCTGGGCGAAGAATATGCTGATTTACTCAAATCAAACTTTGCTGATATTGCCAACATTGGCGGACGAGCCGGTGGCTCAATTACGGCAGCATGCTTTTTAGAAAAGTTTGTTGACGGACAAGAGTGGGCTCACCTTGACATCGCAGGCACGGCATGGAAATCTGGTGCGGCAAAGGGATCGACTGGTCGACCAGTACCGCTACTAGTGCAGTTTATTTCGCAGCGAGCAGCGGGCTAGATTCGCGGATGACAAGAATAGATTTTCATTTCAATGTCAGTAATCCCGAAAACTATATTTGTCGATTGCTACGAAAAGTCTATCGTGCAGATCAACGGGCTGTGTTTTTTTCTCCTGATCAGGTTTTAGTTAAAGCAATCGATGCTGGTCTTTGGGCACTTTCCGAAGTAGATTTCATCCCACATATTCATCTTGACGAAGGTACTCACGACTTATCGGAAGTTATCGAGCCCATCGTACTTTTACACCAAGAACTAGAAACACCGCATTGTGATATTTTGATCTCAGGCTCCAACGAAACACCCAATTTTTTTGGCCGGTTCGAGCGCTTAATTGAAATTGTTAGCCCAGAAATTTCCGTTCGTGAAAAAGCTCGCGAGCGTTGGCGTTGGTATAAAGACAGAGGCTACGGAATTCAAACATTCGATGCAGCAAAAAAATGACAGACCCTAACGAAATAGAACGCATTATGCAGGTGCTCAGAGATCGCGCTGGGATTCGCGACGATTCAAACTTTGACGCGCAAAAGCTCGACTCCTCAAAAGTCGAGAATACCAATGCAACTTCGCCGGTTGAATTTAATGAAAACGTCACTTTAGTCACCCTGCCTGACGACAATATTCCAATGTTGACAGAAGTTGTGCAAGTGCCGAGATACTCGAAAACTGAACTGCCAAAAGCTATCGATGATGTACAGTTTTCTGCACTCTCTGATCGCGTGGAGCATAACGTAATGGAACGCATACTTAGGCATTCAGAACAGTTGCTTGATGCAAGATTAAAAGACGATTTAGCACCCATATTACAACGCGCAGCGGAGACACTAGTTGCCGACCTTAAGACTACTCTTTCACAATCGATTAGGGACATGGTGAGCAACGCAGTTGCTGACGAACTTACCCGACTGCAGTCTGAGATTACTTTCGGAAAGCACCCGTCTGATTAATTCGCAACGCCGAACCGCATTAAATTTTTCCTAGATTCCCAATTTATCCTGAACAAAATGATTATTCCCGGTAATTCTGACCAAGCCACCCTTAAACACCCGAGCGAAACAGCAAAAAGCTTCGATCCTGCAACGATAGAAAGCTCGTGGTATCAAATTTGGGAAAAGCGGGGATACTTCAAAGCAGGCAACGAAAAAACAAGCGAAGCATTTAGTATTCAACTGCCTCCACCCAACGTCACCGGCACGTTGCATATGGGCCACGCCTTTAATCAAACGATTATGGATAGCCTTACCCGTTACTACCGAATGAAGGGTAGCAACACTCTTTGGCTACCAGGTACGGACCATGCAGGCATTGCCACGCAGATCGTTGTGGAGCGCCAACTCGAGGCAAAAAAACAAACGCGCCATGATTTAGGGCGTGAGGCCTTCATCTCAAAGGTCTGGGAATGGAAGAAAGAATCTGGTTCAACCATTACGCGCCAAATGCGTCGAATGGGAGCGTCGACGGACTGGAACCTAGAATACTTTACGATGGACCATAAGCTTTCTGACGTCGTACGTGAAGTATTTGTACGCCTGTATAAGCAGGGCCTAATCTACCGCGGCAAAAGGTTGGTGAATTGGGACCCAACTCTGATGACAGCTGTCTCGGATTTAGAAGTTGTTAGTGAGCAAGAAGACGGTCATTTGTGGAGCATTCAGTACCCTCTGGCCGATGGCAGCGGATCAATTATTGTGGCGACGACGCGACCAGAAACCATGTTGGGCGATACCGCCGTAATGGTGAACCCAGAGGACGAAAGATACATGCATCTAATTGGCAAGCAAGTAAAGCTGCCGCTTAGTGATCGTTTAATTCCCATCATTGCTGACAGCTACGTCGACAAAGCTTTTGGAAGTGGAGCTGTAAAGGTGACACCCGCCCATGACTTTAACGACTATGCGGTAGGCCAGCGGCACAAGTTGCCGATGATTGAAATTTTGTCGCTCGATGCAAAAATTAATCTGAACGCGCCGCAGGCCTATCAGGGCTTGGATAGATTTGTCGCAAGAAAAAAAGTAGTTGCCGACTTAG
>JAYWIG010000342.1:0-24905 GCA_043789035.1 Betaproteobacteria bacterium
TTAAAACTTAATTCGGAAAACACCAAGCCGGTATTAGCCCGCACAGTTAAAGAGATGAGAGAAACAATTGCTGAGGTGGATAGCTATAACCGAGGTAGATCTTTCGCTAGTTCTCGAGCAGAATTTTCGGCACAGTTGCTACCCTTTTTAAACGAACTATCTAATGAACCTAGCTCGGCTAAATTGTTAGCTGTTTCAGCGCAGAGCGATAAAGTGTTGGATAGTGCGAACGCCATGGTAGTTGTGTTGGAATCTTTCGCGGGTTCGTCAACGTCTAAGCTCATTAACATGGCTGGTCGGCAACGAATGCTGACACAACGCATCGCAAAAAATTATGTGCTTCAAGAAGCCAAGGTGGATGGTGGTACATCTAAAGCAGCTATTGAGAAAGATAAAAACTTGTTTCTTGAGTCGAATAAACAATTGGGTGCTGCTCCGATATCGACGCCAGCCATTAAAGAATCTCTGGAAAAGGGTTTAGGGTTATTTAATGGTTATATTGATGCGGTAGCGCAATCAAATAATATCGAGACAATATCGCGTATCAGCGAAACTATTCTGGTTGAGCTTGATAACCAAACTTTACTCTACGAAAAAGCTCTCGCTTCAGTAATAGGTTAAAGCGCTAGGTTACACCTTAGATTGCGAAGTCAATATCAAATGCATCCAGAGCTTCGTCTCCAATCGCAGTGGGTGATTGGCTTTCAGCACTAATTACGAAATCGATAAATCGGCTATTGTTAATGGATATTGCTTCGAGTCGGGCCTTGGTCGACTTGATTAACGCAAATGGGCGATACAGGCCAAGCGTGAATACGATAAATATCCAGTTTCGAATTTGCAGCCAGGCGTAAGAAGAAATAGAAAGCCTGCTATTGAAGAGCGCCATGCGTTGCCCCTTCGGTGTGCGCACTTCAGTATTGGTGTGCCAACAATAATTTTGAATTCTGGCAGCAATGACTGCCTGCATGCCTAAAAAAGCGAAATACAAAGCAAAGAAAATAAACGGCGCGAAAGCGGTAACGATGGGGGAAATCCAAGCTCCTGTAGTGCCACGGATGGTCGGTAAAATGTAATAGGCTGCGAGGGCAAATAGGGCCAATACTGCAAAGAAACCGAGCATTGATGAAAGCGTAATCGTAAAGTAGCGCATCTTCGTAATTGACGTACTAGCGCCCAAAAAGCCAAATTTTGCGTTGTTAATCGTATAGCGACGCCACACCGCTCGAAACATCGCCATAAAAGCCACGTAAGCACCACCAAGCAAAAGCACAACGAAAACCGTGCCAATTACGCCGATGTTAGGCAAGCTATTGAATATCGCTTTTGAACGCTCAGGCGCAACGAATGCAAAGACGACCAGAGCCGCATAAAGGAGGGGAGGAATAAGGAAAGGCGCGACTGTTAAGTAAGCGTCCTTAACCGACCCCACAAACCCAAAACGAATACCGCGATAGCTAGAGTTGGCAAACCGAAAACGCAATGAACGTTGCATGAAAAATGGAAAGACTAGGGCAATAATGCCAAGCGCAATGTAGCCAACTACTGGAAGAGCGGTACTTGAACTTACTGCTAACAAAATGAATGCGAGGGCACGCCCTTTTAATATTGCCATTGGTTTGCCGTGGTAATCCAGGCTGTAGCCGGCTACTAGAGTGTTTTGATGAAAGTACTTTTCACGACGTACTTTCGCCCAAGCTGAATAGATACCTAATGTTAGGTAAGTAAGCAAGAGGTTTGTGAACCAGATTCGAAAATACTCCGAACCTGTGCCAGTGAATTCGATGCGCGCAGGTTCCAAAATGGTTGAGCTACCAGAGTTCACAGATGGGCTAATGCCTGAGTTCATGCAACGGCTTATCTAATATCGTTAAATTTCTTGATGCGTTCTGCGGTGACTGGGTGTGAAGAAAGAATCGATTCGACATTGTCTTTCTTCTCTTGACCAACGCTGCCGCCGTGTGCATTTTCCATGGCAACAAAAATATCGCCAACGGCTTTCCCCGGAATTTTCAATGCTTTTAGCGAGCTAATTGCAAAGTCATCAGCTTCGGTTTCTAAATCTCGGGAATACTTCATTGTAGCCATCATCGTTGGTACGCTCGCAACAATGGCCGAAACATCGCCCAGCCAAAGGGAAACGATAGCCGAAATCGCAGTGGCCTGAATGACGTTGCGCATTGAATGGCGATTTTTGATATGGCCAAGTTCATGAAGTAATACACCGATCAAGGCATTGTCATCATTGCTTAGCGCAACGAGGTCGTCGGTCATCACAAGGCGGCCGCCAGGAATGGCCACCGCGTTGGGGCCAACTTGGCTGGCTCTGAAAAAAAGTTGATATTGAGGAATTGTTTTATCTGTTGCACTTAGTTTTGAGGTTACGTCTGCGAACTTATCGGAAATTTCTTTTTGGCGCTCAACTGATAACTTAGTGGCCTTAAACATTTGCGATTCGATAACTGGCCATGATTGATCGCCAATCATTTTGTCGACAGATACCGGCAACCAAGAAGCGACGTGTTTGGCCCCGAACGGAATAAGTACAAAGTAGCTCAGGGCTAAAACGCCCACGAAAACTGCAACGCTGGCTGCTACCCAGGCCCAAGAGTTTTGGGCTTTTTGAACCATGCCAAGTTTTAGGCCTTGTGTGTCTAAATTTTTCTGAAGGGCGGCTTTGTCTTTTACTTCGAGTACCGCGCCTGCGCCTAAATCGATACGTTGTGCCGCGCCTTTAAAGCCTTCATCGACGTAGCAGTTAGCCAACGGATGCCGGAGCACGTTGCCATCGTGTTGCTGAATGACGATGTTATTGCTTTGAAATGCAATCTTTACAGGATGCGGTTTACCTGATTTGCCATCGAAATAAATCGCATCAATCATTCAAGAGCCAAACGTATTATTGAGTAACCTCAACTTCTACCCGTCGATCTGCGCTTAGGCAAGCGATTTGTGAAATTTTGTCTTGGCTGTTGCAAGAATCCGAATAGTTTTTCCATTCGCCTGCTTGTGCCTTGATTGAATTGGCGGCGATGCCTTTGCTGACAAGGTAGTCTCGTATGGTTTGAGCGCGCTTTTCTGACAGGGTGAGGTTGTATTCTTTTGTGCCTAACCTGTCGGCATAGCCTGTAACACTGATGTTGGTGGTAGCAGAACTTTGTTTTGGTAGTTTTTCGATCATCTGGTTGAGGTGCTTGCGAGCCCCCGTAGAAAGATCCTTTTCCTGAAATTTATCGAATGGGAACAAAGTGTCTGTTAGTAGTACAAATTTCGTGATAACGATTGGAGCTACCGGGGAGCCCGTTATTACAGGGCCTCGCAAAGCTTCTGTTGAAACGCTTGTAGCTGGTAGAGTTTTTGCAACCACGCATGCCTGCTCTTTAACCTTGGCTTGCTTTAACAAATCTTGCGCAATTACGTGATAAGTACGGGCATGGCGCCAGCCAAATTGACGCTCTTCGTGGTCAGCATGCTCTTGCCTTACTTCTTGGCAAGCGCGCTCTGCTTGTGAGCAAAAACGTTGTTCTTTATCGGTGCTATCGGTAGCGACTACGCCACCTTCTAACAATGTAATCGTAATCTTGGTTTTATTGAGCGCATATTCGATAAAACCACTTCTGTCGTTTCGATGGTATTCATGAGCCGCGACATCGAGCCAGCATTGCGCTTTGGCATGTTGGTAGCTATCGAGCGGCATGCCTTTACTTTTATTGAGCATGGTTAGTCGATCTTGGAGCGCTTGCATTTCTTTTTGATCTGCGAATATGGCTCTATCGGTAATGCGTGCTTTGGAGGCAACGCTTTGCTCAGCGTGTGGAACAATTGTGCAGCCTACAATTGTGCAGCCTCCGAGTGTTAGCAATACTGCGAATGCAGCTACTTTCATCTTGAATCTTTCTTACTAAATGTATCTTCGTCAAACTTCCACCGAATACCGATCACCAAGCCCCGGTTGGTGTAGTTACTGTCAATTAAATCTTTATCGTTGAAGCCTCGGAAGTTGTAACCGACGGTGAGGTAGGTATTCGGTGCTACTACGTAGCCAACTTCAACGCCATACGCATACTGCCGACCAGTACTATTACGAAGCAAATTCGCTTGCACACCGGCGCTCCAATGCTTGTCAATGTCGTAGACTGCGCGAGCACCGATGAGTTGTGCATTGAAATTGCTATCGACGCCACCGACGAAGCGCTCTTGGACCCATTTGCCAGCGAGTCTGCCAGTCATCCACCATTGCCGAGTAGGGTGGTAGTCTGCATGAGTACTTACGATATGGGCATGGCGTTTGGTGTCAGCGCCTTGGAGTGAATCTTTCTCGGTACGGAGTTCATATCGGGCGAGGGCATTGACTAGGTTTGTATCGGTATCGCGGTAAGCAATACCGGCGATGGCGCGATCTTGCATTTTCGAGCCCGTGCTAGCGTTATTGCCTTCAGTGATGCTTAGGTAGTTTCGAGCCAATAGCGTCCAGTCGCGATTGAGTTTGCGAGCAGCACTCAAGGTTGAAAGCCAATTGGTGTAATTGGTATCTTGTCGCCATTCGAGTCGACCAGATCCACGCCACAAGGCGTTCGGCAGGTACTCGAAGCCACCACCTACTACCGTTGCCTCGCGCTGTGTACCTGATAAGGTTTGCAAGCGTTCGATATTGGTAGTGAAGCGCATAGTTTCGCTATAGTTCCATAGGTTTCGTAAACCTACCGCGGCTTGGGCTTCTCGGCCATTGATTGAATCGCGTAAACGATACTCGTTGAAAAGTTGGCCATCTTGCATGTAGCGGGTATCAACGCCGAGGACGGTGTTCTGGCTACGTTGGCTCGGGTTGAGCGCGTAAGCGCCTGATAGCGTTGAGGCAAGCTCATGCCGTAGGTAGGCACGGCCTTTCTCTGCGAATTGATAGTCGCCTCCCAACGCCGTTAAGCGTCTGCTTGAATCGCTGACATCTTGCTCGGCTTCACCAAACAAACCCCACACAGGGCTTGGGCGGTAGGTAGCTTTTGCCCGCAAAGTAAGTACGTCAACATCAACTGGGTTGGTTGGTATTTGATTTGCCGCAGAAAGTGCAATTGATGAGCCTGGAATAAATACAGGTAATCCGGTGATCGGGTCGATAGCGTTACTGCCGAGCGTTGATGAAGACCCGGAAGGACCCGCACCAAAGCCACTAGTAAAGCTACTATTGCCTGATATTGGCGTAATACCGATGCTGCCAGCACTTGCTGCGGTAATAGTTTCACGTGATTTCCGCATACCTAATTCAAGCTTCAAACTTTCGCTCAGCTTTCGCTCACCTGAAAGTAGTAACCCGTCACGCTTCCCACCTGTAACTTTATCGGCAGAGTGAATCGCTTCGGCCTTCAGGGTGGTGAGTTCATTCACCCTGCTGGTAATACGTAAGCCTGCTTCTTCACGGCCGCCATTGAGTGTTGAAGCTCGGTTGTTAAAGGTTGGGTCAGATTTACCTGCAAATGCTCTGGCTGCCCAAGAGTCTGCCGTGTGTTCGAGTTCAACCCTTGCGGCGTTGCCGCCGACTGGGCCACTGACATTGGCTAAGCCCGCAATTGAATTAGTGTTCAGTGAATTGGTGTTGATGACGCTATCAGTTCTGGCGATTTCAGCCAATACGCGTGTTCGTTCGCCAAGCCTAGCGGTAATGTTGGCACTCTTCAATTCAAAAGGGGAGTAGGGATTTAAATCGCGTACGAAGCTACCGCCAACTTCAACGGTTTGAGTAAGCTTGTATTGCGCATCTGCACCGTAGAACCAAAACCGTGGACCGGTTTGGTCGACTTCGTAAGTGACTCGAATTGAAATTGGGTTTAAGAATTCATCGAATGAAGGCACTGCCGTTTTGAATAGTAAGCGGCCTCCGAATGGTTCAAACTCATAGTCTGCAAAGCGCATGAGCAGACTGGTTCTTAAGATAACGGCTGGTTGGTTTCTGTCCCGAACCACTAATTCGACTCGTTCGCTAAATCCAATGGTGTTGCCATTCGATAAACCGTAGGGGCCAGACACACCGCGTGCTGGGAATTCGTCAATTACTTGCTTAGATGAATCGCTGCTGATAAATGCGTTGGACATTAACTGGGGCGTTTCATGATGGTAGCGAATGCCATTCAAGGTACGCGAGTATTGGCCTAGCTTTCGAGCGGCGACTATAGTGCCGGTGTTATGGTCACCGTATAGCAAGTACGATCGATCTCTATCGATTCGAACATATAGCCGAGTCGACGAACGTGCGTCGAAACCACGTTCGCTGGCATCGCCATAAACAGGGTAGAAAGCATTTGGGTCGATGTCTCTAAATATTTTGTCGCGCACTGGCTTGTCCGTATCGAGTGCCATAGTGAGCAGGTAATCGCCTTTGACTTTACCTTTTAAGAAGAATGCCGCGCGAGAGCCGAATTGAGCTTTATCGTTGGAGAAACTTCTTGATAACGCTCGTAACTCTCGATCAAAACCATCGTTTTGTCGAATAGGTTCAATGGCGCTACGTTGCTTGGCTGAAATCGCAAGCTTGGCTTCGATAATGCCGACAGCTAACATTTCGCGTAGCTCAGGCAAAAAGTTCACGACACCTTCAGCAGTCTGATCGCCTGCGGTAATACGAACTTTCACATCCTTAGGTTCACTGGGTGCAATGACTTCAAACTCAAGTACGCCTTTGTTTAGGCGAGCTTGGACGCCCGGTGTGATTCGGTCTATGTCAGCGGAGTCTGGGCCTGTTTCAGGCGTTAATCTAGCTCCTAAGGAATCGATCAAACGAATGCGCGTGCCATCAACCTCAATGGTGACGATGCCTGATGAATCGGTAAGCAGCTTGCCCCTTTTGCCGATGGCTTGCACTTTAAATCGAATGACCGATTGACCGTCGGCGGCTGCTCGGCTTTTGTCGGAGGTAATCAGTAGTTCACCTAGATCCGCCCAGGCGGCATCCAGCGCACGTGGGCGTTGATCTGGTGAGATACCAGAAAAACCGGTGGCCTGCGTACCCATGATTGAATTGAAATTCGCCGACAGAGCGGGGACGGCAATAAGCGCAAGGCTAAAGGCGAGCGGCGTCATCAGCATTGCCTTGGAAGTACGATTTTTCAATTAGCACCTCCAGGTTGCTGTTCGGCCCGAGGAGTATTAACTCTTGGCGCGGGCATGAATGCCGAGCGTGAGCGCATCATCAAACCGGGGTTGGCTTTATTCCTTTCGGTTTCGGGTGCAACCACGCGGCCTTGGGTGCGGCGAGCTTTCACTTCATTCACAACTTCAGGCTTACAGGTGCCTTCGATAAAGTCGGCACGATTCAACTCACCCATCTTTGTGTCGATAAATAAGCTATTAGGGTCGAGTGCGTTTCTATTACTGCTAGTGGTTAACGCTGAACCAACAGGCAACGTTTTCTTGTCAACTTTGATGACATGGGTGATTGGCTTTAGGCCGCAGAAGCTATATTTTCCTTCGGTGTCGGATATCAACCAGGTACCGTCTTCCAGATACATACGTACACCAGGAATACCGAGCTCTTCAGGGTCTTGCAAATGGTTTCCGTTGCAATCTACAAATATTTTGCCGACTAAACAGGCATCTTCAGTGAAGACACCACCAGCTACTTTCACCTTAGCTTGGGCTACATTCGATTGACTATTGCCGCTAACGGCTTGTGCACGATTGATGCCATCGCCTTGTTGCGATCCAACGCCTAAGCGAACCCGATAGGTAACCTGCAGGGAATCTGATGCGGCTAAAGAACCGACGGCAAAGCTTAAGTTCGGGCCAACGCCGCCAACAGGGTTGACTAATGGTGTAGAGACGCCCGCTTTAACTAGCTGAGCAGTACCAGGGATAAATCTGAAGCCTGCGGGGAGCCTGTCGGCTAAGGTGACATTGCTAACGCTAGGGCCACTAGTGTTGCGAATCGAGATCGTATAGAGCACAGAGTCGCCTAGTTCCGCTTCAGCTTTATCGACAGATTTGGTGACGAACAGACTGCTTGCTTGGGTTGGGTCAAGCGGGATATGGTTGTTTACGACGTCGGCCGATGTTGATTGCAGGTTAAATGCTAGGTAGTAGGTTGTTGGTTGGCCGGCGGCCGGTGGTTTTTCTTGTGCCTGCACGGTAAATACGCCGGGGCCAGCAGGCGGCGTGAATGCACCTGTTTGGGCTGGTATTTGCACGGATGGGCTAATAAAATTTGCCGGTGGTGTCACAGTCAGGCTGTAGTTGCCTGAAGGTGCTCCGGGTAGCAATAAGTACTGATAAAAACCGTTGCTTCCTGTGGTCTGGGAAACTGCTGGCGCCCCGCCGAGCAAATGAATCGCTGGGTTAAAGCCAGCAGGTGAAATAAGCTGAACTATGGCACCTGCGATCGGCTGTCGATTTGAACTGTCGTATACAACGCCTGATGGATCGAGCGGCAAGCTTTGGTTACTGGTGTTCACACCAGGCACCAATACTAGACCTTCGATAATGCCATTTTGTGTTTTTCCATTTGGATTGCTTGCATCTTGTGAGACAGGCCTGCCATACAGTACATTGTTGGCAGTGTCGCGAAAACGAACCGTGTAATGCGTTGCAGGATTAGCAGGAATCGATGGAACTATGCCTGCGATGGCGTAAGTGCCGCTCGAATCGGTAATGGCAGAGGCGACGATTTGACCAGCCGCGTCTAGCACCTCGACTCTGAATAAGAGCACAGCAGGCTCGTTACCATCTCGTTGTCTGTCATGATTTAGATCGCGCCATACGGCTCCTGAGATGGATGCGGTAATTGCAAATCCTACGGGTGCAGCGGTGACCATCGTATTGACATTGCCTGATCTAACCACTTGTGGGTTATTACGAGTCGTAGCCCCTTGGCCTGGTGGTGCAGAAATCACGACCGAATAGTTTGTGCTTGGCGCTACCGGAGCGGTGTAATCGCCATTGCTGTCGGTAGTCACAACAATGGGCGCTCCTCCACCTACTGGTGTCAGCGTTACGGAAAGGCCACCGAGGTTCTGTTCAGTGCTACCTTGAACACCGTCGGGCGTAGAGTCTGAAAACGCGTGACCGCGAATTGTGGTCGCAACCGCCGACACATCTGTGGCCAGGTTGTTGGCGGTTGCTGGGTCCAGTACGTTATTAGGAGGTGTTAACTGTGCGTTGTTAACAACTGTTCCTTCGGCAGTAGAACTGAGATTTGCAGTCACGTTAATTGTTACGAAGCTAGCTGCATTGCCTGCGATGGAAACATTTGTGAGGTTAATGTTGCCATTGCCGTTGGCAGCGGTACTCGGAGTGGTGGTATCGCAGTCCGCAGTGCCTGAAGCGACGCATTGCCATGTTGCACCGCTGAGTGATGGCGGCAAGTTGTCAACTACTTGAATGCCGCTTGCAGGTGCTGGGCCAGCATTTCTCACAATGATCTGATACGTCACGCTGGTACCCGGTACAAGTGCTGCACCGGTTGAAGTTCTTACCTTGCTAATCGAAAGGTCAGCCAAAGGTGTGACGTTGGTATCGGCCAAGGAACTATTGTTGCCTAGTAGTAGATCAGCGACCCCTGCTGCTGGAGCAATTTGAGCGGTGTTTGAAACCAAGCCAGAAGCCGTTGCGGCTAAGTTTCCTTTGATGGTGAATACCAAGCTTGAACCAGCTGGCATTGAAGGAATGGTTGACGAAACGGCATTGCCAATCACCGAATTCGAGCTCGGGCAAACTGCACCTAACGCTTCGGCACCGCAGCTCACCGATATGCCAGAAATGTCCGCTGGCAGGTTATCAGTCATGACAGAGCCGAGTGCGCGACTTGGGCCTAAATTAGTAACCTTGACCGAATACGTAATTGGCTCACCCGCATTGTGCGTGCCTTTCACAAACTTTTCGATTTTTAAATCTGACGTTGGTGTGACAGGCGTGGACGTGACGGCAGTGTTGTTTGCCACATCAGGGTCGACAGTCCCTGCGGGCGGTGTTACTTTTGCGGTGTTGGCGATTGGATCGAGGACGCCGTTGTTTACGATCCCATTGACGACGATTTGTACTGATCCACCAGCGGGGAGCGCAGGTATAGTCGCTGAAACCGAATTACCTACCACGCCCACTGAACTGGGGCAAGATGCGCCATTCAGTGGTTGAGTGCAGTTGGCCGTGACTGTATTAATCGTGAGAGGAACATCGTCGGTGACTACACTTGCAGGTGCTGCTGATGGGCCTGCATTACTCACTGTGATTGTGTAGCTAATTGCACCGCCTGCATTGACCGCATTAGGGCCAACTTTGGTAATCGAAAGATTGGCAACTGGCGTAACCGTAGTGACTACCGTTGAAGTGTTATTTGCTAAATTGGTTTCTTGAACGCTAGGGTCTAGAGTTACGGTTGCCGTATTGCTTAAAGTACCCGAGGCAGAACCTTTCACGGTGCCATTGATGCTAATAATGACTGAGCTCCCAACTGGCATGGTTGGAATAACGCCAGATACGATATTGCTCGCAGTAATGTTGATTGCCGAAGGGCATACAGCACCGTTAGCAGCCGAAACGCAACTAGCGGTTAAGCCTGTGATATCACTTGGCACAGGATCGCTAAAGCTTGTATTGTTCGCTGATGAAGGGCCGCCATTCGTGATCAGCAAGTTATAGCTAATCGTTGCGCCAGCGTTGACGGAGGCGGGAGCCGATTTCTCGATTCGCACATCGGCAACTGGTTGCACAGGTGAGCTTGAAAGGGCCGTGTTATTTGTAGGGTCAGGGTCGATGACGTTTGCTGGCGGCGATATTGTTACCGAATTAGTAATCGCTCCAGTCGCCCCACCCAAGACGCGACCTTGAATATTGAAAGTCACAGTACTGCCCAAAGGCATTGTTGCAATCGATGCTTGCACGTTGTTGCCAACAACTGTTGGCGAAGGGCAGCTCGCGCCACCTGTACTCGACTGGCAAGACGCTGCAACTGAGTCCAGAGAGGTTGGTACGTTATCGACCATCGTTGTGCCATTTGCTGCACTTGGGCCTTGGTTGATAACGGTTACCGTGTAATTAACGGTAGCACCTGCGTTGGCGCTTGCAGGACCAGTTTTTAAAGCACGAACGTCTGCCACCAATTGCACGGTAGTGCCTGTAGTCGAACTGTTATTGTTCGAATCTGGATCAAGCACACCCGCTGGTGGGGTGACTTGCGCAGTGTTGTTGATAATGCCGCTGGCACTGCCTGCGACGGTGGCGTTGACGGTGAAGTTCACTACGCCGCCGGCAGGTAATGTTGCGATAGTTGCACCGACTTGATTGCCCACAACGCTAACGCTGCTAGGGCAGATGGCCCCCCCACTAGTGTTGGCGCATGATGAAGCACCTGCAACTAGAGTGTTGGGTAGTAAATCGCTAAAGCTGGTATTGTTTGCTGCACTAGGGCCGTTGTTAACTACGCGAATGTTGTACGCAATTTGCCCAGCAGCGTTTGCCGTAGCAGGGCCAGTTTTTGTAATTTGAATATCCGCAACTGGGCTTACAGGCGTTGCTACGGTGGACGTACTATCAGTTGGATTCGGATCAATCGTTCCTGATGGCGGTGTCACTGTGGCGGTATTATTGATTATTCCCGTTGCGCTACCTAGAACAGTGCCGTTAATGTTGATGACGACTTCGCCACCATTCGGTAATGTCGCAAGAATGCCTGAGACAGTGTTTGCGTTGACGGTAATCGGCGCGGGGCAAGCTGCGCCATTCGATGCACTGATGCAGCTTGCTGAGATATTGTTGATAGTCGCCGGTAAAGCGTCGCTGAAACTGGCTCCATTGGCTGCACTTGGGCCAGTATTTCGAATCTTTAGTTGATACCCAATGCTTGCTCCGGCATTGACGCCTGATGGGCCAGTTTTTTCGATAGTTAAATTCGCAACTGGTTGAACGTTTGTAGTGACCGATGAAGTATTAAGAGGCGTTGTGTCAGTGAAACCTGAAGGTGGCGTGAGAGTTGCCGTATTGGTAAACGCGCCGGTTGCACTACCGGATACCGTGCCGCTGACCGTAAAGGTTACGGAGCTGTTAGACGGGAAAGAATCTATGCTGGCGTTAACGTTGTTACCGACAACAGAAATGGTTGTTGGGCAGGCGGCAAGGCCGGTTGTCGCCGTACAAACTGCCGATACACCCGTAATACTCGGAGGTACTGAATCACTAAATACCGTACCGCCTGCTGCACTTGGGCCTGAATTGGTCAAAGTAACTGCATAACTGATTGGGCCACCCGCTTGCGCGGATGCCGGGCCAGTTTTTGTAATTCCTAAGTCGGCTGTTGCTGCGATGCCTGTGACTACTGTGCTTGAGTCGTTGCCGGGGTTAGGGTCCGTAACTCCTGGAGTTGAAACCGAGGCTGTATTGGTGATATCGCCCGTTGCTGAGCCAACTACATTACCGGTAACAACGAAAGTTAAACTGCTATTGGCGGGCAGTGTATTGATAAGCGCGCTAATGTTGTTGCCAGTATTCATTGAGCCTGAAGGGCAAATTGCTCCACCGGTGGCTTGGCCGCAAGTAACTGCAACATTGGTAATTTTGTTCGAAACAATATCACTCAGCGTAGTGCCAGAACTAGCACTTGGCCCATCGTTATTGATGACAATTGCGTAGCTAATGGCTTGCAAAGGTTGAACAGAGGCTGGGCCAGTTTTTTGCACTCGAATATCGGCAGATAAACCAACAGCTGTATTGAAAATACTAGAGTTATTTGCGGTGATAGTTTCTGCCGTTCCTGCCGCTGGGGATATCGTTGCGGTATTAGTAATCGTGCCAGTTGCCGACCCTTTCACCTGACCTTGAATCGTGATAACAACGGAGCCGCTCGCTGGTAAAGTAGGTACGCTTCCGCTCACGGTATTGCCTGCGAGATTTACTGCAGTAGGGCAAACTGCCCCTCCTAGTTCTGTACCACAACTAGCAGATAGAACCGTGACATTGGCTGGAATATTGTCTAGGAAAGTTGAGTCATCAGCGGAGGCGAACCCCGTGGCATTCGATATAGTTAGGGTGTAGGTTATTGGGCCACCTGCGAGCACTGTAGCTGAACCGCCCTTTACAATGCCAATGTTGACAGTAGGCGAAATCACAGTCTGTTCGGTACTACTATTGTTGGTTAAGTTTGGGTCAATCGTTCCAACTGGCACCGCGATGTTTGCTTGATTCACAATCGTTCCGGTGGCGGCCAAATCGACCACACCAGCGACTGTAAAGGTGACTCCGCTTCCTGAAGGTAAGCTTGGAATAGCAACGCTTACATTGCGGGCTTGACTGATATTACTTGGGCACACAGCGCCACCGGTTTCACCCGCGCAGGTGATCACTAATGAGTTAATACTAGTGGGAATGTTGTCCGTTAATAAAGCGTTAATAGCAGGGCTTGGGCCTGTGTTGGTCACTCGTATGCTGTAGCTGATTGATCCGCCGCCATTGATGGCGGATGGGCCAACTTTCGTTACGGCTAGATCTGCAACCGGCACCACGGTGGTTGAAGCGCTAGAGTTATTCGACGGGGTAGGGTCGACAATATTCGCAGGCAAACTCACTGTTGCAGTGTTTACCAATGTGTTAGGAGCAGTACCGCTCACAGTACCAGTAATTGTGAAGGTGACTGAACCTGTCGCTGGCAAGGTAGGTACAGCGGCGTTCACACTGTTGCCCGATATCGAAATTGCCGCTGGGCATACACCGCCATTGGTTGCTAGTAATGGATCACATGTGGCTTGCACACCAGTGATTCCCGCAGGAACGTTGTCAACAAAGCTTGCTCCATCTGCTGAGCTTGGCCCAGCGTTGGTCATTTTTACCTGATAGGTAATGACTTGGCCTGCGTTTACCGTGGCTGGGCCAGTCTTTAACGCTGTCACGTCTGCCGTTAAAGTGACAGGCGCTGTAGAGGTCGCGGTATTGTTCGCTGGATTTGGGTCGGTTGTGCCGCTAGGTAGTGTCACCGATACGGAGTTGCTCACTGTACTGGTTGCGGTATTTGCAACGATGCCATCGACGATAATGGTGATCTTATTGGTACTACCTGAATTTAAACTAATGGCGCTAAGCGCGATTGCGCCAGTACCCGAAGCATTTGTTCCAATTGCACTTGTGTCGCAATCAGCCACACCCAATGCAGTACAGTTCCAAGACATAGAAGCCAACCCTGAGGGCAGCGCATCCGCAAGAGAAATGCTATTAGCGTTCGATGGCCCGTTATTCACAAGGTCGATTTGATAACGCACTGCTTGGCCTGGTATCAGGTTAGCCGAAGGCAATAGTTTTATTTTTGTTACTTGCAAATCTGCCGTAGGCGATAAAGCAGTATTTGTAGTGCTACTGTTATTAGTCGTGTTTGGATCGATAGTGCCAGTTGGCAAGGTAAGCGTGGCAGTGTTTGAAATTGAACCCGCGGCAGAGCCAGAAACAGTGCCATTTATCGATATAGTGACTGAACTATTTGCAGGTAAGGTCGAAATAGTTGCTGAAACCAAATTACCTGAAACACCAACCGCGGTTGGGCAGACTGCACCATTCAAAGCGTTCGAGCAGCTTGCGGTTAAACCACTAATAGCTGCGTTGACACTATCGGAAAAGCTTGTACCACCTGCCGCGCTAGGACCGGCATTGCTAATTACCAAGGTGTAGCTAATGCTCGAACCCGGAGTGGCATTGATCGGTGCAGATTTCACGATTGATACGTCTGCGGTTGGGGTTACAGGGGTTGTGACGGTACTGCTGTTATTGCTTATATCTGGGTCACTTACTCCCGGCGGTAAGCCTATAGTTGCTGTGTTTGTAATGGTGCCAGTGGCACCAGGTGAAACGGTGCCATTAATCGTAATAATGACGCTGCCACCTGAGGGTAAGTTTGGTATGCTGCCACTGACGTTGTTGCCTACGACGTTGATGTTTGTTGGACAAACAGCACCTGTACTTGCACTTGTGCAATTGGCGGAAACCCCTGTAATTGCATTCGGCACGATATCGTTGAAGGTTGTGCCATTGGCTGCCGAAGGCCCAGCGTTACTAATTCGAATTGTGTAGCTTATGGCTGAGCCAGCGTTGAACGAAGAAGGCCCAAATTTTTGAATCGCAACATTTGCGACCAGCCCGACCGAAGCGTTGGTAGTCGACGTGTTGTTTGAAACATCGGGATCAGTAACGCCAGAAGGTGGCGTGATCGACGCAGAGTTTGTGATCGAACCTGTAGCGCCACCAATAACTGTGCCTGTAATTCGGACTGTGACACTACTACCTGCAGGCAATCGGGGTATGGATGCCGTAGCGGTATTACCAGCGACGGCAACGGCTGAAGAACAGACTGCACCGTTAATTGCTGAGCCGCACGTTGCGGCAACATTAGTTATGAGTGAAGGCACTGTATCGCTAAATGTAGCGCCATCGGCAGCACTTGGGCCGGGATTTGTAATCGTTATGTCATAGCTTATCGAACCGCCAGCGTTCACTGTGGCTGGGCCAATTTTGCCTATACTCAAATTGGCTACAGCGTTAATCGTGGTACTTACAGTTGACTGGTTATTAGAAGTATCTGGATCCGTAACTCCCGCTGCTGGGCTTATCGAGGCCGTATTGGAAATTGTCCCGATGGACGATCCAGATACTTGGGCTTGAATGGTGATGACTACTGAACCCCCCGATGGCAGATTAGGAATATTTCCGCTAATTGTGTTGCCCGATATCGATATAGCGCTTGGACAAGCTGCTCCGCCGGATGCTGAGCTACAGCTTGCTGAGTTTGGCGTTAGGTTAACGTCTAGAATGTCGTTAAAACTGGTGCTGTTTGCCGCGCTTGGGCCGGTATTGCTAATCAGCAAGGAGTAAGTAATAACGCCTCCCGCATTTACCGATGCGGACCCGTACTTTGCAACACGAATGTCTGCAACTGCGGCTACAGGAGTACTAGTGGTAGATGTGTTGTCATTTAAATCAGGATCAGTGACGCCGGTAGGCGCTGTGATTCTTCCCGTATTTGTGATGGCACCGGTTGCGGCACCGCCCACAGTACCTGCAATAGTGATAGAAACACTGCCTCCCGCAGGTAAGTTAGGTATGAATCCGCTGACTGAGTTGCCGACTGGGGTGATACCTGGTGGGCAGGTTGCGCCACCCGTTGTGTTTGCGCAGCTTGCCGTGATGCCAGTGATATCGCTCGGTACTAAATCGCTAAAGCTCGCGTTATTAGCGGCGCTTGGACCAGCATTGCTGATTACTAAACTGTAAGTAATTCCTGATCCAGCATTGACCGCTGCCGGACCCGTTTTTACGATACTTAAACGTGCAACTGGGTTAATCGTGGTGGTCACAGCAGAGGTGTTGTTACTTAAGTTTGAATCCGGGGTACTAGCTGGCGTACTGACTGATGCTGCATTGGTAATGCTACCTATTGCGGAAGCGTTAACTGTTCCTGTGATGCTAATAACGACACTGCTACCCACTGGTAATTGCGGCAAGGTTGTAGCAACACTGCTACCAGAAATGGAGAATCCTGAAGGGCATAAGGATCCGCCAGAAGCGCTAGCGCAACTGGCACTGATGTTGCTTAAATCTGATGGGGAGTTATCGCTAAAGCTTGCATTGAATACGTCTGCTGGGCCATTATTTCTTAGAACCACGGTGTATGTCATTGAGCCACCAGCGTTGACCGTCGCTGGACCAGTTTTTACGATCGAAAGATCTGCGTTTGGGTTAACGGTTGCTGCAGTGTTGCTCGCATTGTTAGCTAGATTTGGATCAGTAACACTGATTGGTGGTGAAACGCTTGCACTATTGATGACGGTGCCGCTCGCTCCACTTGTGACAGTACCACTTACATTAAAAGTCACGCTACTGCCAGCAGGAAGTGTCGGTATCGAAGCGGTGACGTTGTTGCCGGATACTGAAATAGGCGAGCTAGGGCAGACTGAACCGCCCGATGCACTCGCACAATTAGCGGTGACACCGCTAAGTGAGCTTGGGACTAAATCACTAAAACTTGCGCCATTGGCATCGCTCGGCCCAGCATTGCTGATAACTATTGTGTAATTCGCAGCCGCCCCGTTAACTAATGCGCTGGGGCCAGTTTTTATAATCGATAGATCGGCAACTGCCCCTAGCGCGGTAGTGGCGGTAGAGCTGTTATTGGAGTTATTTGGATCGGTCGTGCCGCTAGGTGGGGAAGCCGTTGCGGTATTCAATAACGAGCCGGTCGCGGAGGCAGATACCGTTCCGCTGATGGTTAACGTAACGCTCGCTCCTGCCGGCAACGTCGGAATGACACCCGAGACTGTATTGCTGCTGATGCCAATTGAAGGCGGGCAAGAGGCCCCTGCTAACTGGTTGCCGCAACTGGCTGTAATGTTGTTGATGGTTGCGGGCACTACATCGTTAAAAGTTGCACCATTGGCGCTACTTGGGCCATCATTTCGAATCACAACTTGATAACTGATGCTTGAACCAGCACTTGACGATGTTGGGCCTGTTTTGATGACAACTAAATCTGCACTTGGATTCACAATTCCGGCGGTTGTGCTTGTATTGTCCGCACTGTTTGGGTCCGTCGTGCCAGGTGGCGGGGTGACGGTTGCTGTGTTCGATACATTGCCGGAGGCACCAGCAGCAACAGTTCCAGCAATTTGTAAGGTAATACTGCCACCTGCAGGAAGCGTTGCGATGTTGCCGCTGACGGTATTGCCGCTGACAGTTATAGAGCCTGGGCAGGCTGCACCGCCGGTTGCACTGCTGCAACTAGCGGTTGGGCTCGTGATCGCTGTTGGCAATGTATCTGAAAATGTCGCAATGTTAGCGGCACTCGGGCCAGCGTTACGAATAACAACTGTGTAAACCGCATTGCCATTTGGAGTGAAAGTTGTCGGGCCTGTTTTGGAAATAGAAAGGTCTGCGACTGAAGTAACAAAGTTCGACACGGAGGTTGGCGAGCTGGGTGCTCCACCAGCACCGTCAACATCACCAGTTGCTGTGTTGGTAATGGCCCCATTCGCGTTTGAATTAACTTTAACTTGGAAGGTGAGCAATGCACTTTGCCCAACGCTAATTACACCCGCAGAATTGCCTGAACTGTTGACCAAGTTCGGGTTTGTCATTTTTCGCCGCAATCAGGCCAGAGCGTTTTCGCCGTAATCAGGCCACAAATGCTGAGTGAATCGAAATATCTCGGTTGTTAAGGATGGTTGTTTTCGGCGCGTTTTGCAAGTTCAGGTTTAGACTGACTTGGTTTAATGGTGTTTTGTACACTGCGCGGCGCTCTGAATGAATCACCATCCAAGGTAAGGCAATATGCGTTGTGGCGCATCCTGTCTAAAGTGGCACTTGCAAGCAGTCGATTGCCGGGAAACGCCTGATCCCATTCGGGGAAGTCTAAATTGCTGGTGATGATGGTGGAAGCCGTTTCATAACGCTCCGCAATCAAATCGTGCAGATCTTCATCGGCGGGTGCTCGCAAGGGTTTTAAACCAAAGTCATCAATGATGAGCAGTGGCACTCGTGCCAGCGAAGTGAGCTTACGTTCGTAAGTGCCAGTGGCCCGAGCGGTATTTAAACTTGCTGTGAGGGCAGCGCTTGTACTGAAGATGACATCGACGCCTTGCCGAATTGCCAAATGCCCAAGCGCCTGAGCCAGATGAGATTTACCGGTTCCGCAAGGCCCCACGATCAGCACGGGAGCACGCTCGTTGAGGTAACGACCCGTAGCAAGGTCATGCACTAATGCGCGGTTTAAATTGGGTAGGCGATTGAAGTCAAATTGTTCCAGCGTTTTACTGGTTCGGAACTGCGCACGGCGTAGCCGTGCCGTAAACCGCCTTTGATCTCGCCGAGCGATTTCGTCGCTGATGAGCATCGCTAGGAACTCTGTATAGGCGAGCTTCGAATCAATCGCTTGCCGGTTGCGTGTGTCGAGTGAATCGAGGATACCCGAGAGGCGTAATTGTTTAAGTTGTGGGGCCAACTCGGGGATGGGGTTCAAAGTGCTTGACGCATTCATGAGGTCTCTTTCTGTGCTTTGTTGTAGATAGTTTTTTGTTAATGAACCAGCCCACTGGGCTGCGGGGTAAACAAGCTCTGCGCGTCGCGCACAAATCGTGCCTTCTGCCCATAGCCGGAATGGGTGTCACTACCGTCACTGCTAGCTGCGACATGTTCTAGGGGGCGTAAATCATGACCACCCTTGAGTATTGACTTCACCGTTCTGTAGTGCGGCGAATCATGTGCCAATGCTCTGGCGCAGGCCGCCTCTAATCGCACAGCACCGTACTGCTGGGATAAGCGTAGAACGCCTTGTGCGGCCCGCAAGCGCTCTAGAATTTGATCACCTAAAAGTGCCAGAATGAGTTGCTGGCAAGCGGTGCCGATGTGTGTGGCTTGGGTCTCGCACCACTGCCGATCATGTGCAAAGAATAAGGCCGCCTCGGGCGGTAAATGATCGGGTGTCGTTATACGCTGACCAACCTTCAAACCCCGAGGGTGGGTCACCACATGACGTAAATCATCAAAGATGGCAACCGCACAATCGGTCGCTCTTACCCATAGCCGTTTACCAACCAAGGTAAAAGGAACGGAGTAAAGACGGTAATCAATTTGGATGTGACAATCACGGTGCACACTCACCATTTGCCAAGCGCCTAGATCGGGTGCGATGACAGGTAGTGCTGTCAGTAATGGCTGCTCAAATTCGAACAGCGAGAGCGGCGCTTTGCGCGTTGTGCCATGAATTCTGAGCCCCGCTTGCTGCATGACCCAAGTCTTGGCTTGTGCATTTAAGTCGCTTAAATCTCGGAAGGTTCGAAGTGGTAAAAAATTATTCTTGACGTACTTAACGCCCGCCTCAACGATGCCCTTTTTTTGTGGATCTCGCGGCGGACATGGGTCGATCTTAAAGGCGTAACCCTGCGCACATTCTGCGTAGGAGCGTTGCACCACGGGGTCGGTCGCGCAGGCCCGAGTAATAGCGCATTTAGGGTTGTCGATAATGATTCGCTTTGGAACGCCCCCAAACCACTCGAACGCTCGGCGGTGGCAACCCAACCAAGTGGCTACCGTTTGATCCCAAACGAACTCAACATATTGGTGACGCGAAAATGCCAATGTCATCACAAAGGCCCAAGTGCGCCGCTTCTGCCCGTCAGGGTGAATCATGTGAGGCCCAGCGCCGAAATCGACTTGGGCGGCATCAGCCGGATCAAAGTGCAAGCGCACGGTGATATCGGGCCGCGCCACAGCTCGCAGTGTGAGCATCATGCGGTACACCGATGAGTAGCTGCCTTTGTAGCCATGATCTCGGGCTAAAGCGGCATGAATCGCTACCCCATTAACGCCTTGCCCGGCCCACAGATCGACGAGGTGTCGCCATGGTTCAACGCTGGAGAAATGTGATGAATTTGTAATCGTCGAATGCGCCTCGGTGGGCGCGGTAATGCCAGGCAAGGCGATAGGGTTGGTCTGTTTGCCTTTGCTGAATTGCGCAGTGATCAAATCATCATCGGGCAGTGGTTGTGTAGGATCAAGCCAACCAAAGGCTTTTGCCACCACGCGAATCTTGGCAACCTTCTCCCGCCCCATGAATCGGGTGCGCGAAATCTCTCGCTCTGTCTCACCAGCGCGCAAGCGCTCAATGATTTGTTTGTAATGAAACATCTCGAATCTCCTGTGGCCCATTTGTGGCGCTCCTCGCGTTACGGTGAACGAAGAAGCTTACAAAAAGAGCAAATTAAAAGATCGAGATACCTCGGTTAACTCAACACTGGCCTGATTACGGCGAAAACCAAGTGGCCTGATTACGCCGAAAACAAAAATCTCCCACTGGCCTGATTGCGCCGAAAATCAACTGGCTTGATTACGGCGAAAGATGACACGGGTTGATGAACGGCATGTTACCTAAGCTGTCACTAACTGTTATCCCGTTAATTCTCGTACTGCCCGCCACATAGCTAGTATTGGCAGGAATCGGGTCTTGCAGAGTGGTTCCCGCAGAATTTGCAGTACCGTCATTGTTTAAAGTGACAGTGTAGGTAATAACATCGTTAGGATTAACGTTACCACTAGGCGAAGCAGACTTCGACGGTAATAGTCGAGCTATTTTTGTACTGACTGGGTTAGTAGTTAGATTGCCTTTTGAAATAGGCTGGCCGGCACAGGGGATGAATTCATATGACCATGAAGCAGAGTTATCGTACTGAGCGATTGCCGGTCTTGCAGGAATGCTATCGACTCTGGTCTGAAAAGTAACAGTTCGACTCGCACCGGCGGCTACCGTACCAATATTGACTCCTGTTGTTGGATTGCCAGCATTTGCGGCACCATCTAAGGTAAAGCTACCGCCTATAAAGCTTAAACCCGCTGGCAGTACATCCTTTAAAAATGTGTTTGTGGCGTCTGCTGTCCCGGTTCGATTATCGAGAATGACTGTGTAGGTAATGACATCACCTACTTTGGCAACTGCTAAGTTCGCAGTTTTTGTTGATATAGGAAATATTGGTGCTCCGACGTTAATCTGCAATGCCAGTGCATTGATGAGATATTGATCACCAGTTGTTGTGCCGCGTGCAGCAGCACTGGTTTGGTTATTCGCAAGCTGGGCAGATACATCAACGTTAGTAATGTCATAGCCTTGCCGGGCTCCATTCACTGCACTGGCGAGACTATGGTTCGAGGTACCGAAAGTTCCGGAAGTATCTAAAAGGCCGCTGTTGTTGTTGATTTGTGAAGCGAAAAAATTCGAAACACTGTTGTTTGGACCGCTAAGCGCTGTCATGCTTGAGGCCGTGGGACCAAACTGCATTTGGTCGCCAGAAATGCCTCTATCTCCTTCCATAGCGCTCACAAGTAGGCGGCCAGATCTTGGACCTGTCGGCGGGGTACAAAAACCGCTCACTGTCGCAGCCGGGTCACCACCTTTTTCGGCGCCGACAAATAGCGATAGATTTCGTGATGGCATGCTACCGTTTTGATACACAACGGCAAGCGTCCAACCTGCAGCATTTGAGTTATTTTCTATATCTCCTTGTGTTGCCGGTACACCACCAATTGTGTAAGTACCAGCACCACTAGCAGTCACTAGACTTGTAACATCTGCAGATCGAACGTAGTAGCAAGGCGTCGTGGTACATAACCCACTGCCGTTTGGAGTGCCGAGAGTTTGGGCGGTTACACCACTCGGCGTTACATTTACTAAGCCATTCGGAGTTTGAAAACTTACCGGTGTATTTAACGATGCGCTTACGTTTTCGTTGCCGTAACTAAAGCTTCCGCTCCAAATCAATTCGGCATAAAGAATCGTACTGCCAGCAGGAATCACAAGTTGGGCCGAAGAACTATTTTTTCTCCAGTCATTAGTCGTGCCGGGAGGGTAGGTGCCGTCGATTAAGCTTAAGTTAGTGGTAGTAAATGTGCCAATCGAGCCGTTAGTGCCCGGAGCATTGGCATTACCTTTGTCCAAACCGAGGGAGTTGCCGGTAAAGGTGACCGCTCCATTGGCAATCGTAGCAAACCGATTCAGGTAGACAGCATTTGCCATCTCCGGCGGCGCAACAAGGCCCATGGCTATCGCAACCGTAGCAATGGCTTTTTTGATTACAGATAGTAAACCGTGACGTCGCATCCTGCTGGCACTCTTCCAATATGTTCTTTATTGGGATTAGTGTGCCAACAGCGCAGCGCTTAGAAAATCGCCGCCTGTCTTATTTCGATCGGCGGGATTACTTGGGGTTTAAGCGGTACTTCATTTGACAATTCTTAAATAATGGTTGCTCTGATAACAACGCTATTGCTTACTCGGCTTTTGCTCCAGAGTCTTTTACTACTTTGGCCCATTTCCGAATCTCAGCTTGCTGATAAGTTGCGAGTTCTTCGGGAGTGGACAATATAGCTTCTAACCCTAAAGTTTTGAGTTTCTCTTGTACATCCGCCAACTTAAAAACTCGTAGAACTTCAGCATTGAGTTTTGCAACAATATCTTTCGGTGTATTGGCCGGAGCAAAGACTGCGAACCAAGACGTAGCTTCAAAGCCAGGTAAGCCTTGTTCTGCGATGGTCGGAATATCTGGCGCTGCAGAAGAACGTTTGGCGCTGGTTTGCCCCAACGCTCTTAGTTTTCCCTCTTTCACCATCGGAAGCGCCGACGGCATGTTGTCAAACATTAATTGAATTTGGCCACCAACTAGATCGGGAATCGCAAACTGTCTTCCTTTGTACGGTACGTGCTCCATTGTTACGCCGGTTTGCGACTTGAATAATTCGCCTGAAACATGCACCGATGTGCCCACCCCCGGAGAGCCAAAACTTAACTTGTTCGGATTAGCCTTTGCATAGGCTATGAGCTCTTGGACGTTTTTCGCGGGAATGTTGTTATTAATGACCAGAAGATTCGGTGTTGATGCGAGCAAGGAGATTGGCGTGAAGTCTTTCACCATGTCATAAGGCATTTTTGCGTAGAGCCCGCCGTTAATACTGTGCGTGCCAACGGTTGCTAGCACCAAGGTG
Source organism: Betaproteobacteria bacterium (assembly GCA_043789035.1). GTDB lineage: Bacteria > Pseudomonadota > Gammaproteobacteria > Burkholderiales > Burkholderiaceae_E > JAYWIG01. The sequence continues at coordinate 23,476 of JAYWIG010000342.1, forward strand.
TAGCCGTCTCCGGGGGCCTTTGCAACAAAATCAGCGCCGATATTACCGCCGGCACCGGGCTTGTTATCGACGAAAACCGTTTGGCCCAGCTGGGCTTTCTCGGAGAAGATTCTGGCTAAAATATCGGGTGCCCCGCCGCTTGGGAATGTCACAACCAAACGAATTTGTTTGTTCGGGTAGGTTTGGGCAAAAGCCATGCTGCTGATTAGCGTGCATGAAAACGCTAAGCCTAATGCGATTGATTTTATTAACTTCATGAAACTGTCTCCTTGGTTGTATTTTGTTGCTTATACTATATCGAAAATTCAAGCTCAACATTTAGCTACTTGATCTATTATTACTCTTAAGTAAATGCAAGTATTGAGTCGGTATTCACAGCGTAGGGGCAGGGTGTTTTGAGTAGAAACGAAAGTTTGAGAAATACGGCTGAAATCCAAGAAAAACCGATATATTTTTTAAGGCCCTCTGCCTTCAATAAAGGTAGGCAAGTAAAGCAACAAGCACGAGATCGATTGGCTGCAATTTGGCAGGGGTTTGTTCCCCGAGATAAGCAATACCTCATCGAAGCATTGCATCTTATTCAAGATGCCGAAAAGTGTCTGCCCGAAGAACTTCTTGCAGCATGCGCAGAAGCATTTAAGCTTTCTCAAGCCGAAGTCTTTGAAGTGGCTACCTTTTATCATCATTTTGATGTGGTGAAAGAAGGGCAGATAAAACCTCCTGATACAACCATCCGAGTTTGCGATTCGTTTAGTTGCCAAATGGCTGGTGCTAATAAAGTCGTTGAGGCTTTAGAAGCGTTGCATGGTAATGACGCACAAGCTTGGTTGCAATCTCGGGTTCGCGTTCAACGAGTACCCTGCATTGGTCGTTGCGATCAAGCTCCGGCCGGGGCTGTCGGAAAAAGCCCAGTACGATTTCCGGATTTGGCTAAAGCTGCATGGTTCGAGCTTATCCCTGAGGTGGCTGCAGAGCCACTACAAGTTTATCTAGAAGCTGGTGGTTTTGCTGAATTGCGCAAAGTGCTCTTACAAAAACCGTCATCGGCACTTGCTACCTGTATTCCCGCGTTGAAGGCGTCAAGCCTGCGTGGTTTAGGCGGAGCAGGGTTTCCAACAGCGTCTAAATGGGCCATCGTTGCCGCTCAGCAGGGCGAAAAGCTATTGGTGGTTAATGCTGATGAGGGCGAGCCCGGCACGTATAAAGATCGGTACTATCTCGAACGCAAGCCTTTTCAATTCTTGGAGGGCATGTTGATTGCTGCCCATGTTGTAGATGCAAAAGCTTGCTACATCTATTTACGGGATGAATACCCGCAAGTGGCTAGCCTTTTAGCTCAATCACTCTTGGAATTGCAGCGATGGGTTGTGATTAATTTACCAAACTATGCGCTACCTTCAATTGAGTTGCGGCGAGGCGCAGGTGCTTAT
>JAYWIG010000343.1:0-6155 GCA_043789035.1 Betaproteobacteria bacterium
AATAAAGGATTTCATGAGCACAAATCATGTTTCACGACTTGAAAAAGTCACTTTCCAAAATTGGCCGTATTTGAAAATTTGCGCTCATCGTGGGGCAGGCAAGTTAGCGCCTGAAAATACCCTAGAGGCCTTTCAGTATGGTGCAAGTTTTGGGCATCGAATGTTTGAGTTTGATGTCAAGCTATCGGCAGACAATGTTTCGTTTTTGCTGCATGACGACACCTTAGACCGAACAACATCAGGGAAGGGTGCTGCTACAGACTTTTCGATGCAAGAGCTCGCGCGATTGAACGCAGGATTAGTGCCACTTGCCCTCGACACCCAATTTGGATTACCCGCAAATCAGGTGATTCGATTACCTGAGTTGCGAAAAATCTCCGCTTGGCTACTTGAGAACAACTTTCTCGCCAACGTTGAAATTAAGCCCAGCCCCGGCCGAGAAGCCGAGACCGGCGCGCAGATTGCCAAAGAATGTATGGCGATGTGGTCAGCCTATGCTGATGGTTTGCCAAGTGACCAGACATTAATTCCGCCGTTGCTTTCATCATTTTCCGAAGTTGCGCTTGCAGCGGCGAGAGATGCAGTGCCCGAACTACCCAGAGCTTTGCTGATTCACGCACTGCCTCAAGATTGGCTAGATCGATGTTTGAGGCTCGATGTTGTCGCCTTGGATTGCAACTTCAGAGAGCTATCGGCTAAGGTTATTCAGAAGGCCAAGGCCTATCAACTAAGGGTGGTGAGCTATACCGTCAACGATGGCCAAATAATGCAGCGTTTATTTACGGACGGTTTGGATTGCGCCATCACAGACGCAGTGAATTTGTTTAAGCCTGAGTAAGACTTACGAAGCTCTAGTATTTCGACTTTAGATCGGTTTTAGTGCATTATCGTCACAAAAATGTCATCAGCGCTTAATAACATGCGCCAAGTATAAAAGTGTTCAACTTCTCGAGGAGTGTTTAATGGTTTTCAAAAAATCAGCTGCCGCTGTATCAGTGGCATCGTTGGCATTAGGCTTAGGCCTCTCTTTACCTGCTCATGCAGTAACCGAAATTACTTGGTGGCATTCGATGCCCGGTGGTTTAGGCGAATGGGTGGGCGACCTCGCTAAAGGGTTCAATGCTAGTCAGGCCGAGTACAAGGTTAATCCTGTGTTTAAGGGCACCTACGATGAATCAATGGGTGCTGCGATTGCGGCATTCAGGGCTGGCAACGCACCTCATATTCTGCAGATTTTTGAAGTAGGTACGGCCACGATGATGGCCAGCAAAGGCGTGATTAAGCCGGTTGGCGAAGTGATGAAGGCCGCCGGCGTTAATTTCGATCCTGGTCGTTACGTACCTGCGGTGGCTGGTTATTACACAGCCCCGTCAGGCCAGATGCTGAGCTTTCCGTTCAACAGTTCGACAACTGTTTTTCACTTTAACCGTGACGCCTTTAAAGCCGCTGGCATTAGTACCGATAAGCCACCTTCAACTTGGCCTGAAGTGGTACTTGCCGCGGCAAAATTGAAGGCGATTGGCCATAAGTGCCCTTTTACTACTTCTTGGCAAGGTTGGACACAGCTTGAAAGCTTTTCGGCTTGGCATAACGTCGAGTTCGCGACCAAGCGTAACGGTTTAGGCGGTATGGATGCACGAATGGCCGTGAACTCACCATTGCATCAACGCCATATCGAAAATTTGTCTAACATGGCAAAGCAGGGCTTGTTTGTTTATAAGGGTAGGGGTAACTCTGCTGATGCCACTTTTGTCTCTGGCGAATGTGCAATGGTGACAGGATCTTCTGCGCTCTATGGCAACATCAAGCGTAACGCGAAATTTGCCTCAGGCATCGGTGCTCTTCCTTATTATCCTGACGTTCCAGGTGCTCCGCAAAACACCGTAATAGGCGGCGCAAGTATTTGGGTCATGCAGGGCAAAAAGCCTGAAGAGTACAAGGCAGTTGCTGCGTTCTTTCAATATTTATCAAACGCTGAAATCGACGCCGCAAGTCATAAGCGCACGGGTTATTTACCTCTGACCAATGCGGCTTATCAAGCCACTGAGAAGTCTGGTTTCTATAAGGAAAACCCGGGTACCGATGTGTCGGTTACTCAAATGATCCGCAAGGTCACTGACAAGTCGCGTGGTATCCGCTTGGGCAACCATGTGCAAATCCGTGCTGTCGTTGACGAGGAACTCGAACAAGTCTGGGCTGGTAAGAAAGAACCTAAGGCTGCGTTGGAGTCGATTACAGAGCGTAGCAACCAGCTGTTAGAGCGATTCGAAAAAGCGAACAAGTAGATAGAACCGAACGAATAGCGCAGCGCTAAGGAGTACTTTTTGGAAAAGCGCGTCAGCTTTAAATCCACCTGGCTGCCTTGGCTGCTGCTCGCCCCGCAAGTCGTCGTTATTACGGTATTTTTCTTTTGGCCTGCGGGCCAAGCTTTATTGCAGTCTTTCCAACAGTCGGATGCCTTCGGTACTTCGACCTCTTGGATTGGGCTAGAGAACTTTAGGAATTTATTCTCTGATCCTGGTTATTTGGCGTCGTTCAAAACCACTGCTGTATTTTCAATCTCTGTCGCGGTACTTGGCCTAGCTATTTCACTGTTGCTGGCAACCATGGCTGATCGAATTGTTCGCGGTGCAATGATTTACAAAACCTTGTTGATCTGGCCTTATGCGGTTGCTCCGGCTGTTGCGGGTGTGCTTTGGTTGTTTATGTTCGCACCGTCGCTTGGTATCGTTTCTTATGCATTGCGTGCGATAGGGATTGATTGGAATCATCTGCTCAAGAGTGAGCATGCGATGACCTTGATCGTGCTGGCTGCGGTCTGGAAGCAGGTATCGTATAACTTTTTGTTTTTCCTTGCTGGCTTGCAATCGATTCCCAAATCATTACTAGAAGCCGCAGCCATTGATAGGGCAACGCCTTTTCGGCGTTTCTGGACAATTACCTTTCCTCTGCTTTCACCGACGACTTTCTTCCTGCTTGTGATCAACATGGTGTACGCCTTCTTCGATACCTTTGGCATCATTGATGCCGCTACTCAAGGAGGCCCAGGCAAAGACACAGCGGTGCTGGTTTACAAGGTCTATGCGGATGGTTTCAAAGGTATGGATCTTGGTGGCTCTGCTGCTCAGTCGGTTGTGCTAATGTTCATCGTAGTGGTACTCACCGTATTCCAGTTCCGCTATGTTGAGCGAAAGGTGCAGTACTAATGAAGTTTCAATCATGGTAGAACGCCGCCCTTGGTTGGATTTGCTTTCGCATGCGATTTTGATTATCGGGGTGATGCTGGTTGCCTTCCCGTTGTATATCGCGTTTGTTGCCTCAACCCACACTGCAGATGCAGTGTCGCAGTCGCCAATTCCAATATGGCCAGGCGCACATTTTTTCGAGAACTACAAGGCGGCATTGTTTGGAACTCAGGCGCGTTATGGCAGCTCATATCAAGCTGTTTTGCCGATGATGTGGGTGAGCTTGGTTTGTGCCACGTTGATCGCGATCGGCAAAATTTCGATCTCGCTACTGTCCGCGTTTGCGATTGTGTATTTCAGATTTCCATTTAGGATGTTCTTTTTTTGGGCCATCTTTGTGACATTGATGCTGCCAGTAGAAGTCAGAATTGGGCCTACCTACAAAGTCGTCTCCGACCTTGGTATGCTTAATAGTTACGCGGGTTTGACGATTCCATTGATCGCTTCGGCAACGGCGACCTTTTTGTTTAGGCAATTCTTTCTGACTGTCCCCGATGAATTAGTTGAAGCGGCGCGCATTGATAGAGCCGGGCCAATGAAGTTTTTCAAAGATATCTTAGTACCTTTGTCGAGAACTTCAATCGCCGCTCTTTTTGTTATTCAGTTTATTTACGGCTGGAATCAGTATCTGTGGCCACTCTTAGTAACGACTGATCAGTCAATGTACACCGTCGTGATTGCGATTCGTAGCATGATTAGTGGCGGCGATGCTGGTAATGATTGGAACATCATTATGGCTACCGCAATACTTGCGATGATTCCACCCGCACTTGTAGTTGTATTGATGCAAAAATGGTTCGTTAAGGGCCTGGTTGATACAGAAAAATAAAGACAGGTTTTTGATATGGCAACGCTTAGCTTTCATAACGTCATTAAACGATACGGTGGTGCCTCGAAAACGGGCCCCAAAGCCAACCAAGTGATTCATGGCGTGAATGCGCATATCAATGATGGTGAGTTCATTGTGATCGTTGGCCCCTCGGGTTGTGGTAAATCAACTTTACTCCGTATGGTTGCGGGGTTGGAGGAAGTAAGTGACGGGCAGATTAAGATTGGCGACCGGGTGGTCAACGATGAAGAGCCTGCCGACCGCGACATTGCGATGGTGTTCCAGAACTATGCGCTTTACCCCCACATGACCGTGTATGACAACATGGCTTACGGTTTGCGCAATGCTGGCGTTGGCAGAGCCGAGATCGACCAGCGCGTGAATAAGGCCGCAGGTATTCTGGAATTGGGGCAATTCTTGCTGCGCAAACCAAGAGAGTTATCTGGCGGCCAGCGGCAGCGTGTCGCTATGGGTCGAGCCATTGTTCGTCAACCTCAAGTGTTTTTGTTTGATGAGCCGCTATCTAATCTTGATGCCAAGCTTCGCGCACAAACCCGCTTAGAAATTCAGAAGTTGCATGCTGAACTTGGAGTCACGTCGTTGTTTGTGACTCATGATCAAGTGGAAGCGATGACCTTGGCCGAACGTATGATCGTCATGAACGCAGGCCGTATGGAGCAGTTTGGTACGCCAGAGGAGGTGTATTGGACACCAGCGACGACTTTTGTTGCCTCATTTATTGGCTCACCAGCAATGAACCTCATGAATGCCTCTAATTTACCGTTAGCGCAAGACTTACTGCCGCAAGGCCAAATAGGTAATAATCTAACCTTAGGCGTTCGCCCCGAGCACTTCACCGTTGTTGATGAGGGCGGCTGGCCGATGAAAGTAGAAATGACTGAATTACTAGGAGCAGAACGACTGATCTATGGCAAGTTAGATGATGCTACGATGATTATTGTTCGCATTAATGCAACTGATGTAACGCCTAAACGAGGCGACACGATCAGCGTTTCTCCACAAACAAAATATTTGCATTGGTTCGACGCCCAAGGTAAGCGGATATGACTCCTGTACCAAGCACCAAAATGCTTGATGTCTTCGAGCGTCAGGCAGCCACCGCAATGCGCTTGAGAAGCTCTTCAGCTGCAGAGCGTATCGCTAAGATTCGAAAGCTACGCGATTCTGTTATCGCACATAGCGACGATTGGTACAGGGCGGCTTATGCCGACTTTAAAAAACCAGAGGCTGAGGTTGATCAAGCCGAGATTCTTCCTGTTTGTGTTGAGGCGAATGATGCCATTCGAAACTTAAAAAAATGGATGCGACCCAAACGGGTTTGGCCCACTGCTTTAACTCTCGGAACCCGAAGTTATGTGCAATGTATTCCGCGCGGCAGGTGCTTGATTATTGGCCCTTATAACTATCCTGTGAACTTAACGTTAGGTCCGTTGGTATCGGCCATTGCAGCGGGTAATACGGTCATTCTGAAACCGTCGGAGTTGACGCCACATTTATCAGGGCTCATTGCCAAGATAGTGAGTGAGATTTTTCCAGAGGATGAGGTTGCGATTTTTGAAGGTGAAGCTGATGTAGCTCAAGCATTGCAAGAGTTTGCCTTTGATCACGTGTTCTTTACCGGCAGCCCGGCCATAGGTAAACATGTAATGGCTGCTGCTGCAAAGAATTTAGCGAGCGTAACCTTGGAGCTTGGTGGCAAAAGCCCAACGATTGTGGATGCGAGCGCGAATTTGAAATTGGCCGCTGTCAATGTTGTTTGGGCAAAATTCACCAATGCTGGTCAAACCTGTATTGCCCCTGATCATGTCTATGTGCATGAAAGTGTCAAAGATGAATGGGTTGAGTTATGCCGGCAAGAAATTTCTAGGGCTTATGGCAACAGCCTTGCTGAGCAACAAAATAGCCCCCATCTTACTCACGTCGTGAATGCCCGACATACGCTCCGAATCAAAGCGCTGTTGGACGATGCGAAGGCTCTTGGCGCGAATACGTTGGCTGGTGGAGGGGTAGTTGAGGAGTCGTGTTTTATTCAGCCAACTTTGCTCGGCATGGTGCCTAGT
>JAYWIG010000344.1:0-6143 GCA_043789035.1 Betaproteobacteria bacterium
GAGCGTACGACATTGATGGCAACCTTCGCGTAACTTTCATCGAAGTTGCTTGCCAGCATTGTGGCAAGCATTTCTTCGTCAGTCTTACCGCCAACTACGCTACCGGCAAGCCAATCTTGCCATGAGGGTTCAAGAACGGGCATCGCAGGTAATGTAGACATGGCTTGAAATAGGTAAGTGCCTAGAGCTTAGTTTTTGCTCTTATCAACGAGTTTGTTTGCTTTGATCCATGGCATCATCGCACGAAGCTTCTCACCAACCACTTCGATTTCATGCTCTGCAGTAATACGACGGCGAGAAGTCAAAGTTGGAGCACCGGCCTTGTTTTCAAGGATAAAAGCTTTGGCGTATTCACCAGTTTGAATATCTTTCAATATATCCTTCATGACACGCTTTGTTTCAGCTGTAACAACGCGAGGGCCGCTTACATACTCACCAAACTCAGCGTTATTTGAAATTGAATAATTCATGTTGGCGATACCGCCTTCATAGATTAAGTCAACGATCAACTTCAACTCATGCAAGCACTCAAAGTAAGCCATCTCGGGCGCATATCCTGCTTCGGTCAATGTCTCGTAACCTGCTTTAATCAACTCAACAGCGCCACCGCATAAAACAGCCTGTTCACCGAACAAATCGGTTTCAGTCTCTTCACGGAAGTTTGTCTCGATAATGCCCGCACGGCCACCGCCAATTGCGCAAGCGTATGACAATGCCATATCGCGAGCTTTACCAGACACGTCTTGATGCACAGCAACCAAGCAAGGCACGCCGCCGCCTTGAGCATAAGTACTACGAACCGTGTGGCCCGGAGCTTTAGGAGCAATCATCACAACATCGATGTCGCTACGCGGCACAACTTGACCATAATGAACGTTAAAGCCGTGAGCGAAGGCCAAAGTTGCGCCCTTCTTCATATTAGGTGCTACATCTTCGTTATAAACGGCAGCAATATGCTCATCAGGCATCAACATCATGACGAAATCCGCGCCTTTAACAGCCTCTCTAACTTCAGCGGCTATGAGCTTAGCTTTTTTAACTTTGTCCCAGCTTGGGCCGCCTTTGCGGGCACCAACAGTGACTTTAATGCCTGAATCATTCAAATTCAAGGCGTGTGCGTGGCCTTGCGAACCATAACCAATAATGGCTACTTTCTTACCCTTAATGAGTTTTAGGTCGCAATCTTTATCGTAAAAAACTTTCATGTATATCTCCAAATCAATAAGGGTTAGGCTTTTAAAACGCGCTCACCGCGGGCAATGCCCGAAGTACCGGTGCGTACGGTTTCGAGAATGGCAGCACGATCAATAGCCTCAATAAAGGCATCAAGCTTGCTACCGTCCCCAGTAAGTTCAATGGTGTAACTTTTATCGGTTACGTCGATGATACGGCCACGGAAAATATCACTCACTCGTTTAAGTTCTTCGCGATCTTTGCCTACCGCGCGAACTTTAATAAGCATTAACTCGCGTTCGAGATGCGGTGATTCAGTGAGGTCAACTACTTTCACTATATCAACCAATCGATTGAGTTGCTTGGTAATTTGCTCGATCACGTCATCGGACCCACTCGTCGCGATTGTCACTCGCGAAAGTGAGGGATCTTCTGTCGGGGCTACTGTTAAGGTTTCGATGTTGTAACCGCGTGCGGAGAATAGCCCTACGACGCGAGACAAAGCCCCAGGCTCATTCTCAAGAAGCATTGCAATGATATGTCTCATTACACAGCCTCCGGTCTAAGCAACATTTCACTCAGGCCTTTACCACCCTGCACCATTGGGAATACGTTTTCTTCTCTATCAGTAATGAAGTCGATAAACACGCAACGGTCTTTATACTTACCAAATGCATCGCGTAACGCCGGTTCGACGTCCTCGGGCTTTTCAACCTTAATTCCGATATGGCCGTAGGCCTGGGCAAGTGCCACAAAATCTGGCAGCGCGTCCATATACGACTCGGAATAGCGCGATTCATACTCAAGCTCTTGCCATTGGCGAACCATCCCTAAATAGCGATTGTTCAAATTGATAATTTTCACAGGTAAGTTGTATTGCTTGCAGGTTGAAAGCTCTTGAATACACATTTGTATCGAGCCCTCTCCAGTAATACAGGCAACTTGCGAGCCAGGGTTAGCCAACAAAACGCCCATCGCATACGGCAAACCAACGCCCATAGTCCCTAAGCCGCCAGAGTTGATCCAACGACGAGGTTTGTCGAACCGATAGTATTGGGCAGCAAACATTTGGTGCTGACCAACGTCGGAGGTAATAAACGCATCGCCCTTGGTAATTTCCCACAGCTTTTCAACTACGGCTTGCGGCTTAATCGTGCTCGAACTGGTATCGTATTTAAGGCTATCTTTTTTGCGCCATTCATTGATTTGATCCCACCACTTTTGCAGTTCTACCGACTTCGGCTTTTGGCCTGCAGCAAAAGCTTCTTCGAGCAGCATGACGAAATCGCTCAAGGTCTCTTTCACGTCGCCGACGATTGGCACATCTGCCTTCACCCGTTTGCTGATCGAGGATGGATCAATGTCGAGATGAATAATCTTGCGTGGGTTTTGGGCAAAGTGCTTCGGGTTGCCGATGACTCGGTCATCAAAACGTGCGCCGACGCCAATCAAAACGTCGCAATTCTGCATTGCCATGTTGCACTCGTAGGTTCCGTGCATACCTGGCATGCCGACAAATTTGCTGTCGCTTGCTTTGTAGGCACCTAAACCCATCAGGGTATTCGTACAGGGAAAACCCAACAAATCAACAAACTTGTTCAGCTCCGGCGATGCATTGCCGAGGATGACGCCACCACCGGCATAAATCATCGGGCGCTCAGCATTCATAATGAGATGAATGGCTTTTTTGATTTGCCCTTGATGCCCTTTTACCACTGGGTTGTACGAGCGCATAGTTATCGTTTTAGGGTATTCGAACTTGCACTTATTCTTCGTGATGTCCTTGGGGATATCAACCAGTACCGGGCCAGGACGACCAGACGTAGCAATGATGAAGGCTTTGCGAATAGTTGTCGCTAAGTCTTTGACATCTTTCACGAGGAAATTATGTTTGACACACGGCCGAGTAATACCAACGGTGTCACATTCCTGGAATGCGTCTTCACCAATAGCATGTGTCGGCACTTGACCAGACAAGATCACCATTGGGATTGAATCCATGTAGGCAGTCGCTATGCCAGTCACTGCATTGGTGACCCCAGGGCCACTAGTGACTAAACAAACACCGACTTTTTCCGTCGATCTTGAGTAAGCATCTGCGGCATGCACTGCAGCTTGCTCGTGGCGCACGAGGATGTGCTGAAACTTTTTTTGCTTATAAATGGCATCGTAAATATAAAGTACTGCGCCACCTGGGTATCCAAACACATGTTCGATACCCTCTTCTTGTAGACATCGAACGACGATGTCCGCTCCGGTCATTTCCATTTTTTAAAACTCCGTCAAAGGCCAGGGTTGCACTGATCGTCGGCGCCTGAGCGAACTTCGTCTAAAAAATTAGGTATTTAGCGAAACGCATAGTCGCAGACCTCGAAACAGGTCCTGTGAGATTGATTGAGCGCCGGCACAAACTTTATGGGCTGTGCAAGAGCAGTAAACTAAGAACCTTCGCTAAACAGAGTGCCGTTTAACGAAAAACCTCAGGGATGAAGGATTGAGTATCAAACCGACAACCCACGATTCTACGTTATTTAGCCGTAATGTAGCTGTAACTCTCTGATAGCATCTGCGTCAATAGAGAAGAAATGCTGGATTTTGAATAAACGCTTGGGAGTTAAATAGTTGGCTACGCCTGCTGAAATTGATGCTTTTTTAGCATCGGTAGAAAGGCGTGCCTTCAAACAGGCCGCCTACGCAGTGCGAGATGACGAGGCGGCGCTCGATATCGTTCAAGATGCGATGATGAAGCTAACCGAGAAGTACTCGGATAAGCCTATGACAGAGATTCCCCCTCTCTTCCAAAGAATCTTGCAAAACGTTACGATGGATCACTTCCGTCGGCAAAAAGTTCGAAATACTTGGGTGACATTGCTGTCATCAATGCACGGTGACAGCGACGAAGAGGGTGGCGACAGAGATATCCTTGAGAGTTTGGAGGCTGAAGCAGGTTCGGAGGGTTCTGAAAGTGCCGCCGATCAGGTCGAGCGATATCAGGTGTTGGCGCAAATCGAGGAGGAGATAAAAAAACTCCCTCGACGTCAACGAGAAGCGTTTTTAATGCGTTATTGGGAGGATATGGACGTGGCTGAAACTGCTGCAGCAATGGGATGTTCAGAAGGAAGCGTTAAAACGCACTGTTCTAGGGCAACGCATACGTTAGCTGCGGCTTTGTCTGCCAAAGGACTCACACTATGAAAAACCAACATTTACCCCACTCTACCGACGCGTTAGGCGCGCTTATTGCAAAACGCTTAGACGATTCGACAGAAAAACTCCCTTTTAGAGTTTCTCAACGTCTAGCGAATTCTCGCAAAGCCGCCATTGCGGCCATCCCTGTTCGGACTTTACAAACCGCCGAAACGGTTTCAACCCAAAGTTCCGGCGATTCACTCAGTCTTGGTCGATTTTCAGGTTGGACATGGAAAGCGCTTGGCTTTGGCTTACCCGCCTTGGTTCTTGCGGCAGGTTTGGTGTTCATATCAAACTACAGCGACGATCAAGAAGCTGATGAGCAAGCTTCCATAGATGCAGCCGTACTTACCGATGATGTACCAATTTCGACCTATGCAGATCGGGGCTTTGGAGTATACATTCGCAATGTGCAGCAGTAACTTTGGAACGAGCTTACGTTTCTTCAGTCTAGCGATAGTGCTTGGGTTTTGTTTCGGCCTTCATTCAACAGTGATAGCCCAATCTGACGATCAAGCTGTCAGCACGACACCGGGCACGATTTTCCGAAAATCTTTGGTAAATGCAGCCGAGCCGCTTTGGGTCGATCTGTCGCCTGCGAACAAAACGTTTCTAAAGCCGTTTGAAAAATCTTGGTATACGTTGTCAGCAGTTGAGCGTAAATCCTGGGTAACACTTGCAAACAAAGTTCCAAAACTAAGCGCGCCGGAGCAGAAAAAAGCGGCAGCAAAAGTGAGCGAATGGGCAGCGTTGACGCCTGAGCAGCGCAAACTTGCGCGCGCTAACTACCGCCTTGCTCAAAATCTGAACCAAGATGAACGCAAAGAGCAATGGCAGAAGTACGAATCAATGACACCTGCACAACGGGCGGTTCTTCGAGGCTCAGGGTGGACGAGCAATACTGCAGCCAAGCACGGTGGTTCGACAACAGGCTTGGCCAAAGAGGCAGCTCAACCTATTAAGGACATCAAGGCTAAGGATACTAAAAGCCAGCCTAAACTTGCCGAAGTTCAAAAGAAGTAGTTGTGAGTTCGACAGGTAACTACAGTAGGCTTGTTTCGGCTGACCCATGGCGGCGCATCATGAGTGCTACCTATGAGTTTGTCATTCTTTTCGGTGTCGTATTCTTCTTTTACTACGCATTCTCATCACTCACCCGCTTGACCGGCGCACCGGGCACTCACCGCAATATTGGCCAAGGCTTTTTGTTCCTTGTCATGGCGCTCTATTTCACTTGGTTTTGGAGCAAAGGAAGAAGAACTCTACCCATGAAAACGATGGGCCTGCTTGTTGTCGATAAAAATGATAAGCCTGTACAACCTTTGCAAGCATTTTTACGTTACACCGCCGCCGTAGTTTTGATCGCAGCGGTGCTTGCCGCAGTAAAGTATGTTTTTTTGGCCTTTGGCTTATTGTTTTTACTGCCCATCGCTTGGACAGTCATCGACAAAGACAAGCGGGCTCTTTACGACGTTCTGTCCGGAACAAGGCTGGTTGTAAAAGAAGTCAGTGCAGCAGAAAAACGCACCAACCCCGTGGCCTAACTGCCATCTGGAAACGCCACTACTACTGCTTGCATTCAACCTTAATGGTAAAGCCTTTAGCGAGCTCGGCAATCGCTTCAGTTTCAAGACGCTGCCCGGGATCACTGGCGGTCAGCGGCAAGTTTTCAGACTCTAAAAACAAGCGAAGTACTTCCGGTTTAATCGCAAAATTAATGTTTTGCGGCACGTCTCCAGTCATTGCTGCAGCCCTGAGGGCGTTAAGCTTGCTCACTACTA
>JAYWIG010000345.1:0-24587 GCA_043789035.1 Betaproteobacteria bacterium
ATCCTTACTATGAGTAAGGAATTTTATGGCTACAGCAACACTCACTAGCAAAGGGCAAATCACCTTGCCTAAAATTGTACGAGACGAACTCGGTCTTTCAGCAGGCAATACCGTCGATTTCGTTAGAACACCCGATGGCTTCAAACTCATCGCCGTTGCAAAGGACATACAGGCCTTAAAGGGGATGTTTGCTGGGCGAGTCAGGAAACCCGTCAGTATTGAATCAATGGACGATGCAATCAGGCAATCGGTATTAACTCGACAGGCTAGGAACAGATCTTGATCGGTGTCGATGCCAATGTATTGGTTAGGTACTTAACGCAAGACGACCCTGCGCAAAGTTCTATCGCGAATAAGTTTTTCCAACAAATTCTAAGTGCGTCTCAGCAGGGCTTTATCAGCCTAGTCGTACTCGTAGAAACCTGCTGGGTTCTCCAAACAAGTTATGCGGTTAGCGACGTTGAGTTAACTTTACTTATTGAAAATTTACTGCAAACACCGCAACTATCCATCGAAAACCGGGACTGTCTTACCCAAGCTCTTCAGGCAATGATGGGCACTAAATCCCCTAAAGCCGGGTTCGTGGATTTTCTAATCCACTCAATTGCCAAAAAGCAAGGTTGCCAGTACTGCGTAACTTTTGACAAAAGAGCGAGCCAGTCAGTTGGCATGCGAATGCTCACCCCAGCGGCTTTAAAAGTGTAATCCGGTACTAGTGCCCCATTAAATCGGCACGGAAGTCACATCATAGGTAAACAGCCACTCGTACCGCTCCCTCACCCTCGCCTCATTCCACTCCCGGGTTACATAAGCTCTGGCACCCTCCGCGTCGGCTAACTCAGGGTTATGAAAGCGCTTTGCATTACCGGCAGCACCTTCAACAATTTTCGTCGTGCGCTCAAGTCGCGCCGCTTCGTATCTTTGCAACGCGAATGAGGTGTCAGCGTAGCCGTCTAACGCACGCGCCAAGATAAAGCCATCTTCAATCGACATCACCGCGCCTTGCGCTAAAAATGGCAGCGTTGAATGGCAGGCATCGCCTAACAAGCTCACTCGGCCGACGCTCCATTGTTTTAAAGGTGCACGGGTCATCAGCGCCCATTTATACGGCACATCAATGGCTTGAATCATTCGTTGAATGTCTTCGTTCCAACCAGCAAAATCTCTTGCACATTCTTCACGTGTACCGGGTTGGTTCCATGATTCCACTTGCCAATCGCTGCGCTCACGAATGCCAACGAAGTTCATCAGTCGACCAGCATTCAATGCGTAATTCACCACATGGCCGCCGGGCCCCACCCAATTGGTACCAACCTTGCGGCGCATATGTCCGGGCAAACGATCCATTTCAACCACGCCGCGCCACGCTATTAAGCCAGTGAACTCTGGTTTGTCCTTTCCGAATAGCGATTGGCGAATTTTCGAATGAACACCGTCGGCTCCGATAAGCGCATCGCCTTTGGCAGCAGAGCCACCTTCAAAGTGTAAAGTAACGCCATCAGCATCTTGTTCGAAACCCTCGCAACGCACATTCAGATGAACCGCATCGGGCTTAATGGCGCGCACAGCGTCAATTAGCACTTGCAGTAAATCTGGTCGATACACGGTAAAGTAAGGATAGCCATATCGGGCGACTGATTCGGCACCAAGATCGAACAGCTTCCAAGTCTCACCCGTATTCCAAAGTCGAATCTCTTTGCCAGTGGCTTCGCAGCTTAGGCGCTTGAGTTCGCTTTCTAAACCCAACTCATAAAGTACTCGATTACCGTTTGCCGATAATTGCAATCCAGCCCCCACCTCTTTGAGCTCACTGGCTTGTTCATAGATTTCTACGTCAAAACCACGCTGCAAGCAGGCAAGTGCTGCCGTTAAGCCACCGATACCAGCGCCGGCTATCAGAATTTTCGCTTTCACTGAAGTTAATCGACTTTTGCGCCAGAGATTTGGATTGCCTTGGCCCAACGCAGCAATTCAGCATCAATAAAGCGCGAAAATTCCGCAGGGCTATTCATCGCAGAAGCGAGACCGAACTTAGTCAGGGTTTCTTTTGATTCAGCTGACGTTAACGACTTTCGCAACGCATCATTTAAGCTTGCCAAGATAACTGGCGACGTACCTGCAGGTGCAACAAGCCCAGACCAAAAACTCACCTGAAAGGCCGATAAACCAGCTTCACCCACCGTAGGCACATCTGGCAATGCCTCATCTCGGCTAGAACCGGTAATCGCTAAAGCTCGAATGCGCCCTGATTTAATCTGCGGCAATACAGTCACCAAACCTTCAAAAATAACCTGCGCTTCACCTCCTGCGACCGCCATTAATGCGGGGCCGCCGCCTTTGTACGGAATATGCAGCATCTCGATGCCCGTCAAGCTTTTGAATAATTCAACCGCAATATGCGGTGGTGTACCGTTGCCTGCTGACGCATAAGTAAGAGCACCCGGCTTGTCTTTTGCCAAGGCAATTAACTGTTGCAAACTCGTCACTGGAACATTCGTGTTCACTGCAATAAGTTGTGGCGAACTAGACAACAAACTAATAGGGGAGAACGATTTACGCGGGTCATAACCAAGGTTTTTGTACAAACTCGGTGCCATCGCCAAAGAACTTGTGCTACCCAAAAGTAGCGTGTAGCCATCGGGAGCCGATTGCGCGACTGCGAGCGAGCCAATAGTTCCGCCAGCTCCGGGGCGATTTTCCACCACAAACTGTTGCCCAAAAGATTGCGACAACTTGGTTGCAACCACACGAGCGACGGTATCCGTTGGCCCACCCGGCGGAAAAGGCACTATTATTTTTACCGCTTTGGTCGGATAGATTTGCGCTGTACCGATGGTGGGGAAACTAAGCGCAGTAAACATCGTTAAAAAACATGTCGCAAAGACTACTTGCGAACGTTTCAAATTAAAGGCTAACCAATTCATTTTGTCTCTCAATAAATATCGCTGTATGACGCTTAATTCGCATCACTATGTCTTCTGTCATGCTAACGTAAACATTCAGGTAACCAAGGCACAAATACCTGTAATCTTTGTGTAGTAATTCAGCAATTTTCAGGCAAAGCTCATGCCGCAGGACTTTCACATCTAAAGGCTGTGACTTCTCACAACTTTTCGCATTTTGTTTTCAGATATGTGAAGCATTCACCGATATACTGCCAACTTTATAATTTCACCCAAAGTACCGCCCTCAATGCAATCGGATGCAGCTGCACCACAAGTAGGCAAAGCGCTGCCTAATGGACAAAGCAATGCACTACGCACAACATCCGAGCGTATGCAATCGACCGCTCATTTAAATCATGAAGCGCTATCGCCCTCGCAACTACGTTCCATTTTCGATAGCCTGACCAAAGTAATTGAACCAAAAATTAGCGATGTTGAAGGCGGTCGTAGGGCAGCGGAGATTGTTGCTTGGTGTAACACCGTGAATCAAGCCAATCGTTACGACTGTTGGCTCATCATGAGCGAACAGTTCATGGCTGATACCGCACGCGGTAAAAAGGCCTTGGAAAAATACGCGGCTGCGGTTGGCACGATTGATGAAGCAGTTGCTGAAGTTCGTTACCGTCAAGCAACCGTATCGCCACGCCGAAGGTTGTTGCAACGGTTTAGCGCGTTGCCAGAAGGCATTCGTTTCTTAGTCGATATGCGCTCAGCAATGGTGCCATTTCTTCATGCCGACCAGCGCCTACATGCGCTCGATGCCGAGATGGAATACATGTTTTCCACATGGTTCGAAGTTGGGTTTTTAGAACTTCGCAGATTAAGCTGGGATAGCCCCGCATCGCTGATTGAAAAACTCATCCAGTATGAAGCGGTGCACGATATTAAAAGTTGGGCGGATTTAAAAAATCGCCTTGACAGCGATCGACGATGCTATGGTTTTTTCCATCCCAGTTTACCTAACGAGCCTTTGATTTTTGTCGAAGTTGCGCTGCTCAGTGATATCGCAACTAGCATTGCGCCTTTACTCGATGAAACCGCAGCTGATATTGACCCCAACAAAGCCAGCGTTGCGATTTTCTATTCGATTAGCAATACGCAGGTTGGTTTAAAAGGCGTGAGCTTTGGTGATTCATTAATTAAGCGAGTGGTTGAAACCTTAAAAGAAGAATTTCCGAAACTTCGTACTTTTGCAACACTGTCGCCTATGCCTGGGTTTCGCAATTGGCTTCACAAAAAGGAACCTGCGCTAACGAGCTTTTTGGAAAATACCGATCTGGCAGAGCTGCCCGCCGCCAATGCCTATCGCAAGAAGATTAGCAAACACGCTGCTACCTATTTGGCCAAACAACTAAAAGATGGCAAACCGCTCGACCCAGTGGCTCGCTTTCACCTAGGTAATGGTGCTCGCGTCGAACGTCTGAACTGGGCGGCTGACCAAAGCGTGAAAGGCATCAAGCAATCGCTAGGCTTAATGGTGAACTACCTCTACGATTTAAAAAAGCTTGATATGCATAGAGATATGCTGCACGAGGGTTCCATCCCGATATCGAACGAGATAGAAAAACTGCTTTAACTGCCGCGACGATAAACTAAAAGTCAACCCTACGCTTCACAATATTGATGGCACGCTCTTTGCATGTGCAAAGGCATGCCAAATACGCTACCTCCACCTAGAGCCTACCTTTATCTTGATGCAGTCGCCCGAGCTGGCTCGATCCGAAAAGCAGCAGAACGCCTATTCGTCGCATCGACTGCGCTAAATCGAAAAATCAAAGAGATTGAAGATGCACTAGGGACACCTTTATTTGAGCGCTTACCAAGAGGAGTGAGGCTGACCGCAGCTGGCGAAGTGATGATCGCAATGGTCAGACGCAATATTGCCGATCTTCGGGCCACCACATCTCATATCGAACATCTTCGTGGAAATATGCGCGGCACGGTGAGGCTGGGTTGTGCGGAATCGGTTGCTACCGGCCTGGTTCCGTATGCCATTGCAGATTATCAAACCCAATATCCAGCAGTGAAGTTTTCTGTTGCGATGGGCGTTACATCGTCTTTGAGCAATGCCTTGTTAGAAGATGATTTGGATTTGCTCATCGTGCACGACCCAGCGCCATCGGAGATGATCAAGGTCATAGCTTCCATACGGCAACCGTTATGTGCGATGGTGAGGCCCGACCACCCGTTAGCCAAACTACCATCGCTACGATTATCCGATTGTCAGAAGTTTCCTGTCGCTCTAGGCGATGCTAATTTTGGCAGTCGCAGGCTTATTGAAACGATTGTTAGTCGTTCGCGAATCAGCCTGAACGTAGTTCTACAAGCCAGCAGTGTTCAAGTATTGAAAGAGTTCACATTAGCCAGTAACGTAGTCAGTTTTCAGTTCGAAATTGGTACCCGAAAAGATGTTGCGAATGGAACGTTGGTGGCAATACCGCTCACTGATAGAGCGCTTTCAAATACAAAATTATCTATCGTCCATCGACAAGGGCGTACCCTACCGATTGCGGTGAAATCATTTTCACAACTATTGGAGGCGAGATTGACCGCACACAATTTGTGAGCACTGCATATGAATTATTGATTCAATAGGGTTAACTGTAAGTCACCATACTTCGGCAGATGAACACCAATCCATTTGTCGAAGTTGATCAAGTCTCTATGCAATATGGCGGCACCGGAGGTACCGTTGCTCTTGAAAATTGCTCCCTCAAGGTTGCACCGGGAGAGTTTATCGCGGTTGTTGGGCCATCGGGTTGTGGCAAATCGACCTTGATGAGATTGGTCACCGGCCTGTGGCCAGCATCTGCCGGCAATGTGTTTGTTGCAGGCCGTGAGGTATGGGCACCGCATAGCGAAGCTGGTATGGCTTTTCAAAACCCGATCATGCTGCCATGGCGCAATATTCTAGATAACGTGATGCTGCCACTTGAAGTGGTTGAGCCTCATCGGCAACAGCTTGCAAAGCAGCGCACCCAATACGAAGCCAAAGCCATGGCGCTATTGGAAATGGTGGGTTTAAAAGGTTTCGAGAAAAGATTTCCTCATGAGCTCTCAGGTGGCATGCTGCAACGCGCTAGTTTATGTCGATCGCTCATTCATGACCCTCGCTTACTGATGCTCGACGAACCATTCGGTGCCTTAGATGTGTTCACCCGGGAAGATCTATGGCTTGAGCTACAAACCGTTTGGTTAAAGCTCAAGCCCAGTGTAATTCTCGTCACTCACGATTTGCGCGAAGCGGTGTTTTTAGCCGATAGAGTGTTAGTCATGTCGGCCAGACCAGGTCGAATTATTTCCGAGCACGTAATCGACTTCACACGCCCTAGGAAACTCGACGATTTATACACCACGCCTTATCAAGAGTTGGTCTTAAAAATTCGAACTGAGATCAGCCTCACCCGAAAGCCTGCGCTGGAGACAAGCCATGCAGCCTGAGGCAATCACTAGAAATTCACGCTTCGCTGAGATTGAAAAAAAACAGGCTCGCGACAAACGTTTACAAACACTGCTGCCATGGCTTGTGACGATTGGCATCCTAATCGTTTGGGAAATTGGCTGCCGGGCATTTCAAATACCGAAGTTTGTTTTGCCACTGCCATCAGAAATATTTCTAAGCATGATGAAGTGGTGGTCGCCGCTCATGAGCAATGCTGGCCAAACACTCATGACAACCTTAATGGGGTTCTCTATCGCTATCGTGGTGGGCCTATTTCTCGGCATCGCCATTGGTTCAAGTGCGTTGGTGTATCACGGCCTTTACCCACTCATGATTGCCTTCGAGTCAGTACCAAAAGTCGCAATCGTGCCAATTCTCGTTTTATGGTTCGGCATAGGCTCAGTGCCCGCAGTCATCACGTCATTTCTCATCGCTTTCTTTCCAATTGCAGTGAATGTGTCGACAGGTATTGCGACGGTGGAGCCTGAGCTGCGAGACGTTCTCAGATCGCTTGGCGCAAGGCCTATTGATATTGTGAAAAAAATCGGTATCCCACGCGCTATGCCGTACTTTTTCGCGTCGCTCAAGATCGCCATAACCTTTGCGTTCGTTGGCTCGATAGTGTCCGAAACCGTCGGTGCGAATAAGGGCATCGGCCACCTCATCATGCTAGCGAGTTCGCGATTCGATGTGCCATTAGTGTTCTCCGGTTTAGTCGTCACATCGCTCATGGGCGTGAGCATGTATGTACTCGCCCGCTTGATTGAAACTCGCGTGACCGGTTGGGCCACCCGAGGTTTAAAAGTCTCTTAACCCGTGTTCTCAAAAAAAGGATCGCCATGATTAATCGTCGCCACTTCCTCGCCGCAACAACGATTGCCGCATCATCAACATTGCCATCGGTGCCTGCATTCGCGCAGACAGCCGCACCGGTAAAATTGAAGTTCACTTTAGACTGGGCACGCCAAGGCCCTAATGCCTACGTCGATATGGGTAAAGAAAAAGGTTTCTTTAAAGATGTGGGTATCGACATAACGATTGACCGAGGCTTTGGCTCAGGCCGAGTACCTACCGACATTGCGGCAGGCACCTATGACATGGGCCAAGGCGACATTGGCCCAGTGATCAAATTCATGGCGCAAAACCCTGATTCCGATTTAGTTGCGATTGCCATTTGGGGCGACAAATCATTGATGGGCGTGACGGTTAGAACGGATGGAAGCATCAAAGCCCCTAAAGACTTCGAAGGTAAGACACTGGCCGCACCAGAAACCGATGGGGGCCGCCAATTGTTTCCAGCCTTTGCCAAAGCCAACAATTTAGACATGAGCAAAATCAATTGGATGACCGTAACATCCGATTTGCGTGAACCTATGCTGCTGCAAAAACGTGCCGATGGGATTACGGGTGCGGTCACTTCCACCAGCATGTCATTGAAAAACATTGGTTTGGATGTTCCACAGCAGCGAATTATGATGTATCGCGATTTTGGTGTGGAGCTTTATGGTTATTGCTTTCTCACCTCTCGCAAGTTCTTAGCCGCTAACCCTCAGGTTGCGCGTAACGCACTAAAGGGATTGTTTAAATCATTAATCTACGCCAACAATAATCGTGCGGAGAGTATTGCAGCCCTCAAGAAAATTGAACCCCTAACCGACGTGGCAATTGAGACAGAACGCCAAGCCATTAGTTATGATCAGATGGTTATCTCCGACTATGTGAAGAAAAATGGCCTGTCTGTGATCGATCCAATTCGTTTACAAAAAGCACTGCGCACCATTGAGGATGCTTACGGCTTGCCGCCTAAGCTAACGCCTGAGCGTGTCTATACCGATGCCTTCTTGCCGCCATTGGCGGAACGCAGGATCTAGTGAAATCAAACCTACACATCGAACCGAAATTGGCAAGTGTGCAAGCGCTTGCCGCTTATGGTGCATTAGTGGAGCCTACTGAGGATGGTGCTATTTTCGATAGTGCTTCGGCCCAGTTATTGCTGAAAAACGGCACACCACGCTTTTACTTCATGACCTTGCGAAAGCGCGAGATGGAGTTGAGCAACACTAATATCGTCGATCATCACTCCGTACGCTTAGATAGTAGCGTTAACCTCATTCCATCATGACTGCCATTGTTCACGGCTTGTTTCATGCCGCCATCAAAACTGCTGATCTAGCGGCGACCGTACACTTTTACTGCGACATACTTGGGTTGAAACAAGTGCACAGACCCGATTTCGGTTACCCCGGCGCTTGGCTTGCCTGCCCAACACCGGGAGGGCAAGCGATAGTGCACATCTACGCCGGCGGCCCTGCATTAAGCGTCACAGGAGTTGCCCCTATCGGCACCGCAGCCATTGATCATCTGTCGCTAGCGTGCAGCGGGTTTCAAGACTTTAAGGAACGTTTCAAACAGAACCAAATTCCGTGGCGTGAATTCCTTGTTCCGGGAACATCGCTCTGGCAACTATTCGCTTACGACCCGAGTGGTGTGCAGCTAGAGCTCACCTTCGAAGGTACTGTTGAGCCAGGGTCACCGCCTGATATGTCGGACGCATTCAGATATCGTGCGGGAGAGTCTTTTTTTGAGCCTCGAAAATGAGTGAACAACCATTGAATGTTCTGGGTAATAAGAGGAACCAATGGCTGGTGAACGACACGCTTTGCGATCTCACCCGAGGTGCGTCTCAAGAAAAAACACAAAGCATTAACGCCGCACCGCAATCACTTCTCATCGACAAGTGCCGTTCGGCGCTCATTGTGATCGACATGCAAAACGATTTTTGTCATGCGCAAGGTTGGCTTGCTTCAATCGGTGTTGATATTGCACCTGCTCGAAATCCTATCGAGCCATTAAATCGATTATTGCCAAAACTCCGTGCGGCATCGGTACCCATTATTTGGTTGAACTGGGGCAACCGCCCAGACAAATTGAATCTAAGTCCTAGCCTACTACATGTCTATAACTCGAAGGGCACTTCAACCGGGTTGGGTGATGTACTCGGCAACACGCCCGGCGCACTACCTTCACGTGTTTTAGAAAAGAATGCGTGGGGTGCTGCAGTAGTCGATGAACTAAAGCAAGACGATAAAGACATTCATATTGACAAGTATCGAATGAGCGGTTTCTTTGATACTTGCCTTGATTCGGTGTTGCGCAACTTAGATGTAAAAACACTTCTCTTTGCTGGTGTGAATGCCGATCAATGCGTACTAGCCACATTGATGGACGCAAACTTCTTAGGCTATGACTGCGTTTTCATTGAAGACTGCTGTGCAACCACATCGCCGAGTTTTTGTTGGGATGCCACCATTTACAACATACGGCAATGCTTTGGCTTCACAACCCATTCCGAGCAGTTTTAATTGAACTACCCCGTCTTTCGAATCTCCAAGAACGACACCAACAAATTCGTGTTGTTAGTAAATCCGTTGATCGAAGCTACACCGTTCATTCAAGTCATAGAGATATTCGATATCGGTGGCGTAACACCTGTGAATCAACACAGCATCGCACACGAGGTATTTTACGTTTTAAGTGGTGAAGGCGAAGCACAAACATCGAACGGCGTTGTTCCGCTAAAAGCGGGCACTACACTTTTATTGAAACCTGGCAACGTACACGCTGTGAAGAATACCGGCACTACACGACTGTACTGCCTCACCACAATGGTACCTAATGAAGGTTTCGCAGAGTTGATATGTGCTGGTGTGCCAGACGTTCTTGATGCCGAAGATTATGCTGCGCTTGGCTGGGTAAAGCTCACCTGAAGACATCCTTACTTTTCGAGCGGAAATATTAGTTTTTTGTGATTAGGGGTAATTCTTAGTCAACCATGATCGGCGCCGTGCTTCGAAGTTCTCCTGTCAACGCTATGCGCTTTGAGATTGCCAGGATTGTAGCCACTGCGAATTTCGCAGGTCCAGTCAACGGTGAAACAGAACGCGTATAAACGCCCAGTTGAATTGGAATTAGAGGGTTAGTCAAAACTAGCTCTACCAGTTGTCCCGATTTCATACAGGCTCGAAGTAAAGCGGGTGTTAACACACCCAGCATGTCGGTCGATGCTAACAAATCGAGAGCAACAAAATACGACCCGCAATGCACGGCGGGTAAGGGAACGGGTAAACCACTGGCCAAAAAGGATCGACTGACGATGTCGTCAGCACTATCGTGTGCCGTCATATATAACCAAGAAACACCGACGAGATGCTGCAGACTAGCGGTTCGTTTCTTACCGATCTCCTTGAGTAACGGGTGGCCTGGCCGTACCGCGACACGCATTTGAATTTCTGCCAAGGGTTTGTAATCCAGCCCAGCATCTAAGTGAATGCGAGTGCGCTGCGTGACCGCCAGATCCATAATTTCATCGCGAACCAACGGCAGCAAAGCGCTAGGGGAGCTTTCCAGAATACGAATGCGGGTTTTTGGATGGGCTCGCTGCAAATCGATGACCAATTCGGGCAATAAAAGGCTAGCACCCACAGGTGATAGACCTACGGACAAAAGCACACCCCCGTCACTTGCCGTTCTTTTAGCTTCCTCCGCAGCTTTGCGCAACTCGGCTTCTGCCACCCGTGCATGCGACAAAAAAGCGCTACCTGCCGGGCTGAGTGTTGCCCCTCTTCCGCTTCTGTTCATAAGTTGCACACCGAGCTCTTCCTCAAGCTGTTGCAGTGCGCGGCTTAATGCTGGTTGGGACATATTAAGCTGACGCGCAGCACCTCGGATGCTGCCAGCATCCACAACGGCAATAAATTGTTCAATGCTTTGAAGTCTCATTGGGATCCCTCAAGTGATAGGGGTGATGCATAACCTGCATCGAAATGCTGCATCACGCATCTTCCCACGACAAGGTGAACTCTGCCAATATTCCACTCATTGATTCAACGGTTTTAAACGGTTTTAAAAGGAGATTCTTATGAAGACACACACAACCTCGCGCCGATCAATTTTGCATCTTGCATCTGCAACCACCGCCACTATGTTGGGTATGACTCTGTCGAAAGATTGTCTAGCTCAAGCAACAGCAGATACGACAATTAGTCAGTTACGCATTCTTTGCTCAGGGCCTGCAGGTAGCATCCCAGACATTGTGGCTAGACGCGTTGCTGAACAATTGACGCGCCAATATCCCCAAGGGGCAATCGTTGACAATCGGCCCGGCGCGGCTGGCCAAATAGCAGTGAACGCATTAAAAGTTGCCGTACCAGACGGGTCAACAATATTGCTGGCACAAGGGGCTGTTGCCACCGTGTACCCCTATCTCTATGCAAAACTCGCCTATGACCCGATCGTAGATTTACAACCCCTATCAATGGCAGGTGAGATGACGCTGGCCTTAGCGATCGGCCCCGCTGTGCCAAGCGCTGTAACCACTCTGGCCGATCTGTTGATATGGATGCGTGCGAACCCGAAACTTGCGAATGTCGCCTCGCCTGGCACAGGCACTTTGCCCCATTTATTAGAGGCTATGTTTTTCCGAGAGGCCAACGTGCCGTGGCAACATGTAGTGTATGCCGGAGGCCCCCCCGCCATCATTGACTTGCTAGGGGGCCAAGTAGCTGCGTTAGTGTTACCCGAAGGATTGTTTCGACAACACAAAGCCAGCGGCAAAATTCGCATACTGGCTACTTCCGGTGCTGAGCGCAGCACGTATTTCCCCGACATCCCCACTTTCGTTGAGCAGCGCTATCGAAACTTAATTATTCGTGAGTGGTTCGCATTCTTTATGCCCGCTCGCGTACCTAACAGCACAATAAACGCCGTTTCGCAGCATTTGCAGTCTGCACTCATTCGGCCTGAACTTGTAACGACATTTGCCGATTCAGGCATGTCGGCCGTGTCGTCAACCCCGGCAGCATTGGCCTCGCGTATTGCACAAGAACAACGATACTGGCAGCCCATTCTTTTAAGTACAGGCATAAAAGCAGAATGAAGGCGACTGGTATGTCTACCGAGCAGGCATGGGACATAGCAGCAGCGGGCTGGAACAACCATGCTGGTCTCATTCATCAATGGCTAGCTGCGGCAACCCAGATGATGCTAGAGGAAGCACAAATTCACCTGGGTTCACGAGTTTTGGATATCGCTGCTGGCGCAGGCGATCAGACGCTTGATGTAGCGCGACTGGTCGGCCCTAAAGGTGAGGTCTTAGCAGTTGATATTTCACCGGCCATTCTTGCGTTGGCAAAGATAAACGTCGAAATCGCAGGTTTTGATCAGGTGAGAGTCCAGGTAGCTGATGCAGAGTCTCTCAATTTAGCCGGTGAAAATTTTGATGCAGCCGTATGCCGATTGGGTCTCATGTTTTGCCGCTCACCTGCAAAGGCGTTGAACGAGATTCAAACGGCACTTAAACCAGCGGGACGGTTAAGCGTACTCGTGTTTAGTGAACCCGCGCAGAACCCGTGTCTGGCCATCGCATTAAGAACTGCGTACAACCACCTACAGGGTTCGAATAAAACGGCTGTTTTCAATCAACCAACATGCGAACCAGGCAGTCTGATGAGTTTAGGCAAACCGGGTTTGATCAATGAATTCATTCAAGCTGCGGGATTCGTTGACATAAAAGTCAACCGAATATCAGCGCCTTTTTTTGCACCCAGCGTTGAGCACTACATTGCATTCTTGCAATCAGCCGCATCCCCAGTCAAAGAAATTTTAAAGCCCTTATCAGATGTGGCTCAACGCAATGCTTGGCTAGACATGACTGAACAATTGCGCATATTTAGTTCGACATCAGGCTGGGATGGCCCCAATGAATTGTTATTAGCGAGTGCGACTTCGGGCAGGCGTGTGAGCTCACTCTGAGTGCTCACAAGCGTGGTGTGTAATGCGGATTGCGGTAAGGCGGTCCGCGACATTAATAACATCGAAAACGACTCGTTACGTGGCTGTTTGCGTCGGCAATCCCACGTGAGCTAATTGGCTAAGATAAAACAACGGCTACAGCTAGGTCACTGGGGAGCCAGTCGAAATCTTGCGTTAGTCGCGTCATTTCCGCCCTAAGTATCGGTATCGCTAAGCCGCCGAATCGTCAGCGAGCAACGTTGCTCAATCAAGGCAGAGATTTGCTCGACCACGGCATGGCCGGTAAAACTGTGTTCAGGCGCGGCTTGGAGTTTTCGCGCGGTGGTTGGCAGCGATCTTGCCAGTTCTAGAATACGGCGTTTGGCTTGGGCCTTACTGAGGCCAATGCTTCGCGCAAACTGTTCCCAGTGGCGGGCCTGAACTTCGCTGAACTTGTACTTGCTGCCGATTTTCATCGCCATCTTTGGCGTAAGTGTTGGATACACTGCTGTCGATAGAAAATCGTAAAACGGCGCAAGAACTGCGGCTTTGCCGGTGTTACCCCCCAGATACAGCAATGAGAAATTCTTAGCGTGGGCGTCATGATTACCGATCAACGCATTGAAGATCACACAGTCGAATAGACGCAGTATGTGCAAAGCATTCGGGCGCGTTGCGCGCCGCACTAGATCAAAGCATTGGGCCAGATCGGGGCCGCCTTCGTTCTGGTATTTCATTTCTGGAATGACGCCAAGTGCCTGGCAGAAATCCTCTTGGTGAAGGCGTTGCCGTTGCCCCTGGGTGTCAACTAGTCGGTCGTAACGCTCAACCAGCAGGAACGAGCGACCCAACACCCGGTGAACTTTCGATTTCGCTGGCATAAGTTGCATGACTTCAGCCAGTGCCATGCAAAATCGTTCATTAATCACACTGTCCTCAACAGCGTGGATAGCTGGTTTCAAGATGTGAGAGCTAGGCGTGCCATTGAGGGGTAGTCCAATTTGGTTATCGTGGCGAGCACCATCGAATACCACCGGTAGTTTGTCCTGAGCGCCAGCTAATGAAAGCCGCAAGCCGTCATTTCCCGCCAGCATGGGGCGGCGTGGCAACTCATCGAGTATGGAAACGAGCTCATCGTCACTAAGCCATTGAACATCATCTTTGCGGCTAGGCACAGGCAGAGCTTGCTCCTGCTCAATGAAGGTCACGGCCCCTGCGCATTCGCCGCCGATGTGTTCCAAAAGCGCAAAGTCGTTGTCGCGAGAAACCTGGAACTGCTGCGCAATCAGGCGGCGCATTTGCCCCTCTGGCAGTAAACCAGCAAAGAAGGGGCGCGCTTTACGATCATCGAATGGCTGTAGTTGCAGGGGCAGCGAGGCGGACAGGGCCGCAGCGTCAGATCGCGATAGCCATGCAGACGCATAGCAAAAGTTCAGTCGCCCATCGACCAGCGCTAAGGTGCCAACACGTTCGCTGAATAGCCAGACCTCCAACTCATGCGCCATGGTTGCCGCCTCCACCATGATCGTCGTCCATGGCGGATGGCAAGCCGATCAATTGAATCTCGCCACCGAGCGCATCAATAACCCGCAGCACGCTTTCCAGCCGCAAAGTGGGTTTGCCCGCCTCAAGGTCGACGATAAATCGCACACCGACCCCGGCTGCAAGAGCGAGCTGGGGCTGTGTTAACCCTAGCTGCTTGCGGGCGGCACGTAGTGCAACCCCTAGTTGTTGCGGTGATCGAATGGATGTCATGGTTTTCGAAGTTTCCCGTTCGGGAAATTATTAACTACAACCGGGCTCAGTGCAAGTGATATTTCCCGATCGGGAAGTTTGCGTGTATCTATGTCATGCTTTAGCTTATTATTTCCCGATCGGGAAATGAAAAACCATATAAGCTGGTGAGTCATTGCGGCTTTACATCAAAACTCCCTCCAACATGCAACCCGAAGCTACCATAGGCCCTATGGATTATCCCCTCTACAGCGCTCGCGCTTCACTCGCAACTGCCGGGCACTCAATATGAGTCACTCGGTAATACCTACTGCTTATTACAGCTGCCGAAAGATAACCGGATGAGCGGCCTGCATCGTGCGGCACTTCCCGCCATCGGAGCAGCGATTCTGTTTGGAGCCAGCACGCCCCTCACCAAAAAACTTCTAGGTGATGGGCAGGGCTTGTCCTTTCCTTTTTTGTTGGCCGGCTTGCTGTATTTGGGCAGCGGCTTTGGCTTGACGTTGATCCGCTTGATTCGCGATCGGGGCTGGAAGCCATCAGGCATTGCGAGGCAAGAATGGCCGTGGTTGTTGGGTGCGATTACCTTCGGTGGCGTGCTTGGGCCGCTGCTTCTCATGGTGGGGCTTTCGCATACAACGGCTTCCACGGCGTCGCTTTTTCTGAATCTGGAATCGGTGCTGACTGCTGTTCTGGCGTGGCTGGTGTTTCGAGAAAGCACCGACCGCCGAATCGTTCTGGGCATGGTGCTGATTGTGTTGGGTGGCATCGTATTGTCATGGCCTAGTGGGCAAACTGTTGCCTCGGGCAGTGGTGCATTTTTAGGCCCGATTGCATTAGCAGGAGCCTGCTTGGCTTGGGGGATCGATAACAACCTAACCCGCAAAGTTTCCGCATCTGATGCGTTGTTCATAGCAGGCAGCAAAGGCTTGGTTGCAGGCTGCGTTAATACCGGCCTTGGGTTTGCGCTCGGTGCAACATTGCCAGCTTTGCCGCTGCTGTCATCGGCATTGTTGATCGGGTTCTTGGGCTACGGTTTGAGCTTGGTTTTATTTGTGTTGGCGTTGCGCGGGCTTGGGGCGGCGCGAACCGGCGCTTACTTTTCACTGGCACCCTTTGTAGGCGCAGCTATCGCGATTGCTGTGTTCGGTGAAGCCACCAGCGTGGCGTTTTGGGTTGCTGCCGCCTTGATGTCGGCGGGTGTTTGGTTGCATCTGACAGAACGTCACGCGCATGAACATACTCACGTCGAACTTTCTCATGAGCACTCGCACCGGCATGACGAACACCACCAGCATGTACATGACTTTGAATGGGATGGGGTTGAGCCACACAGGCACGCACATCAACATAAGTCACTCAAGCATCGACACTCGCACTTCCCGGACATACATCACCGGCATTCGCACTAAACGCTCAAACTTAAAATCAAATATTGCCCAGTGAAACCAACACTGAATTCAGATCCGATCCAGAAAAATGCGGCCGTGGAGACAACGCTTCAAACGGCAAACCTTGCCGATTCACCCAATGCGTTGTAAAGCCAAACCACGTGGCACCCAACGCATCCCATGCGTTGCTCGATACAAATAACACCTCGTCTTTATCAACTGCAATAGTTTGTTGAACCAACCCATAGCTTTCAGGAGACGTCTTAAACAGGCGAATCGGGTCGACTGAAATAACGTGGTCTAAAACAGTTTCCATCCCTGCGCTCTTGACGGCAGAGGCCAGCATATCAGCGCTGCCATTCGACAGTATGGCTGTCGTCAGCCCCATCGCTTTGATCTTTTGCAGAACCGCTAAATTCTCTGCAAACGGCGTGAGGTGCGCATATTGCTGCATCAGTTTTTCAACCTGCCCTGAGTCGCGATCGAGTTTGAGTCTATCTAAGGTGTATTCCAATGACAAGCGCGTTAATTCCCAAAACGGGCGAAAGTACTGACTGCCAGTTGAGCGGTGCGGGTCGGACTGCGTAATCAACCTTGTGTATTCGATTTGCTTATCGCGCCACTTCACCGCAATATCGGCCCCTTTGCCAGGGTAAAACTCCTCGGCCAGAACTTGGATGGAGTAGACGTCAAACAATGTTCCGTAGGCATCAAACACAACAGCTTTTATCTTCATGAAATTTTCTCGGTGTGGATGAAAAGAAATCTACTTAAATGCCAGCCAAATACCGAGAGGCAGAAATGCCAAGCTTAGCAAATGTCCGACGATGACGGTGGACGCCACCTTATTGGGTTCAACCTGAAACTTATCGGCAAGCATAAAATTGAACACTGCAGCTGGCAAACATGCAAATAAAATCAGCGATCCCCGCTCCAGCCCTTGCAATGGAATGAGCCAAAGCGCCAAGAAGGCAGCCACGAGCCTGATGACCAAAATTAGCACGCTTGACTGAACGCCCACCCAAGCGTCTGCAACTTGGCTGCTGGCAAGCCTTGCCCCGAGCGACATCAACATCATCGGAACCAACACGCTTCCGATCATGGTGCAGGACGTTTGAACCCACCCGGGTAGCACTAACTGCAATTGAGAGCTAGCCACACCCAGCACCGTTGCCCAAACCAGTGGGTTGGCGTACACCATGCGCCAGTCAACTTTGCCGCTCATCACGCCCGCGCCTAGCGTGAAATGAAGAATGTTGGATATCACCAATAAAACTACTGCTGTTGCCATGCCCTCTGGCCCATAGGCTAAGGCAATCAAGGGAAGGCCAATGGGCCCTACGTTGGTGAACATTACACAGGGCAGAAATGCTTGCTTTGTTGCGCCTGAAAACCTTGCCAATGGCCACGCGATCAAGCCGCTCAGAATAATCAACACGATGGACGCCCAAGTGAAAGACAGTGCAGAAATCGGGTCAAACGATTTGGCAGACAGCGAAATAAAAATCAGTACCGGCAGTGCGACGTCCACCACGAGTTTGTTGGCTCCCCCTAAGTCTGGTTTAACGCGGCGACTGTACAAAAAACCAACCAGAACCAATGTGAAGATAGGGAGCGTGATTGATGCAATTTTTAAAAACATAGACAGTTCGAGGTTGGTATCGTCCTTAGTCGCATTGAAAAGGCGATATTTTCGAGAAAGGTACTCAGCCAGTCCGAACGTGATCATATTGCCGGCCAAAATCAGGTTTTGGATGGGGTTCCTCCGTCGGTCTCCAACTTGTCTAGTAAGGGCCCGGCCGACCCGGACTTCCCATTCACGGCACACCCACAACACTTAATGCGTAACTCAGGCGCGTCGGTCGGTTCTTCGTCACCGTTGGGCAGTAAGAGCATAACTCACCTGCAAGCTGCTCAGACTATAGTGAAATGACAACTGCTGTACCAGACATTAGCTCTCAGCGACACTTCTTGGCACGCCTGATCGCTAAAGGGCGAGGACCCTTGGCAGATGCCCAGCGCTTTGCCTATGGCGAATCGCGGCGCTACACACCCACTCTACGGCCAGCCGCGATGGCGATTACAGCCTTGGTGGTAGCCTTGGCCTTGCTCATCTGTGCGGCCCTTCTCTGTTGGTTACAACTCAGTACTGATTTGCGCGACCGCTTAGCCACGGCAGATCGCGCCCTTGCGATAGGGCTGCAGGAAATCGACCGTGATTTGGAGGGGTTGATGGATGTGCAATCCGCCCAAGAAGCCAGTACTTGCAGCGAACCCGTGCGCGAATTGCTTACCCGCGCAGCGCTTAATTCGCTCTTGGTACGAGAATTTTTAACGGTTGACCCAAGTGGCGAGCGTGCCTGTGGCAGCTTTGGTGGCGTGACACCTTATTGGTCGACGCCCACTCCCTCCAGCGCTACGTCAAAGGATTTGTATATCGTCCCGGCGCAAAGCATTCGCCCAACCCTAGTAGTTATGCGCCAGGAACTTAAGCAATCCTTGGTTGCTCTGGTAGAGCCTAGGCAGCTGATGGATCGCTTGCCACCCGGAGCCAACGGGCAAAAGTTGCGCCTGTTAAGTTCCGAAGGCCAGGTTCTTGCCATGCAAGGGGGCAGACCTACCGGGCCCAATGCATTTGCTCCTATCAGTCTTGCAATCCACGGCTGGCCGTTGGTGATTGAAGGTGCCGTTGAGCAAGACCAATTTTTGGTGATTATCCTTGCGCAATGGCCATTCTGGACAATGGCTTGGATTTTCCTGACTTTCTGTGTGATTGGTGTTGCCAACGCCCTGGCTCGCCGACATAGCAGCCGTGCCCTGCGTTTACAACGCGCGTTGCGTAAGCGGCGTTTCTCTCCGGTTGTGCAACCGATTGTCGATGCCCGGAGCGGCAGGTGTTTAGGCGCCGAAATACTTATGCGTTGGAAGCATCCCACGCGTGGCTTGGTGCCGCCAGCTGAATTCATCGATTACGCGGAGCGCTCTGGCCTAATCGTTCCTATGTCGGACTTATTAATGCGGCAGGCCCATCGACAACTTGCCGAATGCGCCCTAGCATATCCGGAACTTTATTTTTCATTCAACGTCACTCCCACGCAACTGCGCACCCCGGGGTTCTCAAAAACTCTTGAAGAGATTTTTGATGGTGAACCTTTGGGTCCGCAGCGGGTCGTGTTGGAGCTTACAGAACGAGATTTGGTCGATGATCAAGTCCGCGATGAAATGACTCGCCTGCGTGCTTTTGGGTTTCGTGTGGCGATTGATGATTTTGGTACTGGACAATCAAGTTTGGCGGTTTTGCAGGATTTGCCAATTGATCGACTCAAGGTCGATCGCGCGTTCGTTAATACAATTAGTAACGAGCAAGAGAACCAACCCGTTTTGGATGCGATTATCGCTCTGGCACACCGGCTAAAAATTTCGATGGTCGCTGAAGGAATTGAGACCAAATTGCAACATGATTATTTGACTGCAGCAGGCGTGCAAGCGTTGCAGGGTTATCGATTCGGTCGACCAATGATTCCGACCGATTTTAGAACTTGGTTAGATGAAAACTCGACCAGAGGCAAAGAGGTTGTAGCACCGGAGGGATTCAATCCGCTTACGTTTGATCTTGCGCAAGTGATGGATGATTTAGAAGCAGTACGTCCGATACTTCTCAAGCAACGCCGCCACCATTTTCGTCGCTACCGGGATTGCTTGTTGGGCAATGAGCTGATTTCTTGGTTAAGCGAACACTACCAATGTTCACGGGTTCAGGCCTTACGCTTGGGCCAGCGTTTAGCGTCGCGCGGGCTATTAGTTCACGTTGTGGAAGAACATGATTTGCAGGATGCGCCCTTTTTCTATTAGCTTGTTCCTTATCGTGCGGTTGCCGAATCCTTGCGTCCTGGGTCCGCTAGTACGGGAAATCCTCAGCAATGGCTCGCATGGCTGCGAGGTCCGCACGGGGTTTCTCCTGGGGTGCGCTGTAGCGGCCTATTGCGGCTGCGCAATGTTGTTAGCGGCCGAGAAATGGTTGATGGATTGGTTCGCGCCGGTGGCTTGAGCCGGGAAGCGGCTGTCGCTGCCGGCGTACAGTTAATGCGTACCGGCAATATCAGCCATGTTTTTGATGAGCGCGGCTTCACAGACTCTAAGCAACAGCATTACCACTTTTCACGGTAAATTTGGAATGATCAATTTATCTTTCGCAAGACCTACATCTTGAAAGAACACCAACCACTCAGAGGAGCCGGCCTTGCTGCAGTCGCAGCATTGGTGATACTCGGCTTTATCGGAGGTACATTAATCTTTGCACACTCTGGCTTCGAGACGTCTCCAAAACGCGGCGGCACATCGGTATTCGTGCCTGCGCCTCAGGCCTATTTTTTAGCCGCTATGCTGTTTTGTATGTCAATCATCGGTTGGGTTGCGCTCGTTCGGGAATGGCGGCGATCTATAGCAATCACCGCGCTTTCAATCATGCTTTACGTCCTAGTAGCAGTTTTGATAATTTCGCATTTCCCCCGAAATGATTTCGACGTCCAGAGTTCCGCGCGAAGTAGCAATGAGTTTGCAGTGTGGGGTGCATGATTGAATAATTTTATTCAGTCGAATCTAACAACCTCAAGCTTGGCCTTCTTAGCTGCTTGAAATAACAGTTTATCCAATGTAATAAACTGTTCTGATCCGCTTTCTAACGCGACAGCTAAGTGAAGAGCGTCGCCAGCACGAAGCCCTGAGGTGTTTCTAATGAGTAGTGCGCTTTGTTGAAAACAACGACGGCTTATTCCAAGAAGTCGAATACCGCCTTCGCAAAAGTTGTCGAATGCCTTCAAGACCGAATGAATTTGTTTCGTATTGAGTTGCCCTGTTCGCTCTTTGATGCGAATCGCACTTGAAAACTCTGTAAGTGTCCAGTCTGAAGTAACCAGTTTGCTGGAGTCGGTTTGTTCATACCACTTGCGAATTTCTAGCGCTGAATCTTCATTGCAAAATAGCGCTACCAAAACACTCGTGTCGATATAGTTCAATAGCGTTGCTCTTCTCGTAGTAAGTGCATCACCGATTTGGTTGGTGGCAAGCTAGCATTTAAGCTATCCAATTTTCGCAAAAACTTTGCCTTATCAAAATGCCGCTCGGAAACTAGGCTGATATTTCCGTTCTTATCAATCTCTGCTTTTAGGAAATCCCCTGCTTTAAGTTCGACCTGCAAGGCGAGCGCTGCGGGCAGGCGAACAGCCAGACTATTACCCCATTTTCCAACCTGTAACAGCATAGCTCACCTTTCTTGGATATCCGTGTGTATCCATCTAATTCCGATATTACTTCACAGAAAATAGCTAGTCAATAGCACTTTCGGCAATTGATGCGCACTTTTTGAACTGCTAACCAACTCGATGCAGCTCTTTTTGCAGCGCTATACTCTGGGATTCATATACCGCCTTGACTCTATCCGCTATAAATGAGACTCACGGAGACAAAAATGACGACAAAAACACCAATTCACGCAACTCAAACTTTAGGCGATTTACTTAGAAGAAGCCGCCAGCGTTACCCGAATAAAATCGCAGTTCAATGCAACTCCGTACGGTGGACGTATGCGCAATTTGATGACATTTGCAATCAATTTTCCCAAGGCCTAGCCGCTAAGCAAATACAAATTGGCGATAGAGTCGCGGTAATCGCGCGCAACTCCCACGCCTTTGCGGCCTTGAGGTTTGCGGTTGCCAGGTTAGGTGCAGTACTTGTGCCGATCAACTACATGCTCAGTGTGGCGGATGCCAACTTTATCCTCGACCATAGCGGAGCGACAACGCTGTGCGTTGATACTGAATTCGCTCATCTTGGCCGTGGCGCTAGCGCAAATACGTCCGTGCGTAATCTCGTGTGGCTGCCAAGCGAGAATGACTCTGAACCTCAAGCAGATATGCTCAATTTTTCGGATTTGCTGCTTGACGCAAAACCTGTCGATCGTCATTTGGACGGCTCGATGTTGGCGCAGATCATTTACACCAGCGGCACAGAATCGAAACCTAAAGGTGCGATGCTCACTCATAGCGCTGTCATCGCGGAATACGTCACTTGCTTAGTCGATGTGGAAATTGCGGAAAAGGACATCGCCTTGCATGCCCTACCCCTTTACCACTGCGCTCAGTTAGATGTTTTCTTCGGCCCGGCGATCTATGTTGGCAGTACCAATTTCATTACCGGCATTCCAACTGCCGATAACCTATTGAAGCTTTTATCGACACATCGTATTACCTCGTTCTTCGCACCTCCGACAATTTGGATCGCACTGTTGCGCTCGCCGGACTTTGCTAAAACAGACCTGTCCGCGTTCAAGAAAGGCTATTACGGTGCATCCATCATGCCTGTCGAAGTATTAAAAGAAATACAACAACGTTTGCCCAAGGTTCGCCTTTGGAACCTCTACGGTCAGACAGAAATCGCGCCAATGGCAACTGTGTTGAAACCGGAAGACCAACTACGCAAAGCTGGTTCCGCCGGGAGGGCCGCTCTAAACATCGAGACCCGAGTGGTTGATGAGGCAATGAACGATGTAAAAATCGGTGACATAGGAGAAATCGTGCATCGATCACCGCAATTACTGCTTGGCTACTATAAAGATGAGCAACGCACTGCGGAGGCGTTTGCCGGCGGCTGGTTTCACAGTGGCGACTTAGGCATCATCGACGATGAAGGCTACATTACCGTTGTTGATCGAAAAAAAGACATGATCAAAACCGGTGGCGAGAATGTTGCAAGCCGTGAAGTTGAAGAAGCTATTTACAGTATCGAAGGCGTATCGGAAGTTGCCGTAATCGGTACACCTGACGAAAAATGGATTGAGGCTGTCACCGCCATCATCGTGACAAAGTCAGGCCACACACTTGCGGCAGACTTTGTTATAGCTGAATGCCACAAACGCCTGTCGAAGTTCAAGGTACCTAAACACATTGTTTTTGCCGCGTCACTGCCAAAAAACCCAAGCGGCAAAGTACTCAAAAGAGAGCTTCGATTGAGTGTCGCTGTGAACGCGTAATTTCTGAGCTAGCACGCCATCAACGATCTTTCCGCCCGTTAGCGAGCCGGTGGATTACTTGCTGGCCTGATTCAGCCACTTTCTGCATCGAACCCTCAAGTTGGGCCATCTCGCGCAACGATTGCGCAAACGCTTGATATTCCGCCGACAGGGCCTCTGACACCACGACAGGTGGTGCAACGTCTTTTATCGCGCCAGATACCGCAGCGAAGCTTTGCCTCAAGCGCTCCAGCTGATCGCGCAGCACATCGCCAGAAACGCTTGGTTGCTGGCCACTTTCAGCTAAGGCGGCGAGCGATTGCACCACGACCCTATCCAAGGCTTCAAAGGCGCCAGCTTCGCGCGCCGCCAATAGTTGCGTGTCGAGACTGCGCTGCGCGCCCTCACCGAGCAGCTTGAGCGACGAATCGCGCATGCCATCGACCTGCTGCTCGAGGTCACGATTCAATGCGCCAAGCCGCGTGCCGACCGTCACTACTTCACTAAGAATCTTGTCGAGATCAGTAACGATCACACCGATGCGATCGAGAAAGTGGTTGAGGTCTTGCGCAAGCTCGCCAAACTCATCGGCGGATTTCACCGATGCACGAGGCGATAGATCCATCACGCCCTTTGCGAGGCCTGCAACGGTGGAGCGCAGAGCAAGCAACGGCTCCATTCGCACTTTCAAAAGTAGAAATAGAACGATCGTGTGCACGAGAATCTTCAAACTAAGTGCACCGGCGGTAAGCCGCACTTCTTGCCACCACTTGCTTTCCTTGCGCTCGAGATAGCTACGTACCGTCACCGTGCCGAGTACATCGCCGACCTTGGCTTTCACATGGCAATTCAAACAAAACTGTTCGGCAAGCAGTGTGCTGCTGGCTTCCTGGTGTGTGCCCGGCGCAAAACGCGGTTGCAGTCCAAGCGCTGGCATTTTGAAGGAGACCAGCATCGATTCAACTGTGACAGCCGAGGGCAGTACAGCGATTGAAAGACCCAAATCATCGTAATTGCGGTTGAGAATCGGGTACACCGTTTGTGCCGCAAGCGGGCCACCGGAATTCAGCATGATTGCTTTTACATCACTAGCAAGTTGCTGCGCGGCACGCTCGACGCGGGCTGGCTCTTGTTGACTGAAGTCATAGCGCAGCGCTACGTAGCGGATGCCAAGCTCAACCACAGCAACCACCATTGCCAAAAGGAAAAAGTCCTTGATCATGTGGAACATGAAGGACTGATCGAACTGCCCACTCACCTTTGAATTTGTTGACATCAGC
>JAYWIG010000346.1:0-6038 GCA_043789035.1 Betaproteobacteria bacterium
GATCTTCTCATGGACGATAGGCTTAATCGGGTAGGCTTCCCGTTTGCCATTATTGTTGAACTGACAGATCTCAGAGAACACTACTTTTCAGCCGTAAGACCTGATGCAAGAAAATTCTGGGACAGGCTATGATTTAAAAGCCAAGGCTACTTGGCGTCAAAGCTGCGCCGAAAATTACTGGCGCGCTCGAAAGAAGCATTCAACGACCGAAGGTCTGAGTGTTCCACGGCGTTACGCACGTCCTTAATCTGCATAATAAATTCATCTAAGCTATCCAAAAGAGCGGATCTATTTGCAATCGAGATACCTGCCCATAAATCGGCAGACGATGCAGCGATTCGCGTCGTATCGAGAAACCCTTTACCGACTTGAGAGCTTAAACTATTTGGGTCGCTGCAAATCTTTTCGGTAAGAGTAAGCACCGTGTTGGCTAGAGCGAAGGCAACCGCGTGCGGCAAATGTGAGAGATTCGCATAACGTTCGTCATGTGAATCATTACTCATGACTTCAATGTCGGCACCTAGAGCTTTCCAAAGTAGATTCACCTTATTGAACGCTACATCATTCGTACTCGGTGCCACTATCACTGTGGCCCCGCGAAACAAATCTGCTTTTGCACCTTCAAAACCACTCAAATGAGAACCCGCGATTGGATGCCCCGCAATGAACTGCCCTGCTCTATGCACTAACTTGAGAGCAACTGCATCGGCAATCGGTTTTTTAACACTGCACACGTCAGTCAACACCGCGTTAGCTTTCATGTGATGCTCTAAGACCGATAGCAATTCAACACAAAGGTGAACAGGCAAAGCGAGTACCAACAAATCTGCATTCGAAATTGCAAAAGGTAAATCAGCCTCGTTAGTAACGGCCAAGTCAATTGCGTTGGCCATTAACGCAGCCTGTGTATCAGTCTCTAACGCATAACCAACGACCGCATTTGCGACCCTGTACTTTTTTAATCCAGCAGCAACAGAACCACCGATCACACCCAAACCAATGATGAGCGCATTCTGAAACAGCGCTGACATTAAATCAGCGCTCTCGGATAAGAACCAACCACCTTGTAGAAAGCAGAGTTCGATTTAATATGCGCCAACGCGGCGGCAACGTTGGCGTCGGTCTGGTGGCCTAGCAAATCGATGTAAAAATAATACTCCCAATTGCCTTGCCGAGCTGGTCGAGATTCAAAACGTTTCATTGAAACATTAAATCTCGCTAAGGGTTCGATAAGCGCGTGAACCGCTCCAGCTTTATCAGGCACGGATAAGATCAGGGAGGTTTGATCAGAACCGCTGGCCGCTGGTTCGTATTTACCAATCACAGCAAAGCGTGTTCGATTCGTAACATCATCTTGAATTGCTTTGGCTACCAATTGCACGCCATACCGCTCGGCAGACATTTCATGGCCAATGCCGGCCGTATGCTCATCGAGGGACGCTAGTCGCGCACCTTCCGCATTACTCGATACTGCCACGCGCTCGATGTTAGGATGATTCTTATCTAAGTATCCGGCACACTGCGCCAGTGCTTGTGAGTGGGCGAAAATTCGCTTGATGCCAACCATATCGCCCGATTGCGTCATCAAACAATGGTGAACAGGTACAGAGGTTTCGCCACAAATCTTCAAAGCCGATGCGAGCATTAAATCTAAGTTTCGATTCACTGCACCTTCGGTTGAATTTTCTAGTGGCACAACACCAAAGTCCGCATTTCCAGACTCCGTTGAGCGAAACACTTCATCAAACGACGAACATGCAATCGGCTCAATGCCATTACCAAAATGCTTCAACGCTGCGATTTCTGAGTAAGTACCAGCAGGGCCGAGATATGCAACACGAATACGGCGCTCTAGCTCTCGGCACGCAGATATGACCTCTCGATAGATCGCTTGCAAAGCAGGGGCTTGCAAAGGGCCAGCATACTTAGAAGCGAGCTCAGGATTCGCAAAATTAGCCAGTATTTGCGCTTCCCGCTCTGGCCTGTAGACGGGCGCATCAATGGTTTTCTTTACTTCTCCCACTTCATGGGCCAGTTTGGCACGCTTTTGTAGCAGTGCAATTAACTGTGAATCAACTGCATCAATTTGTGCGCGCAGAGCGGCTAATGCGGGAGGTATAACCGAAGAAGTTTCATTACTCATTAGAGTTTGCTCATTTTCTAAACTATAGCCTCAGGCGTGTGTTTTTTCAAAATCAGCCATGTAGCTCACCAGTGCTTGAACACCTTCAATTGGCATGGCGTTGTAAATGGAGGCTCGCATACCACCAACTGCTCTATGGCCTTTGATCTGTATTAAGCTTGCGCATTTTGCGCCCGCCAAGAACGCCTCATTACGAGATTCATCCTTTAAAAAGAACGGCACATTCATGCGCGAACGATCCGCGACTGAAACGCGGTTCTCATAAAAACTACTGCGGTCAATCGCGCTATAAAGTAGCTCCGCTTTCGCGATGTTTTTAGCTTCCATACCTGCAACACCGCCCTGGTTTTTTAACCACTCAAAAACAAGACCAGCGATGTAAATAGCATAAGTAGGTGGCGTGTTGTACATCGATTCATTCTCGGCAATGACCTTGAAATCAAAGGCACTAGGCGTAAGCGGATGCGCCAGACCGAGCAAATCTTTTCGAATAATCGTGATGGTTAGCCCTGCAGGACCAATATTCTTTTGGGCTCCTGCAAAAATACAACCATAGTCACTCACATTAAATTCGCGCGACAAAATATGCGAAGACATATCGGCAACAATCGGCGTGCCTTCCGCTGCAGTTCCACCGAGCTTTGGTGCCCATTGAAAC
Source organism: Betaproteobacteria bacterium (assembly GCA_043789035.1). Lineage (GTDB taxonomy): Bacteria > Pseudomonadota > Gammaproteobacteria > Burkholderiales > Burkholderiaceae_E > JAYWIG01. Next base: position 2,802 of record JAYWIG010000346.1, read on the forward strand.
TCTACTCCGTCTATGGTTTCATTTGTACAAACATGCAAGTATGAAGCGCCAGCACTAAGCTTCCAATCTTGAAACTTTGGAATTGCCGTAAATTTCGATGCGGCACCATCCGCAATTAAATTTACTTTGCCATATCGCGCCGCTTCTTTATACGACTTCGATGACCAAGAGCCAGTGACAGCAAAATCGGCATGGCTGCCTCGGCTCATCAAGTTCATCGGTACCAAGGCATTCTGTGCCAAACCGCCACCTTGCAAGAACAAGATTTCATAGTCTTCTGGAACCTTGAGCAGATCTCGTAAATCTTGGGTCGCTTTTTGAGCGATGGAGATAAACTCCTTACCCCTATGGCTCATCTCCATAACGGACATGCCAGAACCATGCCAATCAAGCATTTCGGCCGCAGCCTGTTCTAACACCACTTCAGGCAAGGCCGCTGGGCCAGCAGAAAAATTATGTACTCTCATGCTTAAATTTTAGCCCACGCCGAGGTAATGTAGCACTACCGCTAATAGTGGCACGGCCAAAATGGTCGACAAACCGATTGCGGCGCTGACAGGCCCGAGCTTGGTGTTGTAGCGTTGAGCGAACAGATAAGGATTGGCTCCAGAGGGCATGCAGGCTCCAACGACCAGTACGGCCAATACTAATTTATCGACTTGCATGAGGTAACCAAGCCCAAAAACTAGCATCGGGTGAATTAATAATTTCACAAAAACCAGTTTGCTCGCTTCAGGAAAACTTTCTTTCAAACCGAATTGCGCCAAAGAAGCCCCCAAAAGCACTAGCGAAAGAGGTGCAGCAGCACCACTTAGAACTTCTAATGCTTTATCTATTGACGATGGAAACGCAAAACCCGTAATCTGACTAACAAAAGACCACAAAAGCCCAAGCAAAATTGGCACGATCACTGGATGCAGCAAAGCGCCGCGAATGCTTTTTAAGAAGGCACCAAAGGTGAACTCACCTTCCAGCTCGGCAACTAACGTCATGGAAGTCAGCAACAGTAGCGAATGAAACGTAATAACCGTGAGTAGTACGGCTAAGCCAGCTTCTCCAAACGCCAAACGAACAATCGGAATACCCATCATGACGAGATTCGAAAAGCCAATCGTTAACGCCACAGTCGCACCACTCGACGACGATTGCCCGCGAAAACGCTGATAGGCGACGGTTAACAATAACAACGGAAGCGTTGCCCCGAAGTACACCAGCGCGGGTGTTAACGAAAGATTAGCAAACTCGGTCTTCGCCATCGCCCGAAAAAGCAACGCAGGCATAAATAAAATAAAGGTAATACTCGACAAAGCGGCCACTGCCGCTTTGTCTATCACCCTAAATCTAGCCGTTAAATAACCAGCTGCAATGAGCAGTACAACTGGAAAAATAACTTGAAAAAACATCGGCTAAATTAAGATGCCGGTGGCTCTCCATCGGCAGCAGTATCGGTCGGTGGAGTATCAACCGCTTCTAGGTCCTCATCCGCTTCAGCTACACGTTGTACGCCTGAAAGCACCGTACCTTCATCAACGTTCATGAGTGTCACGCCCTGAGTGGCACGGCCCATTTCGCGAATCTCCGAAACGCGTGTGCGAACCAAAACACCACCGGTTGTGATCAACATAATTTGATCTTTCGCTTCAACCAATACCGCTGCAACCACCTTGCCATTGCGCTCGCTGGTTTGAATCGCGATCATGCCTTTAGTACCGCGGCCATGACGCGTGTACTCAGTAATCGAGGTACGTTTGCCATAACCGTTTTGAGTTGCTGTCAGCACTGATTGTTGCTCGTTCTCAGCAACCAACATAGCAATCACTTTTTGACCTTCTTCGAGCATCATGCCGCGCACACCGCGGGCACCACGGCCCATTGGGCGAACATCATTCTCATCAAAACGAACTGCTTTGCCAGAATCAGAAAACAACATCACATCATGCTTGCCGTCAGTAACAGCCGCACCAATCAGGAAATCACCTTCATCCAGATCAACCGCAATAATGCCGGCCTTTCGAGGGTTGCTAAAGTCAGTGAGCGGCGTCTTCTTAACGGTACCCAAGCTCGTCGACATAAACACATAACGATCAGCATCAAATGTCTTGATCGGTAGTACAACAGTAATTTTTTCGCCGTCTTGCAACGGGAATAGATTGACGATTGGGCGGCCGCGTGAGGTACGCGAGCCTTGCGGCACTTCCCACACTTTCAACCAATACACGCGACCACGATCCGAGAAGCACAAAATAAAGTCGTGGGTATTGGCGATGAAGAGTTGGTCTATCCAATCCTCTTCTTTGGTACTTGCCGCTTGCTTGCCACGCCCGCCACGCTTTTGAGCGCGGTACTCGGACAACGGCTGGCTTTTCATATAGCCGCCATGCGAAAGCGTTACCACCATATCAGTTGGCGTAATTAAATCTTCGGTCTCGAGTTCTGTGGCGTACAACTCGATATGCGAGCGGCGTGCATCACCAAACTCGGTACGAATGATGCGTAACTCATCCGAGATGATTGTTGTAACACGCTCAGGCTTGGAAAGAATGTCGAGCAAGTCAACAATTTGCTCGATCACTTCACGGTATTCAGAAACAATCTTGTCTTGCTCAAGGCCAGTCAAACGCTGCAAACGCATTTGCAAAATCTCTTGCGCCTGTACTTCCGACAGTCGGTACATACCATCGGCAGCGCCGGTCTGTAAACCTAATGTAGCATCCAAGCCTTCAGGTTTGAAAGCAGTAATGTCACCACCGGCACGCATCACCATTTCTTGTGCAGGTCCTGCCTTCCAAGCACGCGCAACTAAAGCCTCGCGGGCAATCGGCGGTGTGGGCGACGCTTTGATCAACTCGATCATCTCATCGACGTTGGCAATCGCAACCGCCAAGCCTTCCAAAATGTGGCTACGCTCACGCGCTTTGCGCAACTCAAATCCGGTACGACGAGTAACAACTTCGCGGCGATGCAACAAGAACTCATCAAGCATTTGCTTAATGTTTAGCAAACGCGGTTGGCCATCGACCAAAGCCACCATATTGATACCAAAGGTATCTTGCAACTGCGTGAGCTTGTACAAGTTGTTTAACACAACTTCCGGTACTTCGTTACGCTTTAACTCGATAACAACACGCATACCCGACTTATCGGATTCGTCTCGAATATCGCTAATACCTTCAATGCGCTTCTCATTCACCAGATCGGCGATGCGCTCTTGCAACACGCGCTTATTTACTTGGTAAG
>JAYWIG010000347.1:0-24158 GCA_043789035.1 Betaproteobacteria bacterium
TCGTTTTGTGGATCTGCAAAAACAAGCTAATGGATGCTTACACCAGCTATATCCGAGAGTTTTGGCCAAATTCAGCCAATGGAGTCGGAAGTAGTAAGCCTCCGTCATTTTTCGAATGGCTTAAATATAAGGTAACGGGTAAATGACCGGATCAGGCCTATTGCCAATCAACATCGAAGCAATTAACGAAGCAATATGGAAAACAAAATAATGAGCGCTGGATCTGAAACTGTTGGGGGGATTGCTCTAGCAAAGCTTTTTCCGGGTTCGCTTGGCGTGGCTGGTGGCGTGTTGTCGTTTTTGTTCATGCCACCAAAGTCACGAAAAGAGTTTGCGACTAGGTTAATTTGCGCGGGGATAGGCTCGCACTTTTATGGCAATTCCGTTTTGCACTTTCTGGTGGCATTATTTGGAGCTTATGTCGAGAAGGAAGAGCTTCGAGCGGGCGTATATTTAATGACTGGCGGTTTGTTCTTTTTTGTAGTCGGTGCGATTTTTTTCTGGATTGAAAAGCGCAAAGACAAGGACATTCAAGAGCTCATTAAAGACGCTAAATCGTGAACATCATTCAAAAACCATCGCCCAACTTTAGCGAGCAGCTGCTAAATCCAAGTCTCATTCTTATGCACTGGACAGGCGACATCAGCGACGAGGGTGCCGTGAGTTGGCTGACTAATTCAGCATCAAAGGCTTCTGCGCATTATGTGATTGGTCGAACAGGTGCCGTCTGGCAACTTGTGCCAACAGATAAGCAAGCTTGGCATGCTGGCGTAAGCGAGTGGCAAGGCAGGTCAAATTGCAATCAATTCTCAATCGGCATTGAAATGGTTTGTGCCGGTGAAGTATTGCCAAGCGGTGCCAATTTTAAAACGGTCGGCTATGGCAAGCCAGTGCTCAAAACTGACGCGGTTCAATGCGAAGGTAAGTTTTACCAACGATACACAGAGCTTCAACTATCAGCGGTGCGGGAGTTAATTCTTTCGTTAATCGAAAAGTTTCCAAGCATTAAAGAAATGGCCGGTCATCGCGACGTATCGCCTGGGCGCAAAACTGATCCAGGCCCACATTTCCCAATGGCGCAAATTTGCTCGTTATTAGAAGGCCGTCAGTAATGGTTGAGGCAATCTTGGCCAGCAATGCGCTTAGGCAAATCTTAGCGCTTGCCGTTGCATTTGGCTTAGGTTACGGCACGCAAACCTACCGCTGGCAAGTCTCAGACATTGAAAAAGCAGCTAAAGCTGCCGAAAAACTCGCGGCAACAAAGGAAAAATATGAAGCTATCGAACAACTTTCAGATGCACAAAATGCGTTTGCTGACTCTCGCCGTGATTCTGTGCGTATTGAGTATCGCGACCGGATGCGCAACATCATCACTGCCATGCCCGCCAACACCTGCCCTAAAGAATTTGGAGCAGATGCGAGACAAGCTGTTGGAGACGCTCAAACGGATGGACGAGATCGAGTTGCAGACATTGCCGCCGAAGCTCGTGCCGGACTCCAGAATCAATTAGAGCGTGTCAACAATGCGATAGCTGCTGAGCAGGCGGCAATAAAACCATGATAAGAGGCACTAAAGAAGTTCTTGGGCGAGACTTACTCTTTTGCGTTGAGTACGTGAAAGACGGAAAAGCTGCGCGGGCTTATGTTGCCGCTGGATTCGCCGAAAGGTCGGCCGCTTCGTCTAGCTCTATAAAGCTAAGTAAACCCGAGATTCAGGCAAAGATTGCAGAGCTACGCAAAGAAAATCAAGCGCGAATTTCTACGGAGATTCTTTGGGACAAAACTGATTCGGCTCGTGAGCTTAAAGAAATGGTCATGTTTGATGCGACCAAGTTCTTTCAAGATTTAGAAGATGGCCAAGTTAAAAGCGCTGATGAAATACCGCCCGAAATTCGTCGTTGTATTCAGTCGATTCAATGGGGCGTGAATGTAGATCGTGGTCAACGTGGCGATGAAACCATTGTCACTAAGTACATTAAATCAGTGAAGTTCTACAGCCGATTGGATGCTCTTGATCAGCTTAATAAGCACATTGGATTCTATGAGGTAGACAACAGTCAAAAGGGCGGCGCGGTCAAAGATTTAATAGATGAGCTTAATCGGAGGTCAAGCGGTGCAACTCTTCCCGTCAAACCTTGAACTAGAGCAGCTTAAAGCGGCTGGCGATTGGTCAAACCCGCTTTGGCGTTTGAACAATTTGTACACGGTCGTCAATAAAGACGGTAAGTCGGTGCCGTTCAAAATGAATCCATTTCAGCAAGCTTTGTTTGACGATCTGTGGCATCGAAACTGCATCTTAAAAGCTAGGCAGCTTGGCTTCACCACATTGGTATTCTTGTTTGCGCTTGATCAGGCAATTTTTAATCGAAACTTTAAGTCTGCATTTATTGCCGATACGCTGACGACAGCCGTTCGGTTATTTGCTGAAAAGGTTAAAGCACCATTTGATGCGCTACCGAAAATCCTGCGCGACATGATTGCAGTTAAGAAGATGAACGAGACGGAGATTGAGTTTCATAATGGCTCAAGTATTCAGTGCGGGTTAACTGCTCGTGGCGGCACTAAGCAGCTTCTTCACGCATCAGAGTTTGCCAAGATTTGCGCCATGTTCCCCTCTCGGGCAACGGAGATTGTTACCGGTGCATTTGAGGCCGTACCGAAGGATGGATTCATCTTTGTCGAGAGCACGGCAGAAGGTCAGTCTGGACCGTTCTATGATATGTGCAAGAACGCATTAGACATGAAGCTTGTTGGTGCAAAGCTTACAAACCTAGATTTTCGGTTTCACTTCTTTCCTTGGTGGCTTGACTCTGACTACAGTCAAGACTCTTGCAACGTTGCAATCACTGACAACCATTTACGGTATTTCGAAGAGTTAAACGTTAAGCATGGTGTTCGTTTAGACCAAAATCAAATCAACTGGTGGGTGACAAAAGAAGCTTCATTGCAAGGCAATATGAAGCGTGAATATCCAGCGTATCCTGAAGAAGCGTTTGAGAAGGCATTAGAAGGCGCCGTGATTGGCGCTCAACTGCTTGATGCTCGTAAACAAAACCGCATTACTGATGTGCCGTGGGATCCATCGGTTCCGGTGAATACTTTCTGGGACTTGGGCGTATCGGACGATACCGTCATTTGGTTTCATCAAAAGGTTGGCCTAAGCCATCGCTTCATTCGGCACTATAAAGCTAACGGTTATGGAACCGACCACTATTGGAAGTGGATGAACAAGTTTGACTACACTTGGGACAAGCATTATCTACCTCACGATGCAGACAAGCGGATTCAAGGTCAGCAAATATCGACAATTGCCGATGATCTACGAACGCTTGGCATGAAAAACATTGAGATCATTCCGCGTATTCCAACTATTCAAACCGGTGTGCAAAAGCTACGCGCTCGCGTGCCGCTGGCCTACTTTGATAAAACGAATTGTGCCGATGGAATTAAAGACCTAGACCATTATGTGTTTGAGTGGGACAAGTCGCTTGGTCGATTTAGAGACGTGCCGCTAGAAAATTGGGCGTGCCATTCAGCAGATGCTTTGCGTCAGTGGGCGCAAGCAGAAATATTCAACGTATCAAGGCCGCCTTCATCGGTTAGCAGGCCTCAATCGTACACATCATCGAATTGGAAAAGAGCATGAGTATATTAAGCAATAGCGGCAGGCCGATGGTGATGCTGGGCGGTGAAAATTCTTGGAAGCAGTACACAAAGGGTGATGTGTGTTTATCGTTCCAGTGGTTAAAACTGGATGATGAAGCAACACCGTGCATGTGCTTATTCCCTACTGGCTTACGAATGGATGCCGGCGCTTATGTGATTCCACAATCGTCGCTCTGGAAGTATGTCGACAACAAAGGCAACCCAACTAATCATTTAATGATCTCGGCAGTAACTGCGGCTCATACGCTTGGGCTATTCCCAGACAAGTTCACAGTGCAGCGAATCATCGACATGATTGCTGATGGTTCGCAAGACTTGCTTAAGATGCCTGACTGGGCGCCAGATCATGTTCAAGCGTTAATGACGCCTGAAAAAATGGGTATCGAGGTACAGATCAAACGAAACGGTGAAGTATTTGCGGAAGGATTGTCGTGAGCAAATATTGGGGACAATCTAAAGACGATGATGTCTCAACTATTGTTGAGGCGGCAAAGTCGCCTGTCAAAAAGAAGTATGACGCCGATAAAGCTGAAGCGCGTGCTCGGCTTCATACCCGGTTATTTGGGTGGTACCAAGACGAGCGCTTTCGGCAGAGCGAAAACCGCCAAAACATGGCGATGGATGAGGACTACTACGACGGTAAGCAGTGGGATCCAGATGATGTACAGCATTTAAACGAACGTGGCCAGCCCGCATTGGTTTTTAATCGGATTAAGACGCCGATTGATTGGGTGATGGGCACTCAAAAGCGCATGCCTACCCAGTTCAACGTATTGGGCAGAAACCCAAGCGATGAAATTTCAGCGTCGGCAAAGTTTAAGTACATGAAGTACCTATCCGACGTAAACAATGATTCTTACAATGTGTCGAAAGCATTCGAGTCTTGCATCATTGCGGGTATTGGCTGGCTTGAAGAAGGCTTTGACCCGACAAGCGAATCAGAACAGATTTTCTCTCGCAACCAGTGGTGGCGCGAAATGTATCGTGATTCACGCGATACGTCTGATGATTTTGAGCAAGCGCGATACGTCATTCGAGTAAAGTACCTAGACCTTGATATTGCGGTTGCCATGCTGGGTGAAGAGCATCGCGATAAGTTGGCGCGCGGTGGACGCACCGTTGGTGCTGATGAGAATTTCTGGTACTTAGGCGAAAAGGTAGAAACACCAGGCAGCGCCAATCACATCAACGGTATTCGCCAAGGATTCATGGCCGGTGGGTTTGAGGATCAAGGGCGGCGCGAAACGGTCAAATTGATTGAGGTCCGTTATCGCAACCCAATGCCAAACGGCAAGACAGAGATTCGTTTTGCGCTGATGACTGAGAGCGAACTCATTTTTGATGAGACTAGCCCTTATAAGCATGGCCGGTTTGGGTTTGTTCCGCTCTATTGCTATCGTCGCAAGGGCGATAACATGGAATACGGCATGATTCGTCAAAGCCGTGACCCACAAGACGATTACAACAAGAAGCACAGCAAAGCCACGCACATACTTGGCACTAAACAAGTGGTGATGGATTTGGGGGCAGTTGAGGACAAAGAAGAGCTTCGGATAGAAGTGGCTCGACCAGATTCGATCATTGAGGTGCAAGCTGGGAAGAAGCTTGACATCATTCAAGACAAGCAACTTGCGAGAGAACATCTTGACCTGATGCACATGGCCGCTCAGAACATCGAATCAGGCATGGGCGTGACCGATGAGAACATGGGCCGATCAACCAATGCAGTAAGTGGCGTAGCAATTGATGGCAGGCAGCAGCAAGGGCATGTGGTTGTTGGTAACGTATTGGAGAACCTACGGTTTGCAAACTTGCAGCGAGGCCGAATCCGCTTGAGTTTGATGGAACAATATGTTACTGATGAGAAAACGTTTCGAATTACCGAAACTGAATCAGGTAAGCCCCAATATATAACTCTCAATAAGCGCAATGCAGATGGCTCAATTGAGGATGATATTGCCAATACCCAAGCTGATTTCATCATTGACGAGCAGGACTGGACTGCAACGGCACGCAAAGCACAGCAAGCGCAGCTTTTTGATATGGCCAGCAAGATTGCAGGCACATTGCCGCAAATTGCGACTAAGTTAGCTTTGATGGCAGTACAACTTGGTGAATTTCCGTTCAAAGACCAGATGCTTGCGTCGATCTTTAGAGATATGGGTATCCCTGACCCTACGAAACCAGTGTCTGATGAAGATATGGCCAAGCAGCAGGCGCAGAAAGATGCGCAAGCACAAATTGACGCCAAGCGTCTGACGATGGAACTGGATCGCCTAGAGCTTGAAAACGCCAAGATGAGAGCGGAGATCCCTAAGATCATGGCCGAAGCGCTGGACAAGAAGCTAGAAGCGCACTATGCCGCTATTCAAGCCAGCGTCGCGATTCAAACCAATCCAAACGTTGCCGCTATTGGCGATGCTTTGTTGCGTAGCCCAGTGGAAACACCCTTGCATGCGCAAGCCCCTTTAGGTGCTCAGCCACAAGTACAAGGGCCGGTAAACGAACCACCAGTTCAAGCAATGGAACCCGTTATTGATCCCGCGCAGCCAGCTCAACCCTTAACACCTGGCGTTGGCCAAAACGCTGGAATTAACCCTCAAGGAATGCCAAATGTATGACGATGATGAAATATCAGAAGTAAGCCCAACCAAATCAGCCAAAAAAACAAAGGGATTTGATAAATGGCAAGTTGAACATGCCCTTGAATGCATTCTTGCAGCTAAAAAAGCCATGAAAAATTCACAGCTTATGGAGGCAGTCAAAGCGCTTGCCGCAAAAAAGCTAGAAGATGAGAAAAACGAGCTTATAGCTCTTAAAGCCCTCGCATCGGGCAAGTAACCTAACTTAAAGGAAAGCCACTATGGAAAACGATTACACCGGATTAAGTGCAGAAGAAAAAGAAGCCTTGCTTGAGATGGACAGTGACATTGAGGACTTAGGCGAGATCATTGGCAATGAAGATCCTGACGCACCGAAGGACGGCGATAAAAACACTAACGAAGCTTCCAGCGGAGACGCTCAGATTAGCGGTAGCGTTTCTGACGATCTAGGGCCAAAACCAATTTACACCGCTCCTGTATCAGCTGATGCTGCGGAAGTTTTATCGCAACTTAAAACTGAACGTAGTGCAGCTATTTCTGCCAGCACAGAAGCCAAAGAAGCTTTGCGCGCGCAATACGAATCTGGCGAATTGGCTGATGATGAGGCTTATAAAAATGGCTTAGCCAAGATTGAAAACGAGCTTGCCGACAAGATTGATGAGTTGCAAGAAAGACGCACTGAGATTGATCGGCAACGTATCAAGTCGGAAATATCGACGGAAATGCGTGCTGAGCAATTAAACAACGAATGGAAAAGTACCGTTTCTCGTTTCGTTAAAACAACAGCTAAGAACGAAGGCATTGATTACAACGATGCAAAACGACCGTTATTAGGCAATGCGTTAGACGCTGAGGTTAAACGCCTTTCGCAGCTTGAATCAGCCGCCTCTATGTCATTTGAACAAGTGCTTGAAGCTGCACATAAGGCAGTCGTTGAGCAATTCGGATTAAGAGCAAGTGGTCAATCAAGAGCTCAAACATCAGATACAAAGGCCGCCGTAAGGATTCCTCCAAACATTGGTAGTGCGCCATCAGCAAGCCGTGGAAATGAGGAAAGCAAGTTTGATCACATTGATAGCTTGCAAGGTGTAGCGCGTGAACGGGCTTTAGCTCAAATGAGTGAGGCAGAAAGAGACGAGTATCTATCTATATGAGTACCGAACCCGAAGTCGACAGCGGAAAAAGATGCTTTATGTCATGGCTTGGCGTCAAAGATGTATTGCAATTTGGCGAAAATGGGCCAAAAATATGCATTGACACAACTAAGCCCGGTCGTGTAAGGGTAAAAGTAACGGTTGATGAGAATATTAAAGTTACTCGCGAAAAAACGCTAGAGTAATTTGCAGTTATCAGGTGCCAACGTTTTGTTGGCCCTGTCAGTAGGCGCAGGACGTGCCAAAAGCTTTTAAGGAAAAGCTATGGCACGTACCTTTGTTGGGGTAAATGACCCCAAAGCAGTTAAGAAGTATTCAACCATGCTCTCGGCGTTGACGATCAAAGAATCTTTCTTTGGTTCAAGCGCAATGATGGGTCGTGGCCCTGAGTCGCGCAAGTTTATTCAGCGCGTTGATGATCTGAAAAAAGATCATGGTGACACGATCTCGGTTGACTTGCTCATGCCGATGAAAATGGATCCTATTGTCGGTGCTGATCAGCTTGACGGAAACGAAGAGCGCTTACAGTTTTATACAGACAAGATCGTTATTGATCAAGTTCGTGGTGGTGCTGACTTGGGCGACAAAATGTCGCGTAAGCGTACCGTTGTTGATATGCGTAAAGCGGCTTTGCGAGCGCACAAAGACTGGTGGAAGCGCGTCATGGATGAGATTATCTTCATCTACGCATCTGGCACTCGCGGCACTCAAAACGGTTTTGTATGGTCGGCTAACAATCGTTTCTTGCAAACCAATCCATTAACGGCGCCAGACTCTGTGCATCAGTTTTATGGCGGCGCTGCAACGTCTCTTGCTTCAATGGTCGGTACTGACTTGGCATCGCTATCGGGCGTTGATAAGTTAATCGCAAATGCTGAAATGATGGGCGGTGACGCAACTGAAGAGTTGTCAATGATTCCTGCCGACATGGGCGAAGGCGAAAACGGTTATTCATTGCTGGTGCATCCGTGGGCTGCTCTAGCGATTCGTACCAATACCAACCCAGGCCAATGGTTAGACATCCAGAAAGCTGCTGCTGCCGCCGAAGGTTCGACAAAAAATCCAATCTTTAAGGGCACTTCGACACTTGGTTACTACAACGGTTGCTTGATCAAGAAGCATCGCAACATTATTACGCAAGCTGCGGGTGCTTCCGGTACTCTTACTGCTGCTCGTAACTTGTTCTTTGGTGTGCAAGGCGTCTTAGTTGCAATGGGTTCACCAGGCGATATTGATATGCCGTTTGACTGGACTGAAATGGTTAAGGACCACGGCGACAAGATCGCTATCGGTACTAACTGCATTATGGGTGTGAAAAAATCAACTTACATAACTGAGAATGGCGCTCGTGATTTTGGTGTCATGGCCTACGACACAGTAGTTGTAAAGCCTTAATCCACCTACTTAACTTTCAAAGGAAAAATTATGGCTTTATTTCGTACTCTTGTTGCGCAACGCATCAAACCATTGTCTGTCGGCGCTAGTGTCGATGGTTATCCTGTTCGTATTGAGCACGACTTTACGTCAGCAATTACTACCGCTGACGTACTTGAGCTTTGTACGCTCACTCCGGGAACGGAAGTGCTTGATTGGGCGATTGATTCAGACGACTTAGATTCGGGCGCAGGCTTGGCATTTTCAGTCGGCGTACTCAATACCGGTAAAACAGCATTGGTATCAGCGGCAGGAACTTATGTCACTGGCTCGACAATTGCTCAGACTGGCGGCTTGCTTCGTGCAGCCTCAATCAATCACATCCGATTCGGTGCAACACAGACTGATCGCACGCTTGGTTTAATTCCAACGGTAAATGCCGCTGGCTTTACCAATGGTCGAATTGGCATAACACTCTTGTGCCGTAACGTTTAACGGTGGTTGTCTCCCAGCAAGTAATTGTTGTTTATCAAGGGCTGAAATATGCCCTTGCTTTTAATTTAGAAGGTTACAAATGAAAATTGAATGCTTAATTAAGCGACCTGGCGGCACAGAAGTGGTACTCGATGGCATTAGCTACGAATTTTTACCGGTTGATCCAAAGCAACCCATTAAAAGTGCTCACATTGCCGAAGTGCTTAAAGAAAAGCATCAAGTGATTTTGTTAGGCATTCCAGAAGCTTACGTTGAAGTTGGTGCTGACAAAAAGCAAGTAGCTAAACTGCCAACCGAAACACTCATCATTACTGATGAGGATGGCAATGACCACAACGTAACGATCATGGATCGTACGGATCGCTGGAATTTAGCCAAAGATATGGGTTTAATCCTGCCAAAAAATATCAAAGATGATGACCTTTTTGCGGCTATTTCCGAGGCTGCAAAAAAAGCGACTGAAACTGACGAATAAGAAGTTGATCAATGACTTTTCAAGAGCTGATCAATTTTGCAGGAAAGCCTCTCAACGATGAGGGGATTAATGGCAATCCAAAACGATGGCCTGATGCACTGCGCTTAGATTACGCTTTGGAAGGGCTTTGGAAGTTAAGGCGAGAACGTCCTGACTTATTTATATTTAATCTTGCGGGCGAGCTTACTTATACCTTGGCTCAAGCCGTACCGGTGGACACGGCGATGGCTCAAATGCTTCGCGACTACATTGTCGCTCGATGCCTTTCTCACAACAATGACGTGGGTGCCGAAGGTAGCTCTTCAACCGGATTTTTTCAGCTTGCCGCAAGTGGTGTGCGATGAAATTGGTTAAATGGGCCCAAGCTCAATCGCTGATATTGCCGTTTGTGAAAGATTGCCCATGGCCTATGGGCGAAATATGCTTGCAGCAAGCCGCAAGAGAGTTCTTTGAGCGCTCCTACACTTGGCGAGTTTGGACCGATGATCTTTACACGATTGCCGGTCTAGCTGAATATGATTTGTTTGTAGGAAAAGGTGCCGAAGTATCGTCAGTCATTGACGCCATTATCGGTGGGCGCAAAGTTCAGTGTTTTACTCAGAACGACTGGGGCTACATGCAAACCGATAAATCGGCCACGTCTGGGGTGTCATGGTTTGATAGCCAACTGCACATTAACCCAATCCCTTCGGTTGATGAATTGCCAATCAAAGCATTAGTAAGCCTTAGACCTGATTTAAACATCGAAGGACTCCCTGAAACCCAATGGGAGTACATCACCAAGATTGTTTTAGGTGCGCTTGCTCGAATTTACGGTGCAACTGATAAACCCTACTCTAATCCGGGTGAGGCAACAAAGTATGAGCTGATGTTTCAATCGGCCTATTTTCGTGAGCGCAGCAAAGCCGAGAAAAGCGGCTTTACACGTTCGCGTGTTGTGGGCCATTATCTGTGAGACTTGTATTCTCTAATCCTCGCGGTATGGCTCCACGAGTTGATCCGCTATTGCTTGAACCTATGCAAGCGCAGTACGCTAGAAACGTTCGGTTTTTAGACAATGGCTGGTCGTCTTGGAATGAACCAGTATTCGTTGCGCCATTTAACAAAACAGGCCTTATTCAGTCTATATACCGATTTGGGCAAGACGCTACAACTGATGCAAATTACTGGTTTCAATGGACCACAGATGTCGACATAGTTCGATACGCAAGATTTGCTAATGAAGGTACGATTTACAGTGGTGATGGTGTGCCGAAGTACACCGATGCAACCATGGGCACTTCGCCTGGGCCGCTGCCGTCTGCATCTTATGATTTAGGCTTAGTCACGCCGACGATTGCTCCATCTTTGAGCGTGTCTGGTGTTGCTGGCGTAGGTGCGCAGTCTCTCACAATATTTGTTGGCTATACGTTCGTTGATGCCAGAGGGCAAGAATCTGCACTGTCACCAATCTCATCCGAAATTACAGCGGTTAGCAATCAAACAATCAACGTCAGTTTCTTGCAAATCCCGGCGGGCAACAACAGTTATACGGCTAAAAGAATCTACGCTACTGCGGGAACAGGCACTTCGTTTTACTTGCGCACCGAGGTTGCTGCAGGGTCACCTACCGCGTCTTTTGTTGCCGCTCGATCAACAACTCCAATACCTGGACAAACAGGTGTTGGCGACGCATTAGAACGCGCTACATCTGGAGCGCCGCCTGCTGATTCGTATGGCGTCAAGTATTGCGCGGGAAACTTTTTAGCCATGATCTCGGGTGATTCGGTTGTGTTTAGTGAGGCTGATTTCTTGTATGCGTACAAGGCAAGCAATAGCGTTAAGCCGCCATTTAAGCCCGTAGCACTTGGCACCTTTGGCAATACGCTGGTTGTAGGTACCAAAGGCCGCACGATGCTGTATCAAGGCCTAGACCCTGAGTTCATGCAAGAGATTAAAGGGGATCGCGTCTTTGCTTGCGTCTCTAAGCGTTCCATGGTCGACATGGATGGCCAGGCCGTTGGCTATGCCGCCAAGGAGGGTTTTGTAGTAGTGAGTCCTGCTGGTTCAACGTTGATTACTGGCAACTTCTATTCAGGCCGAGAATGGGCTGCATTAAAACCAGAAACTATGATGTGTGTTTACTGGAACGGCCAAGTAGTTTGTTTCTTTAATGATGGCGCCGGCCGCAAAGGTTCGCTGTTGTTAATACCTGGCGTTGAGCCTGTTGAGCTTTCGTTATATGCGACTGCTGCTTATGTTGATCCTCAGCGTAACTCGCTTTACGTGGCTATGTCTGACGCACCTTATAACGGTATCTATCGGTTTGATTCTGGTGCAGCATTGCCATGGGTGTGGAAAAGCAAAGATCACCCTATGGCCAAAGCAATGAGCTGGACAGGGTTGCAGGTTAAGTCAGACGGAGCGATTCGAGTAGAGGCCAGTTCCGACGGTCGAGTTCAGTGGGTAGTGACCGCAACTAACGATGAAATCATTACCGTGCCGGGTGGCTATCTCGGGCAGAAATGGTCATTTGAGTTTAGCGGTACAGTAAAGATGAAATCGTGCGTTATTGCCGATAATTTTTCAGAGCTTACAACGGTATGAACCAAGAGGGCTTGGCCGCTAATTTTAGGGGCATGAGTGGGCTTTCGCCTGAGCTTATTCAAGCACTCGAAGATATGCAGCGATTCATACGAAGAAAAGCTGGTATTGGCACAAATTCAAACGAGGTCTTTGTTACCAAAAGTGAGCTCATTGAATCTGGTGTTGCTCAGCAAGGTGCAAGTGGTAGTTTATTGCCAGGTTCTACCGCAACAGAAGCGCCTGACTACACACCGCCAAGCGCACCAAGCGGATTAACTGTTGTTGGAGGGTACGCGGAAAACCTTCTCAAATTTAACGCAGCATCAGATCAAAGGCGCGGCTACTTCGAGGTTTTTCGCTCGGCAGTTAACAACCTTTCCATAGCGGTAAAGATTGCTCAAACTACGTCGACTATCTTTGCTGATTCGGTACAAAACTCATCTACGTATTACTACTGGGTTAGGGCGGTTAGCAAATGGAGTGATGCGGTTTTTAGCCCGTTTAATGCAACTGCTGGCACTCCGGGGAGCACTGCGCCTGACATTGACTACGCAATGAACGTACTCACAGGGCTAAATGGTGCCCAGCCGTTTTACTATTTGGCCGCCAACGAGACGATTAACGGCATTTTGTTTCCCGCTGGCGTGTATATGAAGAAAGCCTTCATTCGCGATGCAGTCATTCGGTTCTTGCAAGTTGGTGAAGCGGTCATTGATAACGCAAACATTATTGCTTTGACTGCAAACAAGATTACCGCTGGCACCATGTCGGCAGATCGCATTGACACCAATACGTTGATCGCTAAAGAGGCAAGCTTTACCGTATCGCAACATCAAACGATTTTTGGTAATAAAGCCTTTTTGAACTCGGCCAATATTAATGATCATCTGCAATCCGATAACTTTAATGGCAATCCGGCAACCAACAGCCCAGGCACCGCTGGTTGGTACATTGGGCGCGATGGCAAGCTATATTTACAAGATGCTGTAATTAAGGGAACGGTACTTAGCTCAAGCTTTGTGGGCGGTGATTTCTCTGGCGGCAACTTTACTGGCGCTAATTTCTTTGGTGGGTTATTTCAAGGCGGCGTTTTTGAAGGTAACGTTTTAAGATCGGCAGGTTCTGGCCTTAACTACGCTACTCCATCCGGTTCGCGAGTAAATAATGTTTCTGGTTACAACGCATCTTGGAATTTAGCGGCAACTGGTACGCAATTAGCCTTTCAAATATTTGGCAAAATTCGAATGTATGCTGATGGGTTACTTGAGGTCGACGAACCTATTATTTCTAAAAGCAATGTACTCGCCTCTGGCACGGTTACTACTTCCGTAAGGTGGGAAGATTTCGAGTTTGGCACCGAAAAACAACTTGTATTTGACACTGGATTTAATGAGCCAAGCTGGGCCAATCCACAATCTTGGACGTATGGAATAAAGATAGATATTCTTTCTACTGCCTCTAGTGGGTCGCATCCGACAAATACTGCGCTGTTTAACATTAGAGTCGCAGGATCCATATTAAGACAAAGAACCCAATTTATAACTGGGTCGACAAGCTTTCCAGGTAGTGAAGGCGACCGAAGAATAAAAATAACGGCAGCATTTACTCATGAATTTATTCGGAGCCCAAGCTTTTTTTCGTTTATTTCTGTAACGTCTTTTGCTTGGCAATTGGTCAGATTGTCATGAGCGATTTGCAAATTGTTCAAACTAACGTGATTCGCAACCTAAAAAAAGCGCGAGACGTCTCCATATTTTCGGTGTTCACATGGAGCGGTTTGTCGTTTGATTGTGATGACGTTTCGCAGACCAGAATTCTAGGGCTTGCGGTTGCGGCCGGGGCTGGTGCAATCCCGACCAGCGGTATTCAATGGCGACTAGCCAATAACGCATGGACGACGCTATACCCATCGGACGTTCCATTTTTATTTGGCGCGCTGCAAGCCCACATACAAAGCCGGTTCATCCTCTTTGCGCAGCATGAATCCATCATTAAAGCGATGACTGATCCAGATTTAATCGTTCAATATAACTTAGAGGTGTTTTGATGACCAAAGGCCAGAAAATGCTACTTGCAATAGTAGTGATGCTTCCCGTAACCGTCATGGCGCTTTTGTCGCTCGTGTGGGCTACTGTCATTTGGATCATTGGATTAAGCGCATCGAGGTCAACTGTTCAAGGGATCGCGCTCAATGTGATGTACAGCATCGACCAACTTGGAAACGCAGTCATTGGCGGCGATCCTGATGAAACGATTAGTTCTCGAGCTGGGCGTGCGGTTAAAGAAGGGCGGTGCAAAGGTTGCAAGTTGCTTTGCTGGCTTTTAAACAAAGTCGATCCCAATCATTGCGATAAGTATTTGGAACCAGGCGGTGACAGGGATGTTTTTAAGCTCTGATACCCGTACCAAGTATTGATTCTTTTTTCTAAAGATCGGACGATACACGTATCTAATTTAGAGCGTGCCAAATGTTTAATACGGTTCAATCAGTGCTTGGCGGTTATGTCGGAAAGGTGCTTGAGCAAAGCGACATCACGCAAATTTATAAAGCTCTGTATCCGGCTAATCCTTTGCCGTTATCAGCTGATGGAAAGTTTGAAAGACTGACGTTTCACCACGAACGGTTTCACCTTTGCGTGCAAGATGTAGAAGATCTTTGTCGTGCGCACTGGGCAGAAACAGAAGGCCATAGAAATGATCATGAAATGAAACCTAACTGGCCGTATTTCCTTGATCGCGAGGCTCACGGCGCCTATACCCAGTTTGTCGCCCGAAATGAGGACGGTGAAATGATTGGTCACATGGGTACAGAGATCATGCGAAGCACGCAAGATAGCCGCCTGTTTGCCAAAGAGAATGCGCTTTATTTTAAGCCTGAGTACCGCAATGGTAAAAACGCTTTGGCGTTCGGCCAGTATTGCGAAGAGTGCCTAGCGGCCTACGGCGTAGAAGAGCTTCATTGCTCGACTCGTGACAACAATAATGCCGACAAGCTACTCGTAAGACTTGGGTTTGATCGAATCGGCTCACTATTTATTAAAAGGCTTAGCAATGTGCGCAAGTGATCCAGATCCCCGCGTTGCTGAAGCGGCGATGGAAGCTCAGAAGATTTCACGCGAACAGTTTGAGTGGGCGCGGGAGGTCTATAACAACGACATTAAACCTGCTCAACTAGAGCAGCAAAAATACTCACGTCGTGCTACTGAGCTAAGTTTGGGGATTGCAGAAGAGCAAGCGGTAAACTCTCGGGAAGATCGTAAGTTTGGGCTAGAGAACTTTCGGCCAATTGAGCAAAGCCTGACAAAGCAAGCCATGGAGTTTAACTCTCCTGACTATGCCGCTCGAAAAGCGCAAGATGCAGGCGCGAACGTTGAAACAGAATTTGCCGATGCTATGGGGCAAACTCGCAGGTCTTTGGCGCGACAAGGTATTGCATTAAGCGGTGAGCAAAACGCAGCTCAGATGGCTGATGCAGCTATTAAAAAAGCGGCTATTAAAGCCGGTACGATGAATACGGCGCGCGACAACGCGGAGTTGCTGGGCTACGCTCGACAGCTTGACGTTGCAAAGCTTGGCCGTGGCTTAAGCGGAGATTCGTCTGTGGCGGCGCAAACCGCTTTGAGTGCAAATAACTCAGGCATTAATAGCATATCTGCACCTATTAATTCAATGAATCAATCTCAAGCCCAGCAAGGGCAAGCGGCCGCGCAAAGAGTTCAAGGACAGTTTGGCGTTACAAGTGCGCTTGCTCAGCAAGACGGACAGAGAATGCAGGCCGAACAATCCAATCAAGCAACGGCTGGGTCGGTTGTAGGTACGGTGGCAATGACTGCAATTGCAATATGAATCCTATCCCTAATCATACAAAAGTTGCATTTCAATTGTCGGGGGGTAGAGACTCGACTGCAGCGCTCTATTTTTTGCAAGAGCATTGGCCAAAGATGGATGTTTATCATCTTGACTCAGGCGACAGGTTTCCCGAAGTTAAAGCTGTAATTGAACGTTGCCAAGACGATTTTGGTCGACCATTTGTTCGCATTGATTCAAATTCAGAAACGATTCGCCAAGAGCACGGCGAACCTACTGACTTAGTACCTTTTAACGTTGAGTACATTGGCCGCGCCATGACTGGCACCGAGACAAAAATGCAAAGCCGTTTCGATTGCTGCGCACGGACGGTAATGCTACCCATGCACGACCGGATGATTGCTGATGGCATTACGCTGGTGATTCGCGGCGTTCGTCAAGGTGATTTTGCTAAGCAACCTTATCCGAATGGATTTATTGAGAACGGCATTCAAATTTGGCACCCTATTCAGGAGTGGTCAGACTTGAACGTCATGGAATATCTTGCAAGCCAAGATTTGCCAATTACCCCAATGTACAGTCAAGGCTTATCAACAACACCTGAGTGTATGACGTGTACCGCGTGGTGGGACGATGGCAGAGCAAAGTATATGCGCGAGTTTCACCCTGTTAAGTTTGATGAGTACCGGACTCGGCTGCTGGCGGTTTCAGAACATATCTATCCGCACATTCAAACGCTTACAAAAGAATTGAGGGATTAAATGGCTTATTTTGCCAGTGGATTTTTACAAGGCATGCAGGGTGTTGCAAGCATTATGCGGATGCAACAACTGGAAGAGGACGCCAAACCAGAGCGCGAGCTGCGTAGGCTGGAGATTGAGCAACGTCGCGAAGAAATGGCTGCTAATAAAGAGCTTAAATCTGACCTAAAAGGCGCGGCTCAATATGGCGTCGTTCAGGACGGCGTGTCGACTGGTGAGCAAGGCAATCGACTATTTAACAAAGACGCTGCGCAAGGTGCTGCCGTCAATGATATGGTCAATGCTCAACGTGAAATGCAAGACCAACCAGTAATGCCTAGTCAAAAGGCCGCGACGGTTGCTAATGGAATTTACGATAGTAATGCTGGTGCGCAAGAAGCGGGGCTAGGTCTTAATTCTCGTGCAGATGTGATGCAACGCCAAGGCGATGTCTACATGAAGCACGGTAAGGCCGATTTAGCAGATACGTTACTTAGTCGAGCTGATGCGCTTCGAAAAGAAGGCGGTGCCGCTGCGCTTCAACAAGTGATGGCCGGGGCAGATGCTAAAACGGTTGAGGATACATTCAACAAGTCGGGGAATATGAAGGTGTCTGAGGTGCGCATTGAGACGTTACCCGAAGATCCTGCAAAGCCTGGTATTCCTCAATACAAGGTTTTTGGAAAGCGCGGAACATCTGCCGAAGAGGTTGATTTGCTTGGCGGAAAAGATGCCATGACTGCTTACACCATGCTGCAAAGCCCTGACAAATACATTGATCAGATTTACAAAAATCGCGGCGAGATTCGGGCCGATAGAGCGCTTACAACACAAGAAGCCGTTGCAAAGCAAACTATTGCTGCATCGCAAGCAAGTGTTGATATGAACAGGAACGAATTCGATGCAAGGCGCGTGGATGCCAGGTTTAACAAGGAGGCGGCGCTGCGCGGTGAGGTTCGCGACGATAAGCGACTTGAAGCGACGCTTAATCCTTTGCTTACTCAATTTAACGGTATGGAAAGGGCTTTAGGTATCACGCTTACGCCAGAGATGAAAACTCGGCTTGCTGGCCTAGACAAAAAAGACGACATTGACGAGAAGTTTATTCAAGAGATTGCCCTGAAAGGTGTGGCCGCTGGCACGCTAAAAGAAACTGATGTGGCGAGCTTTGTGACTAACACCACCAAGCAATTGCGAAGTGCTAAAGCCTGGTCACGCGATGAACCACAGGTAAAGCAATTGCTTAATGCGGCTGCTGAAAAAGGCGAGCTTAAAGAAGCAGTTTCTGAGATTAAATCAAAGTTTGGTGTGTCTGATGACTGGTTTAAAGCCAACGGGTTTGATCCAAAGAACACCGATCTGAAATCTTATAAGTCGCCTGCCTACATTCCAATTGAAGCAGCTGCAGCAAAAAAACATGGGATTGATCAGAAATACCTTTCGACGATTCGATTAGACGGTGAGAAATCAAACAGTGATCAGGTAAGCCCTAAAAATGCCAAGTCGGTGTATCAGATCATGCCCGAAAACGCAAAGGCCTACGGAGAGGCAAACGGGCTAGATATTTCCAAGCCTGCCGATGCTGCTGAGGTGGCTGCAATGCTGGTCAAAGAACGTATTGCAATCTACAAAAAACAGGGACTAGAGGGAAATGCGTTAGACGCTGCTGTCTATCGTTCGTATCACGGTGGATACAAAGGCGGCAAAGACTATGGGCCTGAGAATGAAAAGTATGTTCAGCGCACCATGGGTACAGGCAAAGAGCGCACGGTTGCCGCCGAGGGACGAAACAAAGTATTAAGCCAAGGCATAAACTCCAAAGAATTAATGGCCAAGGCTGAGCCATTTGAAGTTGCTGAAAGCGACGCGCAAAAGCAAGTTGACGAAGCTGACGATGCTTTGTCTCGCTTTAGTCCACAAAAACGTACTTATGATCGAGAAGGCTTTTTAAAAGCTCAAAGGCGCAAAGAGGAAGCGATTTCTGCGCTGGAAAAAGCACGCCAGCGCACAAAAGAGGCGTTAGGTGATGGCACAGTTCGTCGCGATGTGATTGCAAGAGGAGTTCAGTAATGAGTTTTTTTTCAGACCTAGCCCCTCAAGGTATTACAAAAGGCAACTTCACAAAAAACGCGCCTATTGGTAGCAGCATTGCGGTTGCTCAAGGGCCACTACCAAAACAAATAGTTGAAGGATTAAACCTTGATTCATTTCAGCAAAAAGCAGACAAAGAAATGCGTCTTAAAACGCTTATGAACGGTACAAAATAATATGGCTGATTGGCGCGACGATCTTGGAAAGCTTAAAGCTTACGATGTAAGCTCAGTGCTTACACCTAAAGAGCCAAAAGTCGAAAAGGGCGCGGTAAGCCGCGGCTTTGAGACTGCGCTGCGCCAAATTCCGCAAACTGCCGGTGGTGCTACTGCGCTGGTAGGCGATATGTTTAACATGCCTAAAGTAAAAGACTTTGGTTTGTCGATTTATCAAGGTCAAGAAGAAAAGATCAAAGAGCTTTCAAACGAATCCGATTCATTCTCGAACGTACTTGACGGCAATGGCTCAATAGGTGAGTTTATTAAATATGGCGCTGGCTATGTTGGTGGTCAAGCACTTACCGCTATTGGCACGGGCGGTGTAGGCGCTTTAATTGGTAAGCAGCTGGTGCAACGTGGCATCTCTAAAAAGGCTGCTGCTGAAATTGGTAGCAAAGCCGCTGATGACATTGCAAAAGCAGCAATCAAAAAAGGCGCAAAGGTTGGCGGCGTCACGGCTATGGGTGGCTCAAACGTCATTCAAGAAGTGGGTTCAATCTACCCCGAAGCAATTGCCCAGGCTGAAAAAGAAGGGCGTGAGCTCACAAACGCTGATCGTGCGCGAGTCATTGGCTCTGGCATTGCCGCTGCTGGTGTAGATACTGTGGCGCAAGCTGCCGGTATTGGCAAGGTATTAAAAGGGTCTAATGCACCAACGCTAGCAGGCCGTGCCGTTCGTGAAATGCCATTGGCGATGGGGCGTGAAGGAATCACCGAAGGAATTCAAACGGGCTTTGAGCGTTTTGGCGCAGGCAAGGAGTTGACTGGAGATGATGCCAAAAGAGAATACATTGATTCTATGGCGCTTGGTGCGCTTGGTGGATCAATGGCAGGTGCCGCTGCTTCGATTCGCGCTCAAAAGCAGCCCGAAGTTGGGCCTTTGTCGGGTGCCAGCAATGCCGGTATTGAATCTGAGGCGATGGATTTTGAGCAGGGTGCAGCTAAAGCAATGGAAATTGCTCCTGACGTACTCAAGGGTAATGTTGTTGCCGCTCCTGATCCCGCCGTAGCCGCGCTAGATTTAGGCGTGAAGGTTAACGCTGCAAAGGAATTCTTTAGAAACCCGGAGTCAAAGAAATTACTTTCTGATGCTGATCGAGGCCAGTTGTTAGGCCACATTAGCATTGCAGAAAACCCCAGCATTGAGCCACGCATGCGCGAGCACTCTGCCAAAGCCATGGTGGAGATTGTCGGGCAGTACATGGCAGGCATGCAGTCGCCAACTTTATTGCCAGTTGCGCCGGAAATAAAAGCTTCTATGGCGCCTGTGGTTGAACCTGTTGCCCAAGTTAAACCCGTCGCAATAAAGCCGGTTAACCAAGTAATGGCAAGCGCATTACCCGAAATTGATGATGGTGCTATTTTGGACAAAATGTCTAAAGCGGCCGATCAAGACATTAAAGATCAAAAGGTATGGGGCGAACCAAAAGGTGATAAACCAACATTGGCAGTTGGCAAGGTAGTTGCTTCCGAATCTGAACCGGTTATGCAAAACCGTGATCGCTCTCGGCCTGCAAGTATCGAGCAGATGAATAAGATTGCCAATGATCCCGACTATGATCGTTTAGGGACTGGAAAATCTCCAAACGATGCCGCGCCAATGATCTCAGTTAAAGGCAATGCCGAAAAGATTGCCGCATCGGATATTGGGAAGTCTGACCGCGTAACAATGGGTGATGGTTCAAAGATTGCCGTAAAGTATGCAGTCGTCGAAGCTGATGACGTGCTTGCTTCGCATTCGGTGGATGGGCAAGAAAACAAGAGCTACTATGGCGACGTTAAAAACGGTACGCTTCGAGCGCTCAATAATGGCCGTACTGCCGCCCTGCAAGCATCTTATGATCGTGGCACGGCAAAAAAGTACAAAGACGCTTTAATTGCTGATGCTGCTATGCACGGCGTTTCTCGTGAAGCGATTGAGGGCAAGAAAAAACCTATCTTAGTGCGGGTGTATGACGACGTTGAAAATGATCGTCCTGACATTGGTGCGATTTCTAACCCAATCAGTAACCTGGGGTTTGCCGCCTCAGAAAGCGCTCAGAACGACGCCAAAATATTGGATGTGATCGACTTCGAACCTGGTGAGAATGGCGAGATTGATACACCTAACAACGCTGATGCGCTCAATAGATTCGCAACGGCAATCAAGGCCCAGGGTGGTGATACCGCAAACACCAAAGATCGGAACGGACGGTTTTCGAGTGCTTTCGTAGACCGGTTTAAGAATGCCGTGTTTGCTAAGGCCTATAAAGACAGGGCGCTAGTCGAGATTGCCGCTGATGTGGCCGATCCTGATTTAAAGAACGTAATGCATGCTTTGACGCATGCTGCGCCTAGCTTTGCCAAGATTGATGATGCAGGCGATTTAGAGATTCGCCCTCAATTGGTGGATGCCGTAGGCAAAATTCGTGATGCTCGTGCGCGTGGTTTGCGCTATGACGAATATGCAGCACAAACCGATATGTGGGGCCAAGATGACTTTACCGAACAGTTGGCCAGGTTCATGTGGGCCAACATTCGAGCACCTAAGCGATTAGGCGAAGGTCTAAAAACCCTTGCAAAATTCATTGACGAAGAGATCAGTTCGCGTCAAACTGTCGACATCTTTGGTGATGATCCGGCTAATCTTAGCCAAGTCACCGAGCGAGTAAATAACTTTTTGGAGGCCGAGTTTGGCGATATTGGAAAAATCGAGCAAGAAACAAAAGCCTACGCCGAAAAACGCGAAGTTAGCGCTCGAACTGATAATGAAGGCAGGCAACCAACTAAAGAGCAAAGAACCGCCTTTAAAACTTCCGACAAAGTAACCAAGCCTCTTGGCCCTGATGAGTACGTTAACGCGCTTGTTGCGCGTGAACAAATGCCGCTGTTTATTCAAGCTGGCGACCAACTTCAATTGGCCATCCCTAGCATTATTCGCAAATTGGCATTTCGAAAAGATGCCAATAAAGCAACAAAACAAGACGCGACCGAAGTATTAGAAGACCTTGCCGGTTGGATTAAGAAAGGTTCTGTACTTGCTTCAATTGCCGCTGATCAGATTAAGAGTGCTGGGGCGTTTGATCTCATAGGTTCACAGATTCGCAGCGCTAAAGACTTGGCCACGGCTGCGCAAGTATTGCGCGATTCGCGATTCGAGACATTGCGCTATATCTTCGTAAAAGACGGTAAAGTGATTGGGCACACCGCGGTGTCCTCCCGTTTGCCCTCGGTGACAAACAGTTGGCCAGGTGCAAGCGGCGAAAAGCGCAAAGCTTTTTTTGGTGATCTGGGCACCATGGCGCAGAAGTCAGACGGCTATTACCTTCTGCACAATCACCCTTCTGGTGATCCTACGCCGTCAAGGGCTGACGTTACGATGACGATTGAGCAAGCCCAGCGGGTGCCAGGCCTTCTTGGGCATGTGATTATTGACACCAATCGGTACGCTGAGATTGATAAGCGTGGGGCTCAGGTTATTGTTGAAGAAGATTTTTCAGCGAAAGAAACTGATCGTCCGGGCATTTTGTTGCGCAAAATACTGAGCAAAACCGACCTAGCTAAAATTGGATCAGAACTTAAAAAGCCTGGGTATGTCACGCTTATCGCTGCAAATTCAGAGCTTAAAGTTAATGCTGCAATGGAAATTCCAGAGCGGCTTTTAACTAAAGAAAATACGCGAAGATTTAGGAATTTAATCTCTGATTTTGGCCTAGAGTATGGCTCAGGGGCGGGCGTTTTCTTGGCCGGTGTTGAAACTGATTTAAACCAGTTTTCACAATTGATTGCTGATGGCTTTTTGGTGGACGCGGTTAATACAAGCGGGCTATCGCTTGTGTCTTCTGGTGCGCAGCGCGGCAATGCCAGTCAGTTGGGGCGAAAGAATACATTCGCCAAACTTGTCATGCAAAGATTTATCTCGCCTGACCTAGACGTACAAGCCTTGTCGACATTGACCGGTCTGTCAGAAAACGACGTTTCGGGCATAGTATCTGCGAAGGTTAAAGACTATGCTACGGCTGATATGTTTAGCCAAGAAGAAACCGCGACGCTTGGAAATAAAAGTCCTGATCTTTTTAGCGAACCGATAAAGTCTGAACCGGCCAAACAAGACGTGCAAGTTGTTACTGCGGCCGCAAATATTGAACCGACCGCAGAAAGCGCCAAGCAGCCAGATTTGCCACAGCAGGAAAAAGCCGAAACGGAAGTTAAGCCAGTGGCACCGGTCGATAGCAAATTACCATTGTTTACGCGCCATCAAGAGGTATCTCGCAGCCTACGCCAAGGCACGGTAAGCGTTGCTGACTACAAAGCCACATTCGAATCGCTAACAAGCAATCCTGAGCCGTTTAAAGCTGAACTGGCTTCAATGACTAAGGAAGAGCTTCTTAAGGGCGGTGGCTCGTACTTTTACATGCGCTACAAAAACGACGCCAAGCCAGAGATTGTGAAGCAACGTTATTTGCTTGCTTTGGATCAATACTCGCTTGGCAAAAGCTACGGGCCTTCGAGTTTTTCTATGTCCGAGATTGTCAAGGCTGATGAAATCCGTCTTGAAGCGCTTAAAAAGTTGGTTGCTGGGCAAACTCAAGAAGATTTGAGCACTGCTGCCGATGAAATTGCTAAAGAGCGTGAGGAGGTTGACGCATTGCGCGTTGCGCGTGAAAAGTCTCTTGCCGATCCAAAAACGCTTATTGAGTACCGCGAATACATTGCAAATCAAATGGAGGGCGGAAAAACTGATCTTGAGGCGCGTCTATCGTTAAGCGTTGATAAACGTGCGGGATTTGACCAAATGTCAGCGGAGGCCTTTCGAAGTTCTCGATCAGCCGCGTTTGTTAGTCATATTGCTGAGGTAAAAACTGCATCACAAACTGTTAACGCCAGTATTATCAATACAAAGCACACACAAAAAGGCCATGATCTATTCGTGGTGCAGCTTGGTGAACGTGTAGCGCGTGAGGATTACCTAACGTTAAATGCCAGCGCCA
>JAYWIG010000348.1:0-6027 GCA_043789035.1 Betaproteobacteria bacterium
TGTTGAATTCCACTTAAAACTGACCCCCAATTACCACCTAAAATTGACCCCTTTTTTTGCTAGTTAGAGCCTTGCATTTTGGCTGTGGGTAAGTCTACCTGAGATGCTTCTATTTGTGGGTCGGTTACTTCACTTTCTGTTGTTGATTTAAGTTTAGGTTTCGGTTTGATGGTGATGACCGGTGTTGTCTTTACTTTTGCACTTGAATGCTTGAAGCGCCAACTTTGATTACCGGTTTCTACGATGTGGCAATGATGGGTGAGACGATCAAGCAACGCTGTTGTCATCTTTGCATCACCAAATACTTGCCCCCATTCACCGAAGCCGAGGTTGGTAGTGATGACCACGCTGGTTTTTTCATACAGCTTCGACAGCATGTGGAAGAGCAGCGCACCACCGGCTTGGCTAAAGGGTAAGTAGCCCAACTCATCTAGGATGATCAAATCCATGTACATAAGCCTTAATGCGAGATGGCCAGCTTTGCCTTGCGATTTCTCAAGCTCCAGCGCATTAACCAGTTCAATGGTTGAGAAGAACCGTACTCGCTTGCCATGCTTCTGTATTGCCTCCACACCGATGGCGGTTGCGAGGTGTGTCTTACCGGTGCCAGGGCCACCAATGAGCACGGCATTATGTTTATCGGTAATAAACTGCGTACTGTAAAGCCTTCGAACTAATGATTCATCAACACTCGACTCTTCAAACACAAAGCCGGCCAAGTCGCGATGTGCTGCAAACCTGGCAGCGCCCATTTGATAGGCTGTTGATCGAACGACTCTATCGGCGGCTTCGCTTTGAATCAGCTCTTTCATAAAGGTGTCGGGTGTGAACTCGGAATGCCGTGCAAGCGCGGCAACTTCTGGGTAGTTGGCCGCCATGCCGTGAAGCTTTAGTTCTTTTAGTGAGGCAATAATTTGCATGCTCATAATGATTCTTTCGTAAAGTTTGTGCCTGTCCGTAAATCGTCATAGCGACTGACGTTGGCCAATGGTGGTTCTTGTAACTGCAACTGCAGTGCAGTGGAATGAAGCAAGGCTGCCGCAACATCCTCGAATAAGGTGGCCGGGTCGATTTCGGCACTCTTCAATCTGGCTAAGATATTGAGAACGTGTTCGCCGCTGGGTTTACCACTTTCCAGTGCTAACTCAGCCGAGACAAGCACGGCATCTAAACCGTGGATGGGGACTGCCGCCAATAGTTGTGCCATCACCCGATCTCCGCCCTCGTGGCGCAATAAAATCGCCTGCAGTTGTCGAAGTGGTTCTGGCATAAATTCGAACGGTGCCCCATTTCTTAAGCCACCGGGTTTGCGCTCCACTAAGCTGATGTAATGCTGCCAGTTATAAAACGTCTGCGACCGATCAAAGCACCGGGGATGTTCTGCAATAAATCCGCTGTCGGCCACCATCGCAATTCGGTCGTGATACACCCGAACGCTTAACGCACTGTTGGCAAACTCTGTGGGTACGCTATAGCGGTTGCGTTCTACGTGTACTAGGCTCGTGCTCGACACCCTTGCCATGAGTTCGACATAGCCATCAAAGGTCCGAGGCATCGGCATGAGTTTGGTTTGCTCATCCTGCAATGCATCAATGATTTTTAGCGCTGGGTATTCCGGGTGATTGAGTTCAGCCCATGCTTTACGGCACTCAATGGCGAGCCATTCGTTGAGTTCGGCCCAGCTCGCCCAGCGTCGATCTTTAATGCGGAACCAAATGCTTGAGCGTCTATCCTGCACGTTCTTCTCAACAATTCCTTTCTCCCAACCACTAGCCCGGTTGCAGAATTCTGGGTCGAACAAGTAGTGGCCCGTCATGGCTTCGAATCGACTATTTACTTTGCGCTTTTTACCTGCCAACACTTGATCGACTGCCGTCTTCATATTGTCGTAAATACCGCGCTGCGTGATGCCGCCAAACGCCGTAAAAGCGCGAGCATGGGCATCGAACAACATCTCGTGGCCTTGCGATGGATAAGCCGTCAACCAGAATGCACGACTGGCGCAAAGCTTCGTATGGGCCAATTCAACGCGCCTACGCAAACCGCCAATAAAGGTGTACTCCGTACTCCAATCAAATTGGAAGGCGTCGCCATATTTAAACGTTAGCGGAATGAATGCGCCTTTTGCAACCGCTAACCCTTCAGCAGCCTTCCAGCGCCGAATAAACTCACAAACTCGTGTGTAGCTGCCGGTATAACCCATGGCTTGCAAATCATGATGCATTCGCCAACGAGTTCTACGTTCACGTTTACCTCGGCCGGAATCGGCCTTTAACCACAGCTTTAGTGTGTCAGCATACGGATCAATCTTCTTGATCGGCTCGCGTCGGGTGAAGGTCGGTACCACCATCTCTGGTTCGCGTAGCCACCCTCGAACCGTATTACGGGCTAAGCCCGTTCTGCGACAAATCTCTTTTATCGTCAGCTTGTCTCGATGAAACAAGCGCCTTATCTTGGCTAATGTGCCCACTGAAATCACTCCCATTTCCCCTGTGCATAACTATTACGCACAGGCGTTGTAACAGGGGGTCAGTTTTAAACGGTAAAATTTGGCCTCAAGGGGTCAATTTTGAGTGGGATTCAACAACTAACCAAACCAATGTGTTCGATTTCCGTGTTCCGTAGCAGAAATGT
Source organism: Betaproteobacteria bacterium (assembly GCA_043789035.1). GTDB lineage: Bacteria > Pseudomonadota > Gammaproteobacteria > Burkholderiales > Burkholderiaceae_E > JAYWIG01. The sequence continues at coordinate 2,635 of JAYWIG010000348.1, forward strand.
TCGGAGTTGACCAAAGTTCTGACCCGATAAAAAGCTCGTCGGAGTGACAAGTGCGACGTAACCTCCCTCTCGTATGAGCCGGACGCACAAGCCGATGAATAGTCCATATAGGTTTGGTTGCGCCTCGATGACGTCTTCATACAAGAACCTTATCGGTTCAAGTTCTTGTGCAGAAACCTTTCGATAGGGAGGATTGCAAACAACGACATCAATCGTCCCGAGCATTGAAGTTAAGTCGATCAACGAATCGGCCACGTGGACTTTGAAATCAGGGACACGACCAGTCTCACTAATTTCGAAATACAGAGTCATGCAAAGAAAATGTTTAGACAACTCGCAAAGGTTGTTATCCAGATCGGTGCCAAATAAATGCGCTTCAAAATGGTCGAGGACCTGTTTTGCGCAAAGACCCTTGCTACATAGCGAGGCTCTCATTCGTTGCGCAATGGGTACGAGAAAGGCTGCTCCTCCACACGCAGGGTCGAAAAACGTGTTGTCTGCGAAATCAACCCCACGGTCGGCCAAGTCGCGCAATAGGCCCTCGGTCAGCGACACGGGTGTAAAAAACATCGCCAATTTCTTTCGATAGTCAGCCTCTTCTAGCATCGCATAGGCAGAACTCAGCCAATAGGCAGCTTCGAGAAAACTTAGTTCACGGAGACTTGCGACCAACTCACGCAAGCGCTGCTCTGCGGATAAAGCATGTGATTGAGGCAGCTTTGCAGGATCAAGCGCTGGGTAGTCGAGTTCACACCAAAGGGCAAGCGCCGTACCAACAACAGTCGCCGCGTCGTAACCCTTGGCCTTCGCCAGCACACCCAATCTGCGAATTTGGCTTGTTATCCGCCGCTTGGACGAAAGAGCATTCAAAACGTCGCTCCAACGGATTCCAGTTGCAATTTATATACGGGCGTTGAGGGGTTACTCATCCAATTTTCTTCCTACTGCTTCGGGCGCTTTTAGGCGTTCACCACGGTTGAGTTTCTTTGGTCACCTATACGGTGTAAGCGGCAATAATCAAATAGCAGCTTTTCCAGCACGTAGGTTTGGGACGATTGCTCTAGTTCTGAAGCTTTCTCTAGGCATTGTTTACTCTGCGTGGAAACTCTGAAACTGACCGAAACCTTCTTCGCTGGATGCATCACAAACTCCTTTCCATTTATTCGTATAGTAACTTGCGACTCGGCGCCGATGTCCCTAGGGTTCGACATTGGCTGGTACCGGCCAATGCTATGTGCGCGCAAGAGAAATCACGCCGAATCGGTTCGTCAAGCGAATCGCACAGTACGCAGCGCGGCGATTCAACAGCATGAATAAACTATTTAGCGATCCTCGCTTTTACCTTTGCCTCAATCAACGCAAGTAATTCCTCTTGCGTCACTTCAAATTTTTCAAGTGCTTTCATTGCTTTAGCCGTCGCTTTTTGTAAAGCTAATTCAGCTGCTTTGTTTTTTTGTTTTAAACCGGTGGCCATCAAGTTCACGGCTGGCTGAGTTCTCCACATAGCAAATATATCTATTGCGCTCGGGTTACATAATGATTGAATCATCGTGTGGCTAGCTGACTCCCAATCGCACTGCGCTACCATTGACCCGATGTGTATTTTGTTGTCTAAATAGCTGACTACAACAGGGTCGCTAGCAAGTGGGACTAGCGTTAACGCTTTCACAATGTTGCTACTAAATTGTGCTTTGCCCTTCCAGTCGCCGGTTGCACGCATAACGCTAACGATGTCATCGTACTCAATACTCAAAAAACCATCGTTAAACGCCAGCATAGCCGTCTTTGGCTTTGTATGCTTGCGAACTAATTTGCCAACCTTAAACAATTCCATTGCAACGTTAAATTCTTTTAAGTCGACGATTAGCTTATTCATTTCAATGTTCAAAATTTTTGGTTTGCATGCCTCTGAATCTAACACAGAAGTCACTGCAATCAACTCCACAAACAAGGCGCGAAAACTAAGTTTAACTCTAATTTACGGCTGCCTGCGAAGGTGGTGCGGAGACCGTAAAAGATGAGCTAGCATTACGCCAGTACTGCTAAAAAAACTTCAAGGCTTTTGCCATAAGAGTGCAGTTGTATCCGGTAGCTGCTTACCTTGTATTACGTGGCTATTTATATAAAAAAATAAATATAGTTAATTGCAATGAATAGTCGATATATTTACGATGAAAAAACAAGCAGCCTATACGCACCAGACGGTACATTTCTGAAGGAAGTCTACTGCCCTAAAGCGATGCAGTGGAACCAGCTCATCACAGTCGCAGGCGAGGCCAGATGGAGAGACTGCAGTGTTTGCGATCAAAAGGTCATCAACCTTGATGAGGCTGACGTTACCTCGGTGATTGATACTTGTAAAACCGAGTGGGATAAAACTTGTATCCATGCCTCAGCGACTTCAGATAAAGTGATCTTTCTAAAAGACCGACTTGCGCTTCAAAACACTCGCGAAACAAGGCCTCTTTCCGAGGGCCTGGAAGTCATAAAAACATCGCGATCGCTTGCTGACATTAATCGTGCCGTTGGCATGGGCTATTGGCCGGATGTGCGAGTGATCGAATACGATACAGACAATCTCTCTTCAAAGTTGGCTATCGTTCAACAAAGCGAATCGGGGCATGTTGATTTGGTGAATGACGCCCGGCTAAGATATCCAAGAACGGATTCTGAAGGGCAAGAATGGACAATGGTGATTCCGTTTCAAACTTATTATCAGTACCACCAGAGAACACCAATCGCCGCCTATTTGATACCTAAAGGCATGAAAGACGGAACACCCGTACTGGTCGAAGACCCGATTGAAGATTTGGTTGGCTTGCGCTGGAACCAAGGTGTTTCGCTAAGAGCTACCGACGTAAAGGGGCGCATTGAAGGGCGCAAGGTGGTTATAGAAACGCACAACGTTCCCGTCTCATATGTTATTGGTTGAGCATATACAAACTTGAGCAAAAGTAGCTAAAAAAGCTCTGGTTTCACCGGGCTGGAACAGGACGATATAGCTGTGCTGGCCTAAATGGCCCTGTCCTCATTTCACCCTTCACAACCTGCAAAATCTGCTGGTCGTCCAGTTTGCGCCTGAAGCTGGACTTGTCCAACACTCGACCCAGAATCGCTTCGCAACAGGCCTGCAACTCACCCAAGGTAAATGTCGCGGGCAAATATTCAAACGGGATGCGCAGTTTCTCTACTTCATCGCGGGTTGTTTGTGCTGCCGCCTGAATCAATGCCTGATGGTCGAAGGCAATGTCTTCGCGCGTGGCGATCTGGTCAACCGGTGTCCACGCCAGCGCATCCAGCCGTTTGCCGGCTGCAGGAGCAATGACGCCTGTTTGGAGCATCGCACGATAGACGATGCTCAGCGCCCAAGGCGCACGCGGATCTCGCGTTTTG
>JAYWIG010000349.1:0-6020 GCA_043789035.1 Betaproteobacteria bacterium
TGCCCTGTTAATTCGGGTTTGGTTTTCCAGAAGAATGCTTCGGCATCGGTCGGGGTGAGAAAAATAGTTTCGCCGACGGCGAGGGTCGATAGTGCACCAAAGCCGGTTTTAATGAAGTCCCGTCTTTGGGCAACATTATTTTGCTCACTCATGTTATGCCTCTCCTCTTGGGCGGCGATATTCGGTGATATTGTTGGCTGGGTCTACCTTGGCCCACAACGTACGCTTTTTCTTAGGGAAGGTTGATTCAAGTGTGGCCCAGGTTTCGATTTCATAGCTATATGGATCGTGTACCTTGCCTTTTGGAATTTTGGCTTCCATGGCAACTTGGTGGCCGCGATAGTGAACCGATGGTTTGGTTTTTTCTTCGGGCTTTAGCACCTTGGTTTCTGAACCATGCTTTGCCATGAATAGGGAGTAAGGCGATTTTGGATCGTTCTCGTCGCCGAAATGAAAGACGTCAGCTGGGCAAGTCTCTACGCAGGCCGGTTCCATGTTGGCGTCTAAACGGTGTGAGCAAAAATCGCATTTGTCTGCCACGTCGTTATCGTCGCAACCGATTGCCGCGTAGGGGCAAGCTTTCTCGCAATTGCCAAGGTGATCGCAAAGATCCGGGTCGACACGAACGATGCCATCGGCTAAGCGATTGATCGCTTTTGGCGTACACGCTTTGAGGCAAGGCGTATCTTCGCATTGCATACAAAGGGTAGGAAGAAAGAAACGTTTGGTCTTTGGAAATTTGCCAGTATCCCAGTAATACACCTTTGTACGGAATCTGGCCAAAGGCACGGTATTTTCAATTTTGCAGGCGACAGAGCATGCATGACAACCGATGCATCGCTCGATATCGAGTGCCATTTTCCAGCGGGGAGCTTTACCTGTGTTGGGGTTGATTGGAACCATGAGGTGCTTGCTCCCTAATTTGTGCAGCTGATTTTTATCGAATACTTGAGCCGGTTAGTTTATACGAACTACATTGCTTTTTGCATGTCGCAATTCGAAGAAAACAATTACAGCGCAACAGTTGACAACCATGGAACAAATGCAATGACGACTAAACCGCATAGCAGCGCAATGATGTAAGGCCAGATCGCGCCCATGACTTCGTCGGGTGAGCCTTCGCCGATTCGACAGGCCAGATAAAAGCCAATCCCAATGGGTGGCATCATCAAGCCGATGTTCATGGCAGCCATGACGACCATCGAATAGTGGATGTCATTGATGCCTAATTTCTTCGCAATCGGGAACATGATGGGGGCCAACAATAAAATCGCTGGCAAACCTTCGAGTAAACACCCTAAAATAAGGAACACCAAAATCGTGACGACCATGAAGGTCATCCAACCACCAGGTAGCACGACTAGGACGTCAGTGAGTTGCCTGATGAATCCGCTTTGCGCAATACACCAAGCCATTGCAGAAGCAGTGCCGAGAATAAGCAGAATTGCGCCACTTAATGCGGCAGTCTCAACTAGCATGTTGTAGATCTGGCGCAAGCTAATTCCGCCGTATAAGGTTTTGCCAATAATCATTGCGTAGAGAACAGCGATTGTTGAAACTTCCGTTGCGGTTGCTACGCCACCACCTACAGCGCTACGAATAATGAAGGGCAATACTAACGCTGGCGAGGCAATTAAAAGAAAGCGACCGGCGGCTTTGATCGATACGCGCTTCACGTTACTCATATCTTCCAAGCGAGCTTTCCATCGAGCCAGTGCGACCAGCATGAAGAGCAGCACCATCGCGATGACAAAACCGCTTTGGAACAAACCGGCAATTGATACACCTGCTACAGAGCCTAAAACGATCATGACGATACTTGGCGGCACTGTATCAGCCATCGCTGCACCGGTGGCGAGTAAGGCCACCATCTCTTTCGGTTTATGTCCTCGTCGCTTCATCTCCGGAAAGAGTGCGGGCGCGACAGTTGCCATATCCGACACTTTCGAACCAGAAATACCTGACACGATAAACAGCGAACCGAGCAGAACATAGGACATACCGGCTCGAACATGGCCGAGTAATGACGCGAGGAAATCAACAATCGCTTTGCCCATTCCAGTGGTATCGAGAATGCAGCCTAACAATACAAAAATCGGTACTGATACCAAGATAAGGCTAGACATGCCCTCATCCATACGGCCAACCACCACCATGAGCGGTGTTGTGGTTGAAAAGGCCAAGTAACTTAATGCGCCTATGCCAAAGCAAAAGGCAATCGGCACACCAGCAATTAAGCAAATACTGGCGAAGCCCACCATAAAGATGAGGAGGTTGAATGTACCTAGCGTTTGAAGCTGGGGTGAAAAATAGGCGCAAATTGCGGCGATTCCAGCAACGATGATGATGGAGACGACGACATCGATCATCTTATTTGAGCGGATCGCATAAGTCGCAACAATGACAAACATCGCCAGAATGCCGAAGGCGATTGAGCCGACGCGAAAAGCGTTTGGCATATCGAGCGCAGGGGTTCGAATTGCGATTTCATCTTTGGTATATTCCCAAGCTTGTGGGAAGAGGGCAATTAAAAATGCGGCCACCACTACTAAGCCAAATGCCTCGACGAACTGCTTCACTCTGGGCGGGAGCTTGTCTTGAACGACCGTAAGTTTAAGATGTTCATTTCGATGCATGGCTAATGCCGTACCTATCATGGCTAACCATAGAAAAGACAGCGAAACGACTTCATCGATCCAAATAATCGGATAAGAAAAAACATAGCGAGAAACAACGCCGCCCAACAACAGAAAGAAAATAATGAGCAACAAAACCGCAGAAACTATTTCAAGCGGCTTGAGCCAAATTCCGCCTAATCGATGCGATGCGTTGGTGGTTATCACGCTTGCGGTTATTGTGTCATTCGTCACTCGTATCCCTGTTCTTCTAATAATGCTTTGATGTCTTTTTTGGCAACTTTGCCATAACCTGATTTTGGCAGAGCTGGCCAAAACACGAAATGCCGAGGCCAGCGATAGCGGGCACAGCGGTTTTCTAGGTGGTTCAGAAGTTGTTCAGGCGCGAGATTGGGATGCTTTTCTTTGCGAACAATTACGGCGACGCCAACTTCGCCCCACTTTGCGTCGGGCATGCCGACAATGGCAACTTCAGCGACACCTTCATGTCTGAGCAGCACTTCCTCAACCTCTTTCGGGTATACATTGGAGCCACCGGAAATGTACATATCCGATTGCCGTCCGGTGATATAAAGCAAGCCGCGTTCATCGAGCTTGCCTAAATCGCCCGTGTGGAACCAACCACCCATGAGCGCTTTTTCAGTAGCTTGGCGGTTGCCGTGATAGCCAGCAAACACGGCTGGCCCTCGGCAACAAATCTCGCCTATCTCGCCAGTGGCTACTTGGCTAAGATTTGCGTCCAGAATAGCGACTTCCATGCCTGTTCGTGGCTTACCGCAAGAGCCGATATGGGCGTTCGGATCGTTATCGTCTGCGGAGTGCATGCTGGGCGGCAAAACCGTGATGCAGCCGGTGACTTCGCCCAGACCAAAATATTGCACCAGTACTTTACCAAGTTTCTGTAAGGCAAGTTTTTGGTCGGCGCGATACATAGGCGCACCGGCATAAATCATGTAGCGCAGGGATGAGTGATCATACTGATCAACCGATGCATGTTCGACGAGAATTTTTACAATGGTCGGCACCGTAAAAAGATTCGTCACGTGGTGTTTTTCGACCAATTGCCAAAAAGTGTCGGGTTCCAACTTTTCCGAAGGCATCAATACAGTACGCGCACCTTTAGCCACATTGAGTAGCGCATGAATTCCCGCGCCATGTGAAAGCGGGGCAACGGCAATAGAGCAGTCTATTTCTGAAGTCCCTGGGATTAGATCGGCTAGATGGTTGGTAACAACAAAGGCCATTTGCCCGTGGGTAAGAATGCCCGCTTTGGGCTTGCCAGTAGTGCCCGAGGTATAGAAGAACCAGAGCGGGTCGTCATAAGAGACGGTCGCTTCGGTCGCCGTACGCCCTAAGTGGTTGGTTATTAAGCTTTCGTAGCTTTGTTCGTTCTTTCTAGCCTGCCCAATCGTAATGATGTGTTTTAGCTCAGGTGTGCCTTCTTTGGCTGCATCAATGTGGCCGTAGAAAATATCTTCGCAGATCATCACATTGGCGCCACTCGACGAGCTAAGAAAGGCAACTTCGGTGGGGGTTAATCGAAAGTTGGTAGGCACCCAAATGCAGCCTAATGTAAATGCTACCCAGCAGCTTTCGAACATTTGTAAGTTATTACGCGATTGGGTCAGAATCTTATCGCCTTTGATAACACCCATGCCTTGAAGCGCGAATGCTATGGCGTGTACTCGGGCATGTAGCTGCGCCCAAGTCCACTGCTGATCGCCATGCACCAAAGCAATATTTTCAGGGTAAAGCTTGGCGGTATGAGCGAGTAAACGCCCAAGGTTCATCACTTGTGCGGAGTGCACTTTTTACTCCACAACTTAAGCGCCTTCGAGCACACTTAAATAATTGGCCACCGCTGCACCGCCCATATTGAAGACTGCACCGAGTTTCGCATTAGGCACTTGCATACCTTCGGCTGTGCCTGAAAGCTGCATTGCAGCCATCACATGTTGCGAAACCCCAGTCGCACCAATAGGATGGCCTTTAGACTTCAGACCGCCAGACGGGTTCACCGGTAGCTTGCCGCCTTTCGAAGTCATACCATCCAAGATGACTCTCGCGCCTTGCCCGTGAGACGCCAAACCCATGGCTTCGTACTCCAACATTTCAGCTATAGTGAAGCAGTCGTGGGTTTCGACAAACGACAAATCGTTCAACGTTGCCCCCGCAGTACGCAAGCCTTTTTGCCATGCCATCGCGGCGCCTTCAAATTTCGTTGGGTCGCGCCGAGAAAGCGGTAAATATTCGTTTACCTGAGTTCTTGATCGCCATTTAACAGGGGCTACTTTTGCGTTTGGGAGAATTTCGTTACTAAGAATGAGTGCAGCTGCACCGTCTGATACCAGCGAGCAATCGGAACGTTTTAATGGTCCTGCGACAAACGGATTTTTATCAGATGGCTGACGACAGAAATCAAAACCGAAATCGCGCTTCATGTGTGCATATGGGTTATGCATGCCGTTGGCATGGTTCTTTGCTGCGATCAAAGCAAGTGCGTCAGACTGATCACCAAACCGTTCGAAATAACTACTCGCTATTTTGCCAAATACACCTGCAAAACCACCAGGCGTATCGCCCTCATCTTTTACATAAGAACAGCGCAATAACACGTCACCGATTTGCGCAGTTGGTAGGGTGTTCATTTTTTCGAAACCCAATACCAGCACTCGCTTCATGCGGCCACTGGCCAAAGCATCAAGGCCAGCCCAAATAGCTGCAGAACCTGTCGCGCAAGCATTTTCTAAGCGTACTGAGGGGGTGTGGCGAAACTCTGGAATGGCGACTGCCGCCATTGCACCGCTAAAGTCTTGTCGAACGAAGCCACCATTGAAGTGGCCTATGAAAATGCCGTCGATATCGTTGGGTTCTAAGCCCGCGCTTGCGATTGCAGGTAGTGATGCATCACGAATGAGTTGTTCAATATCAAGATTGTCAAGTTTGCCAAAAGGTGTGTGGCCCCAGCCAACGATGTAGGAGTTCGTGGTCATTTAGCGCCTTTCTTAACTGTTCTCTTTGCTTCTGCACCTTTGCGTAAAGTTGGTAAGCCAACGCCTGTTGCATCAAAGCCGCCATCAACGGCGAGAACCTGCCCGTTGACGAAACTAGCTTGCTCACTACATAAATACACCACTGCATCAGCGATCTCTTCTTGCGTGCCATAACGATTGAGCGGAATCGCATCGAAGTAATCTTTAATAATCGATGTGCTATGCACTAGTTTTGCCATCTCGGTGAGCACTGGGCCAGGTGCAACGCAGTTCACTCGAATGCCAACATCGCCCAACTCAGCCGCTTGCTGTTTGGTGAGGTGAATAAGCGCCCCTTTACTTGTGCCATAAGCCACACGCAGCGTACTTGCGCGTAAGCCGGAAATTGATG
>JAYWIG010000350.1:0-5985 GCA_043789035.1 Betaproteobacteria bacterium
GTTGCACCTGAGGCCCTCAGAACCGCTTCCATGCGTTGAATCTCATCTTCGACTTCTTCGGGTGTGCCATCCGATTCTGCGAGCAAAATCGCTTCAGCTTCTAAGTCGTAACCGGCGTTTACAAAGGGCTCGACTGCTTGCGATGTTTTCTTGTCCATCATTTCCATTCCCGCAGGAATAATGCCGGCGGCAATGATGTTCGCCACCGCGTTACTCGATGCCATTACGTCATCGAACGATGCCATCACAACCCTTGCGAGTTGTGGTTTTGGAATAAGTTTTACAAGTACTTCGGTGGTGATCGCGAGCATGCCTTCAGAGCCAATGGCCAAAGACAATAAATCTAAGCCAGGTGTATCTAAGGCACCCGAACCCATGATGACTTCATCACCTTCAATTGTCAGGCCTTTGACTTGAAGAACGTTGTGAACCGTGAGCCCGTACTTTAAGCAGTGCACACCGCCGGAGTTTTCCGCGACATTGCCACCGATAGTGCAGGCGATCTGCGAAGATGGATCTGGCGCGTAATACAGGTTGTAGGGCGCCGCTGCTTCGCTTATGGCAAGGTTTCGAACGCCGGGTTGAACTCGGGCAGTTCTGGCATTCGGGTTTAACTCGAGAATTTTGTTGAATTTGGCTAAAGACAGTACGACGCCATTGCCATGCGGCATAGCGCCGCCGCTCAAACTCGTACCTGCACCCCTAGCAACGATAGGCACGTCATTGGCGTGGCAGGCTCGAAGTACGGCTTGCACTTGTTCTTGGGTTTCGGGCAGCACCACTGCAATGGGCAATTGACGAAATGCCGATAGACCGTCGCATTCATAGGGCCGGGTATCTTCTTGCTGATGTAATACGCAGCGCGCAGGCAATATCGCGCCAAGTGCAGCCAGTATCGCTTGGTGGCGGCTAGGCTCCGGTGTTTTTGATACATCTGCGTGGCGCTCAGACCAACTGGCAATATCAGTAATCGCTTTATCAACAATCGAATTCATAATCGAGCTTTTCAGAATTTTATTTAGGCGAAACACGCCACCGCCGTAGCTTACTATTAACTTAAATGAAGTTAAACTAGGGAAAACACCAAAGATAATTTACTTTTATGAACGTAAAAGGTTATTCGTATCTATTTTCAGGTATGGCGGTGGTAGGGGTGTATGTTGCCCTATCTAAGCCATTAACACAGGCATTCCCTGTGTTTTTGCTCGCCACCCTTCGATTTGCGATTGCAGCGCTGCTGATGCTGCCTTGGCTATTCGAAAAAAGCCCCGGCGATTTGGGCGCAGCACAAAGACTTTCTCCACCCATCAAGAAAACCCTTTTTTGGCAATCGTTTTTCGGTAATTTCCTGTTTTCAATTTTTATGCTTTACGGTGTGTCGCAAACTTCCGCGACGGCTTCAGGCGTTATTTTGGCGAGTTTACCGGCGGTCGTGGCTATTTTTTCATGGATGTTTTTAAAAGAAATTCTTTCGAGTAGGACGGTATTGGCGGCTGGGCTTGCGTTTGCCGGAGTCGCTTCTTTATCTATCGTCAAAGACGCGTCGGGTGTAATGAGCGTGGTTGGCAATGTATTGGTATTCTGCTGCGTATGTTGCGAAGCGGTTTATATCATTTTGGGCAAACGACTGACGAAAAGCTTGTCGCCTAAGCGCATCTCCGCCTTAATCAACTTGATTGGCTTGGCTTTGATGTTGCCATTCGGTATATGGCAGGCGTTAAAGTTCGACTTTTCGGCTGTCAGCGTGACGGTTTGGGGGTTGCTTGTTTTTTACGCGGTTGCCGCGAGTATGCTTTCCACTTGGTTGTGGCTTACAGGCTTGAAAACCGTGCCCGCAAGCCATAGCGGTGTATTTACTATCGCATTGCCAATGGCTGCAACTTTTGTAGGGGTGCAGTTCTTGGGTGAGAGCTTAACTTTGGTTCACGTGGTTGCGTTTGCTTGCGCCATCGCTGGCATTTTGCTGATCGCTACGAGTGCTCGAGATGCCGAGTAATCAATTCTGCAACCAGATTGAGATGGCTGCGTAATTCGAAAACTGACTTAACAACGGAGATGGAGAATCAGCGTATTGTGCGGAATTGAGTGGCATTTGATTGCGTGGCATTTGACAGCTTGACTCTTTACCGGAATCATTAGGCCTGCGCAATACTGTGGCGGGAGAGACTGGTTTATTCCAGCGCCGAAGGTGCATCGCCCCGAAAACTCTCAGGCAAAAGGACTGCCACAGTAAATGCACTCTGGAGAGAAGCACTCGTTAAAGTTTTTTAACCGGGTGTTCGCCGAAGGACGCAATGTCTCAGGCATCAAGGACAGAGGGGGCTCCGATTAAACCCATGGAGCCTTCACATGTCTGATATGACAAACCCAGTTGATTTGAAATATACATCCTCCCATGAATGGATTCGCGACAATGGCGACGGCACTGTTACTGTTGGCATTACCGGCCACGCGCAGGATGCGCTTGGTGAGCTAGTGTATGTAGAGTTGCCCACCATTGGACGCGTACTCAAGTCGGGAGAAGCGTGCGTGGTGGTTGAATCGACTAAAGCAGCCTCGGATGTTTATGCACCGCTCTCTGGCGAAGTTGTAGCCGTCAATGATGCCCTCAGCGATGCGCCGCAAACGGTGAACGAAGCACCCTTCGACGCGGGCTGGATCTTTAAATTAAAGCTAGTCGATGCCACTCAAATTGCGTCTTTAATGAATGCCCAAGCCTATGAGGCTGCCTTATGAAGCCAAGTGACGGAAGCGGCTTCGCGCAAGCCTCAGGCCTTGCTGCTTTGTTGAACCGTGATGAGTTCCACGCAAGGCACATTGGCCCGTCCCAACAACAAGAAACTGACATGCTGCATGCACTTGGTTTCGCCTCTCGCCAAGCATTGATTAAAGCCACAGTACCGGCAACGATTTTGCAGGACATGCCCTTAGCAATACCAGCGCCTATAACAGAGATTGAGGCGCTCAATGAACTGCGGGCTATCGCTCAGAAAAATCAGGTGAGCCGCAGTTTTATGGGTGCTGGTTACTTTGGCACCATCACGCCAGAGCCAATTCGCCGCAATTTGCTTGAGAACCCCGGTTGGTACACGGCCTACACCCCTTATCAAGCCGAGGTTGCGCAGGGGCGCCTAGAGTCGTTGCTGAACTTCCAGCAAATGGTGGTTGATTTAACTGGGCTGGCAGTGGCTAATGCATCTCTACTCGATGAAGCGACAGCTGCTGCTGAAGCAATGGCACTTTCGGCGCGTGCTTGCAAAACAGGCGCTAAGAAATTTTTCGTGGAAGCTGGTACCCATCCACAGGTAATTGCAGTGATTAAGACGCGTGCCCGTTGGATGGATTTCGACGTCGTTATTGGCGCTTCGAATGATATTGAAAAAAACGCTGAAGGTTACTTTGGCGGTCACTTCCAAAGCCCGGATACCTTCGGTGCCGTTCGTGATTTCACCTCACCTATCGCAGCGCTGCATGCTGTGGGCGCAAAGGCCTGTGTAGGCTCTGATTTACTTGCTTTGTTATTGATTAAAACGCCGGGCGCAATGGGTGCCGATATATCAATCGGTTCAGCCCAGCGTTTTGGTGTGCCTCTAGGTTTTGGTGGCCCTCATGCAGCGTTTATGTCGACTAAAGAAGAATTCGTGCGGATGATGCCGGGCCGCTTGATTGGTGTCTCCAAAGACGCGTTAGGCAATGCCGCTTTGCGTATGTCACTACAAACTCGCGAGCAACATATTCGGCGTGACAAGGCGACTAGCAATATTTGTACGGCCCAGGCTTTGCTGGCAAATATCGCTGCGTTTTATGCGGTTTATCACGGCCCTGAAGGCTTGCAGCGAATTGCCTTGCGTGCCCACGCGATGGCTAGAATTTTTGCAATCGCAATTAGTAAATTTCCTGGCGTAAAGCTGGCCCAAGAAGTGTACTTCGATACGATACATATTTCAGTCGCCGGTGCCCGTTTAAAACAAGCGCTTACCCGGGCTGAAATGGCGAAAATTCTCCTACGTGTTCTACCGAATTCACAGGTTGGTATTAGCTTTGATGAAACCACGACCTTGTCTGATGTAGCCGATGTTGTTGCGTTGTTTGCGGACGGTACGGACCAGAACGGCGTTGATGTGAACGCTGCGGTTGCTAAGATCGCAGAGAACATTCAAGTCGATTCTGATGTTTTACCGACAGCACTACGTCGAACCGATGCGGTATTAACGCACCCAGTATTTAATCGCTATCACTCTGAAACAGAGTTCATGCGATACATGAAAAAACTTGAGAACAAAGATATCTCTCTAGTGCACTCCATGATCCCTTTAGGTTCATGCACGATGAAGCTCAATGCGGCTAGCGAGATGGCGCCAGTGACCTGGCCAGAGTTCGCCAATATTCATCCATTTGCACCGCTCAAGCAAACCCAAGGCTACGCGCAAATGCTGCGTGAGTTGGGGCGTTGGTTGGCCGAAATTACGGGCTTCGATGCAGTGTCGTTTCAACCAAACTCTGGTGCGCAAGGCGAGTATGCCGGTTTACTCGCCATTAGGCGATATTTGGTCGCTAAAGGCGAAGGCCATCGTGACGTTTGCTTGATTCCCTCGTCGGCTCATGGCACTAACCCTGCGTCTGCACAGATGATGGGTATGAAGATCGTAGTGGTTGCTTGTGATTCGCAGGGCAATATCGACATGGCTGATTTGAAAGCGAAGCTCGCTCTCCATAGCGCCAACATTGCGGCGATGATGGTGACATACCCTTCAACCCACGGCGTTTTCGAAGCAACCATTGTTGAAGCTTGCGCATTAGTTCATGCCGCTGGTGGCCAAGTGTATATGGATGGCGCGAACCTGAATGCCCAAGCAGGTTTAACTAAACCAGGCTTGATCGGTGCTGATGTGTGCCATATGAACTTGCATAAGACTTTTTGCATTCCTCATGGCGGTGGTGGCCCGGGTATGGGGCCAATTGCAGTGGCTAAGCACCTTGCACTGCATCTTACTGATGACCCTTATTTAGCACCCGATGAAGCCAATAGCGTGTCGGCTGCGCCAGTAGGCAGCGCATTAATCACGACAATTTCCTGGATGTATATTCGTATGATGGGCGCAAGCGGTATTCGAAATGCGACTGAGGTTGCAATTCTGAATGCCAACTATATTGCTCACCGTTTGAAGAGTTGTTACTCAGTACTGTACACCGGTGAGAATGGCTGTGTTGCTCACGAGTGCATTCTTGATTTGCGGCACTTTAAAGCAGAGTACGGTGTTACTGCCGAAGACGTTGCTAAGCGCTTAATGGATTATGGTTTTCATGCGCCTACATTGTCTTTTCCCGTCACTGATACCTTGATGGTTGAACCTACTGAATCGGAGTCAAAAGCCGAGCTTGATCGATTTTGTGACGCGATGATTTCGATCTTTGGTGAAATCCAGAAAATTAAATCTGGGGAGTTTGATGTGCTTGATAACCCGTTGAAATGTGCGCCGCATACCGCGCAAGAAATTGCTGGTGATTGGAAGCATGCTTATTCACGTGATATTGCTGCTTATCCATTACCGTATATTCGTGATGCAAAGTTTTGGCCCTCGGTAAAGCGTGTTGACAATGCGGCAGGCGATAGAAATTTAGTGTGTACTTGCCCACCTATCAGTGACTACCAATAGGTTACGAACGCTGTGATTAAAACAATTATTCTTGATGCTTTGCACCGCTCGCTCGGCGCAAAAATGGGGGAGTTCGCTGGTTTCGATATGCCGATTCAGTACGCTACCGGATTAAAAGCGGAGCATTTGCATACACGCAGCGCTGCGGGCTTATTCGATGTCACTCACATGGGCCAACTCCACATCACTGCCAAAGATGGTTCGATTGCCAGTTTGCAAAAAGGTCTAGAAGCCGCACTCCCTATCGACTTTGACGACTGGCCGATTGGTTTGCAAAAGTATTCGTATTTGCTTAACGAAAATGGCGGCATTGAAGATGATTTGATGC
>JAYWIG010000351.1:0-5904 GCA_043789035.1 Betaproteobacteria bacterium
ACGACAATGGCAGTGTTTTCCTTCCGTAATTCGTCTCGCCCCTCGAACAAACCATACAACTCCCGCCCCTTAGAAAACAATGGCGTTTCTGGAGAGTTCAAGTACTTAGGCTCACCCTTATCGAGAATACGGCCACCAAAGCCGATGGTTTGCCCACGCGGATTTCGAATCGGAAACATCACCCGATCACGAAAACGGTCATAGCGTTTTTCGTCTTTTTCGCCGTCAGCAGGTGATTCGATTACCAATCCGACTTTCACAAGATCCGGGTTGCGATAATCAGGAACCGCACTCTCTAACCCTCGCCATGAATCGGGCGAATACCCAAGCCCAAACCGCGCAGCGACTTGCCCGCTTAACCCTCTACCTTTGAAATATTCAATCGCGCGAGGGGAATCTTTCAAGCGATTTCGATAGTACTTTTCAGCCAATGCCATCAGCTCAAACAAATCGGGGCTGGCACGATTTTCAGGTGAGGATTGCTTTTCTTCCGGCACCGTTAAGCCAACGGACCCTGCCAAATCTTTAATCGCGTCAACGTAGGATAAGCCCTGATGCTCCATCAAAAAACCAAGCGCCGAACCATGGGCTCCACAACCAAAGCAATGATAAAACTGCTTAGTTGGGCTAACCGAGAATGACGGGCTCTTTTCGTTATGAAACGGGCACAAGCCTTGGTAGTTTGCGCCAGCCTTTTTAAGCGTCACAGAGCGCCCGACAACGTCGACCACGTCGACGCGGGACAAAAGCTCCTGAATGAATGCTTGCGGGATCACCGCTTTATTTTGACAGCGCTTGCTTAACCAAGGCAGATACCGCACTCATGTCAGCTTTGCCAGCTAACAAAGGTTTGACCGCCGCCATCAATTGCCCCATAAGAGCACCACCTTGGGCAGTTGGGTTTGCGGCCTTAAGTGCAGCCAATGCCGTATCGACGATAGCAGCAATCTCTTCGTTGCTTGCCTGCGCGGGCATATAGGCCATCAAGACCACGGTTTCCGAGCGCTCTTTATCCGCCAAATCTTTACGATTAGCCGCGTCAAAAGCAGTGATCGAATCTTTACGCTGCTTCACAAGTTTTTCGATAATGACAAGCACTTGTGCATCATCAACCATGATGCGCTCGTCAACTTCCTTTTGCTTGATCGCTGCCAATAACAACCGAATCGTGCCTAAGCGCTCGCTATCTTTAGCGCGCATAGCATCTTTCATGTCGTTAGTAATTTTATCTTTTAGAGACATAACAGTCCTATCATTCTTAAATTGCAGCGGCTACAAAAAACAAAACCCGCCAAGCTTTTAATCGCAGGACGGGTTGAGGCTTAAAAGCAATACTAACCGGCTTGGTTTAGTACATCTTCTTGGGCAACTGCATACTGCGAATTCGCTTGTAGTGGCGCTTTACTGCAGCCGACTTCTTACGCTTGCGCTCGGCTGTGGGTTTCTCATAGAACTCACGAGCACGCAATTCGGTCAAAAGACCTGTCTTTTCTAGAGTACGCTTAAAACGACGCAGTGCGACGTCAAACGGCTCGTTCTCTTTTAATCTGACCATTGGCATAAAAAATCACCCCCTCCCCTTGCGTCAAGGGTAAAGCCTGCGTTGGAGTACAAACCGAAGTACAAGCCGCAGCAGAAACATTACCCGACAAATTTTGACTTGTTAGAAAGGTTGGCAAAAACTGCCTTAACCTTTAGCCAAGCCTTCTATTATAGCGCGTAAGTAGGCGTTTGAGTCAGTAAGCAATAGAAAACCCTAATAGGGGTCATCCAGCTTGCGCATCTCAGCTGCGAGCTTTAACGCTTCGAGCTTATCGCGATTGACTTGTAACTTTTTAGCCACCTGGGGGTTCACAAAGCGTGGGTAGTCACTTGGTGAACTTTCTACTTTGCCTTCCTGAAGTCTCTTTAGTTGCTTTTCTGAAATCACACTGGCTGTGTGATGCGCTTGCATTAAGCGTGATGGTTTTTTTGCTGTAGGCATACTGCTTTTTTTTACGAAACCCCGAAACCGAATGTAGTTCCGGTACAACCTCCGAACAATCCTATTTTACGCTGTTCTGGTAATTTTTTCCGCACATACATAAGCGGATGACCAAGCCCATTGAAAGTTATAGCCTCCAAGCCACCCAGTTACGTCCACAACTTCACCAATAAAGTACAGTCCCGGCACGCTTTTAGCCTCTAAACTCGAACTTTCGAGATGTTTCGTGTCCACACCGCCAGAGGTAACTTCAGCCTTCTTAAACCCCTCAGTTCCGGAGGGGTATAGACGCCATTGCGCTAGCGATTCAGCCAGCAATCGCAGTTGTTGTCGACTAATTTCGGCTAATTTCTTTTTAGAATCAATACCTTGTAAATCCATCCATGTCTGGCAAAGGCGCTTTGGTAAGTAATCACTTAGCAAACCAGAAACAGTCTTTTTCGCACCTTCTGGACTGGCCTTCAGTGCTTGCCAGCTCGACTCAAGCTTGCTTAAAGGCGCTCTTAAAAGGTTCAGCTCAATCGATTGATTGGGTTCCCAAAATGTGGAAATCTGCAAAACACCTGGCCCCGAAAGCCCTTTATGAGTGAAAAGTAAATCTTCATCAAAAGCTGGAGTTGCAGCAATTTGCTTGTATCCAGCATCCAGTGCCTTTAGTAAAACAGGAAGTGAGGAGCCACTTAACTCTACAAAAGGTTTCCACATTGCCGCCTCAAAAGTTAATGGCACGAGCGCCGGTCGAGTCGGAATGATGGATAGGCCAAATTGCTTAGCCAAGCGATAGCCAAAGTCTGTTGCGCCAATCGGAGCGATAGAAAGCCCTCCAGTCGCAACGACGAGATTTTTTGCTCTTACAACACCTTGTTCTGTTCTCACCGCAAAGATTTCTTGGCCGTCTAAAACCTCTCTGCCAACCTCTTGAACACCACAGGGACGCATAAACTTTACAGGGCCATTACTACCCGCGCTTCCGATTAAGCATTCAGCTATGAGTAAATTAATAATGTCTTCTGACGAGTTATCGCAAAAAAGCTGGCCTTTATGCTTTTCATGAAAACCAATACCGTGCTTAGTTATCAACTCAATAAATCGTTCTGGGCGATACGCTTTGAGAGCAGATCGCGCGAACCGAGGTGTTTGAGATTGGTAGCGCTCATAATCAGCACCATCTACATTCGTGAAGTTACAGCGCCCTCCACCGGAAATTCGAATTTTTTCTGCCAGCTTAGCGGCGTGGTCAATGACAACTACACTGACACCACGTTGATTAGCAATGCCTGCACAAAACAGACCGGCAGCACCTGCGCCGATCACAGCAACATCAACGACCTGCACAGAATCGTACTTTAGCGCAGCGTTTGAGGAGCCCTAGGGCGATTGAAGTGGAAAGTTTCATGGTCGACCATTATAGGTGCCAAACCATGCTCAAGAATTTCTTCAGTTACCTTGCCGATCACGAGCAATGCCGGGCTAACAATGTTTTGTTGCGCAATCGTATTACACAAAGTATTGATACTACATTTAACGATACGTTCGTTTGATGTGGCGGCCGCTTGAACGATAGCGCAAGAAAGATTTGTGGAGCAATTTGCATCTAAAAGCTGCTGACTAATCTCTGCGGCTCTGGCCACGCCCATGTAAACCACCACTGTAAAACCACCAAGCACCAACTGGGCAATATTAGCTTCATCACCATTGGGCTTTGCGTGCCCGGTCACAAATACAACGCCGTGACTATAGTCTCGGTGAGTCAGCGATATGGCACCACTTGCAGCCGCAGCCAAACCACTCGAAATTCCACTGACGATCTCAAAGGCAATATTGGCTTGCTTTAACGCTTTCAGTTCTTCACCTAGACGACCGAAAATAGTCGGGTCACCCCCTTTGAGGCGCACCACCGTATTACCAGCTTGCGCTTCACGTACCAGCAACTTTTCGATAAACGCTTGTGGCGTCGATGCACAACCGCCGCGCTTGCCTACCCACTGAATTCTGGCATTAGCTTTCGCGTACTGAAGGGCTGCCTCGTCTACCAAATCGTCAATCAAAATAACATCAGCCTTGGCAATTGCTTTGGTCGCCTTCACGGTGAGCAAATCAGGATCGCCCGGCCCAGCACCAACCAAATAAACAAAACCACATTTCTGGCTATTCATAACAAACATCCAAAATCGCGCGAATCTGCTCCGACAGGGCTTGCGGCAACTCACGTTCTCCTGCTAAAACCGACTGCGTCCATTTCGCTGTTGCTACAGCATCTTGGGCTGGAGGTAGGGCAGGAGGTAAGGGCATAGCACTCACCTGCCCTGGAACAACAATGCTTACTTGTCCGGCACTCACCAAGTCGATAGGTTGTTGGCGCTTGGTGTTAGCGGTGCACTCGCCTTCGGTTGCTCTCATCACAAAAGCAGTTTCGCCCGAATTCACGAAGTACTCATGCTGCAGAGTGTTGAACTCGGGGTGTGTAAACGCCGTTAGGCGAATCGCATCTGGGCGCTTGGTAGGGTTAAACATTTTTGCTAGGGTGTGGGAAATATTTCTGACGCCCATTCGACGACGAAGCTCCAGTAGATGATGCAGCGCCGGGCTAGCGATTCGAATAGGAATAAAAGCCGGAACATTTCGCTCAAAACAAGCTTGAGCTTCTTCTAAACTGTTCACGGGCGGCAAGCCTAAATCTCGAAATACCTCAGCACTTGTGACTCGGGCGTCGTCTTGCTCTACGCCATGAACGATGACCTGAACACCCGCGTCGGCAATCACGCACGCCAACAATGGGGTTAAATTCGCCTGCAAGCGCGCGCCGTTATAGCTGGGGATAATGACGACCGGCTTGCTCTTGTCCGTAGCGATGTGGTTAGCTGCATTGCAATTGGCCTGATGCAGGGCTGACATTGCGCCTTGAATTTCGGTTAACGATTCGCCTTTTACTCGCAGAGCGAGCAGAATCGCGCCAAGCTCTAAATCACCAATTTGATGAGCGAAAATTGCGCTAAAAAGTTCATGACTTTGTTCACGATTCATCGACCGCGAACCTGCTTGCCCACGGCCTATGGTTTTGAGCGCTGTAATGACCATTGTTCGAACTCGGTCGATATTTTTTATTTCTGACATGGTTGGCATCACTTTAAACATAGGCGACCTCTCCAATCATATTCTTTAACTCTGGCACGCAAGAGCCACAGTTCGTTCCACACGCAAGTTGCGCTTGCAGTGCACGGAGATTTTCTTGGGGGTTGCCTTGCATGGTTGCAAGTGCTTCTTGAATCTTGGTCTGAGTGACCCCAAAACACTGACAAATAACTTTGCCTTGGCCTTTAAAACCTTTGGGGGGTTCACGGCTTGCCACGAGTAACATCGCGCCCATGCTGGCGGCTTGGGCCTTGCTTTGTAATAGCTCTCTTAGCCATACTTCGGAAGCTTGATCACCAATCAGCAAACAGTAACTTAGCTCATCCCCATCAAGGCTGGCTTCACGCAAACTAGCGCGCTTAGGATCGCTATATTGGATCAGGTTTTCTTCCTCTACAGCGAACAACTCTCGCAAATGGCTGCGAAGTTCTTTAATGCGGTTGGCATCTGGTAGAACTTCTGAAGCAAGTCGAAGCAATAGGCCTTCTTCATCACGGCGCGTTTGATCAGTGCAAGCAAAGGGAACACAGGAAGCAAATTCAAACTCAGCAAACAGCAATTGCATCTGCTGCTTCGTAAAGAGAACTTTATTGGCGCGAACAAAACCGCAAACGAAAAGCTGAAACGGCAAACTAATAGGTTCTACTCGAACTGCCGAATGCTTGAGCTCAGGTTGCTTGGAAACTGGGTCAAATGTGGGGCAAGTTAAACCATTCACGCCAAATGTTGTTTTTCCGCCTAAAAATTCTGAGCCCCAATGCATTGCAATGAATGCTTGGCCAGAGCGC
>JAYWIG010000352.1:0-5900 GCA_043789035.1 Betaproteobacteria bacterium
ATTAAGCAGGAACTGGTCACAGAAGCAGCTGTGACACGCATTATTTCAAGCCTGAAAGCGATTGCAGAACCTGCCGAGGGCAAAGGCACAGCATCACTAGAAAAGCGTCTTGCAGGTCTGACCAATCAAATTGGAAGAACAGTGGACTTGGCAGCCTTGGCCGATGATCCGGTACCGGTATTGCGCAGAGTAAGAGACTTGGAAGTTACGCGTTCAAACTTGCAAGAAGAAATTGAAAGAATTCGCCAGGCTAAGCTGCAGGCCAGCACCCGCAAGACAATTACGGCTGCCATGGTGAGATTAGCGCTCGAGCAGATTCTTACAGGATTGAGCGATAGCCAAGTACCGGCAATGCGACAAGCGCTGGCGGAAATTATTGAGGGTATTGAAATCGACCCCGCTACGATGGTAGTGACAATTCACTACCGCATCGCAGCGGGGGATAAGCTGGCGTCCCGTAGGGGAGTCGAACCCCTGTTACAACCGTGAAAGGGTCGTGTCCTAGGCCTCTAGACGAACGGGACTTAAACTGTTTTCAACGCTGCTTTTCTAGAGTAGGCAACATCGCTTGAATATTGGTGGAGATAAGCAGGATCGAACTGCTGACCTCTTGCATGCCATGCAAGCGCTCTCCCAGCTGAGCTATACCCCCAAATCGTCCAAGCTCTCGATTATAGCGCCTCTAATCAGAGTCGTAAAGTCGGGTGCATAAGATTCACTTCTTCGAGGCGAATCTGGCCGATGCTGTCTGGTACAACGCCACGGCCTTTTCTAAAGAATCGCGGGCCTCAGGGGTATCGAGTTCCGCCCTAGTTTGCGTGTCATATACCTTGGCGAACTTCTTGGGCTTAAGCTCAACCACCCTACCCTGCTCCACAATACCAACGGTTTGGTAGTTACCCAAATACGCGGCACTATTTGCTAGGCCATCTTTCAAAATGTCTTTACCAAAAAATTGCGATGTGTAGCTGATATTCAGTAAACCAAGCAAGGTGGGCGCAACATCGATTTGTGAGGAAAACTGCTCGATCTTTGCGGGGCTAATGTTGCCCGGTGAGTAAACGACCATTGGGATATGGTATTTTTCTAACGGTAAATCGCTTCTGCCCCTTGCAATCGAAGTATGGTCGGCAACGAACACAAAAACAGTATCTTTAAACCAAGGTTTTTTCTTGGCTTCTTCGACAAACTTACCAACAGCAAAATCGGTGTATTTCACTGCACCTAATCGCCCAGTGCCTGAAGGTATATCGATACGATCATTAGGGTAGGTATAGGGCCTGTGGTTAGATGTCGTCATCACATGAGCAAAAACCTTTTTACCTTGGGCTACGCGGCTATCGATTTCACGCAGCGATAGAGTGAACAAATCTTCATCACACACGCCCCATATGTTTTCATGATGAATATCTTTTTTATCAATTGCAGTTCTGTCGATTACTGTGTAGCCGTTACCGCCGAAAAACGATTTCATATTGTCAAAATAACTATAGCCGCCATAGATATAAATCGATTCGTAACCTTTGCTTCGAAACACACTTCCTATCGAAAACAAATTCGCGTTATTTGGGCGCATTGGTATTGCGTGGCCGGGGGTGGGAGGTACAGATAGTGTTAGTGCTTCTAAGCCCCGTACAGTTCGCGTGCCGGTTGCGTAGAGTTGTGTAAACGCCAACCCTTCTTTTGCGAGGCGTTCATAGTTTGGCGTAACACCCTTGTTACCGCCTAACGATTCAATGAATTCAGCCCCAAAGCTTTCAATTGAGACCATGACAAGATTCAAAGGTTTTTGGGCGCCACTTGGTAACACTTCCCTTTCAATAGGCATTTCTTTAGAGTTGGTTAAACGATAACCAGGACGCGATTCCCATTGCTTTTTCAAAACAGAAGCGGCCTGCTCATCTGGCATAGTTTTGTAGTTAGCAGCGTAGTTGATTTGGTTGTATCGAAATGCATGGAAAAATTCCCAAGGGCCATTGCCAGCTAACTGCACTAGCTGAGGCTGCACCAAGCTTTGCTTCCAATCAGTATCAATAAAGTAAGTTGCTGAGCTAGCACTAAGCACAAGACCTAGGAAAGCCAGCCCTCGCCTTGCAAACTTAGTGCCTGCAGTTTTCAATAACCCAAATTGCGCTTTTAATGCTGGGTAGCCCAGCGCTATCGCAGCGAGGAACACACCCGCCAACATCAATGGCAAGTTGTAAGACTCACGAATATTGCCCAGCACTTCTCGACTATAGATGAGGTAATCGACAGCGATAAAGTTAAAACGCGATGAGAATTCATTCCAAAAAACAAATTCCGAAACACTTACAAAAACTTGGCTAAGCAAGGTAGCCATGGCGACCACGATACTGAGTGCAAACAGTAGGCGATTGCCTTTAGGGGTATCGGGCAGCAGCCAATGGCATAGTGCAAAGGGTACTAAAAACCATAGCACCACACTTGCGTCATAAACAAGTCCTAAAAAAAACACCGCTAAGAGCTTTACGGGCTCAAAAATTGCGGCGTCACCATTAAACACGAGCAAACCAACGCGGGTGGCACTGTGTAGAAACATCAGCACCAGCGCCAATATCAGCAAACTTCGCAGCCGAGGCGTCAAAACTGAAAATAATGTTGAGTTACGGGGAAACATTGCGATGAAACTTCGATTCAATAGGGCGGTGACTTGGGTAAGAGGGGCGCAAGGTAACACAAGCCAGCGTGCCCCCTACAATACAGAATAAATTTGTAACAAAGGTTTACGTCTATGCCCGCCACACTAATCGACGGTATTGCCCTGTCGAAATCGATTAAAGAAGAAGTTGCTAACAGAGTCGAAAAGCTCAAGTTGGCGCGAATCACGCCAAAGCTAGTGGTAGTTTTGGTGGGAGCGAACCCTGC
The DNA here is from genome assembly GCA_043789035.1 of Betaproteobacteria bacterium. Lineage (GTDB taxonomy): Bacteria > Pseudomonadota > Gammaproteobacteria > Burkholderiales > Burkholderiaceae_E > JAYWIG01. The sequence continues at coordinate 2,887 of JAYWIG010000352.1, forward strand.
GTCACAGGTATATGTTCGCAACAAGATAAAGGCTTGCGCGGAAGCTGGCATGGGCAGTGAACTCATTGAACTGGGTGAAACTTGCACACAAAGCGAATTGCTCGAATGCGTTGAAAGACTCAATAACGATACCTCAGTACACGGGATATTGGTACAGTTGCCGCTGCCAGCCCAACTCGATTCACACACGGTAATCGAAGCCATTGCTGCCGAAAAAGATGTTGATGGCTTTCACGTCAGTAATGCTGGTGCATTAATGGTGGGGAACCCTCGATTTAAGCCCTGTACGCCGTATGGCGTCATGAAAATGCTGGAATGGGTGCAAACGCAGGGTGGGCCTGCTTTGCGAGGTGCAGAGGCTGTTATCGTGGGTGCCAGCAATATTGTAGGCAAACCGCAAGCCATGCTGCTCTTGCAACAAGGTACCACTATCACCATATGCAATAGCAAGACCAAGGATTTAGGCGCACAAACGCGACGTGCCGATGTTTTAGTAGTGGCGACGGGTAAGGCGAAAATGGTTACCGGCGACATGATTAAAGCTGGCGCGGTGGTCATTGATGTGGGCATCAACCGAATGGAAAATGGCAAATTGTGTGGCGACGTAGATTTCGACAGTGCCAAAGAGGTTGCGAGTTTTATTACTCCCGTGCCCGGTGGCGTGGGCCCAATGACGATTGCAATGCTGCTCATGAATACCGTGGAAGCTGCCGAGCGGCTTTTGACAACAAAATAACTTAACGAAAAAACAATGACCAACATCACTAATCCACTCCTAGCGATGGGCAGCAATTTGCCCCCATTCGATCAATTTAAACCAGCATTCATCTCAGAAGCGGTGGACGTGCTTATCGATGCTGCTCAGAAGAGCGTCGAGCTTGCCACAGCCGATTCCTTGGCGGCTACTTGGGCAGCGCTCGTACTTCCAATCGAAGAAAGTACCGAAAAGCTTAGCCGTGCTTGGGGCATGGTGAGTCATTTGAATGGCGTTGCTGACTCCAAAGAGCTGCGTGAGGCCTACAACGCCGAACTGCCAAAAGTAACTCAGTTCTGGACAAGCCTTTCACAAAACTTAAAACTTTTCGAGAAGTACAAGCTATTAAAAGCATCGAGCGAATGGGCTATATTAAACACAGCCCAGCGCAAAGCTATCGATAACGCAGTTCGAGGCTTCAAGCTTGGTGGTGCAGAACTTGTTGGAGAGCCAAGAGAGCGCTATGCAGCCATTGCCGACAGAGCCGCGGAGCTACAGCAAAAATTTTCTGAAAATGTTCTCGATGCAACGAATGCGTTTGAAATTATTATTACCGATGAAACTCAACTAAAAGGCATTCCGTCTGATGCTTTGTCGGCTGCTAGAGAGAGTTCTAAAACCAACGGAAAAACCGATGCGGAGAAAAACGGCTGGCGCTTTACTTTGCAGTTCCCGTCGTACTTTCCCATCATGCAATACGGCGAAAATCGCGCACTGCGTGAAACGCTATATAAAGCCAATGTTGTTCGCGCCTCTGAGCTATCGGCAAGTTTAGGTACAACTGACAAACCTGAACTAAACAACAGCCCCGTGATTCAGGAAATCATGTCCTTGCGGCAAGAGGAATCGGAGCTTTTGGGATACAAGAACTTTGCGGAAGTATCACTCGTGCCCAAGATGGCCGAAAGCCCGGAACAGGTAGAAGCTTTCCTCCTTGATCTCGCCACAAAAGCTCGAGCTCAAGCGCAGAAAGATTTAGAAGAAGTTAAGCAGTTTGCAGCGGAAAAACTTGGGTTAACTGATCTTCAATCATGGGACATCCCTTTTGTCAGCGAGAAACTTAAAGCTGAGCGCTATTCGTTTTCCGACACGGAAGTGAAAGAGTATTTCACCGTGGAAAGGGTACTGGCGGGTTTGTTCAGGCAAATCGAGAAACTATTCAACGTAAAAATATCGACAGACGTTGCGGCCACTTGGCACCCAGATGTTCGCTTTTACAAGATCGAACGAGCGACAAAAACCATTGGCCAGTTCTATCTCGATTTATATTCACGCCAGAGCAAGCGCCCTGGCGCATGGATGGACGATGCCCGAGGCCGCGCAGTAAAGCCGCACCGCTCACAAACACCCGTAGCTTATTTAACATGCAATTTCCAAGCTCCCTTTACACCTGAAGGCTTGCCTGAAACTACCAAGGTTTCTCTATTAAGCCACGATGACGTGATTACTCTTTTCCACGAATTTGGCCACGGTTTACATCATATGCTGACGCAAGTGAATGAAATTGCAGTGTCTGGTATTAGCGGCGTCGAATGGGATGCCGTTGAGTTGCCTAGCCAGTTCATGGAAAACTTCTGCTGGGATTGGAATATTGTTGAAAGCATGACAGCCCATGTAAAAACTGGCCAGCCAATGGGCAAAGCTTTGTTCGACAAAATGACAGCAGCGAAAAACTTCCAAAGTGGTTTACAAACGCTTAGACAAGTCGAATTCGCATTATTCGATATGCGCTTACATCGTGATTGGAAATCGATTGCCGCATCGAGTGACAACCCGACTAAAACCTTACTCGAAAAAGTGCGAGCTGAAGTAGCAGTAGTTGTGCCGCCAGCGTTCAATCGATTCCAAAATTCCTTCTCTCACATTTTTGGCGGCGGGTATGCGGCAGGCTACTACAGCTACAAATGGGCAGAAGTATTGTCAGCCGATTGCTATGCCGCCTTCGAAGAAGCAGGAGCCGAAAAAGAGCAAGAAATTGGCGCCAAGTTCTTGCGTGAAATACTCGAAGTGGGCGGAAGTAGACCGGCTATCGACTCTTTCCGCGCGTTCAGGGGGCGTGATCCACAAATTGATGCGCTCCTTCGTCATAATGGAATTGCTGTAGTTTCGGCTTAAGTTCTTTCGACCTATAGTTACTACCGCAAAAAGATTCATTTATCAACGGAGTATCTATGAGACTGAAAAAATTACTGTTATCGACGCTAACAGTGAGTTTGTTGTGTGTAGGCGCTGCGGCCCATGCAACCTACAAGTGGGTAGG
>JAYWIG010000353.1:0-5895 GCA_043789035.1 Betaproteobacteria bacterium
GAGTGCCAAACCGTCTGCCGAGGTAATCCCTGGTGCAGCCCCAGCGGCGGCGGCTAATGCCACGTCTGCCCAAACGTCATCTAAGTTGGTCACGTTAAAAAATGATGTTCTGTCCCTCAGTATTGATTCTTTGGGAGGTCAAATTAAGCGTTCGGAATTGCTGACGCATAAAGATACTGAAAAGAAAGATCTTAATTTTGTTCTACTGACTGAAGAGCCAGGCAAAGTTTATCTGGCACAAAGTGGATTGACGGGACCGGAGGGTAATGCCTTTCCAAATCACCGGACGCTGATGCAAGTCAAAGATGAGAGTCAAGCGGCTATCGCAGCAACTGGCGTTGCGACTGATAAGGCATCAACATCATTTGTGGTCGAGTCAGGCGGCATTAAGCTCACTAGAACATATAGCTTAAGCCGTGGCTCTTACGTACTCGATGTAAAGGACGAGATAAGCAATATTGGTACTTCGCCGGTCGCACCTGCGCTTTATATGCAGCTAGCTAGAGATACACATAAGTTGCCGGGTGAGTCTCAGTTTTATAGCACCTACACTGGCCCAGCAATTTATACGGAGCAGGGTAAATTTCAAAAAGTCGATTTCGGTGACATTGAGAAGAAAAAAGCCGAGTATGTAAAGTCCGCCATGGATGGTTGGGCAGGCATTATTCAGCACTATTTTGTTGCGGCTTGGATTCCTGCTGATAAAACTAACCGCGAGTTTTATACGAATAAGATTGAAGATCGTGCTCTTTATACCGTAGGAATGAAGCAACCCATTAAAGAGCTGGCCCCAGGTGATAGCACCACATTGGAAACACGTTTATATGTTGGCCCCCAAGATCAACAGGCGATGGCTAAAGTTGCCCCTGGTCTTGATTTAACGGTCGACTATGGCTGGTTAACAGCGGTCGCTAAGCCTATTTTTGCCCTGATGCAATACCTGCATGGTTTAGTGGGTAACTGGGGTTGGGCAATCGTGTTGCTCACTATCGTGATTAAGACCATTTTCTTTCCTTTGCAGGCCGCTAGCTATAAGTCTATGGCACGTATGAAAGCAGTAACACCAAAAATGACTTCATTGCGTGAACGCTTCAAGGACGATCGTGTAAAGCTCAATCAAGGAATGATGGAGCTTTATAAAACCGAGAAAATTAATCCTCTAGGAGGTTGCTTGCCTGTAGTGGTTCAGATTCCAGTATTTATTGCTCTTTACTGGGTGTTACTGGCGTCAGTAGAAATGCGTAATGCACCTTGGATTCTTTGGATTAAAGATTTGGCGGCGCCAGACCCATGGTATATCTTGCCTTTATTGATGGCTGGCACGATGTTTATCCAAATGAGATTAAACCCAACACCACCAGATCCGATTCAAGCTCGCATGATGCAGATCATGCCGATTGTGTTTTCAGTAATGTTCTTTTTCTTCCCTGCTGGTTTAGTGTTGTATTGGTTGGTGAACAATATGTACTCGATTGCCCAGCAGTGGTACATCACCAAGCGCATTGAGGCCGGTGTGAAGAAGTAGCTTGAGCTCAGCAATTGCTGCCGTAGCAACCGCACCTGGTCGTGGTGGGGTGGGTGTGGTGCGGGTATCGTCCCCCACACCAGATGTGTTAAATGAGATTGCGAACCATGTGCTTGGGCGATTACTCATGGAACTGGAACCACGAAAAGCAACGTATTTGAATTTCTCAGATCTAGATAAAGGGCTGGCAATTTACTTTCCCGCTCCTCACTCGTATACCGGAGAGCATGTCCTCGAACTTCAAGGTCACGGTGGCCCGGTAATTTTGAAGTTGGTGCTTGCGGCAGTGCTAGCGTGCGGTTCTACACAGCACCCTATTCGGCTCGCAGAACCAGGAGAGTTTACTAAGCTAGCTTACTTAAACAACAAAATTGATTTAGCGCAAGCCGAAGCCGTTGCCGACCTGATTGATGCGTCAACTGAGCAAGCGGCCCGTTCGGCAGCTCGTTCACTGTCTGGAGAGTTTTCCTCAGCAATTCATGCCCTAGTGGAACAGCTCATTAATCTTCGAATGTTGGTGGAGGCAACGCTTGATTTTCCCGATGAAGAAATTGATTTTCTTCAAGCCGCTGATGCGCAGGGAAAACTGGCGGCTATATGCGAGCAGGCGAACCTTGTGTTTGCAAAAGCAACTCAAGGAGCTCTTTTAAGAGAGGGTATGCAGGTGGTGTTAATGGGTGAACCTAATGTGGGCAAGTCTAGTTTATTGAATGCTCTTGCAGGGTCTGATGTCGCCATCGTTACTCCAATTGCAGGTACGACTCGCGACAAAGTGGTTCAAATGATTCAGATCGAAGGTGTTCCAATCAACATGATTGATACAGCTGGCTTACGACATACCGATGACGAAGTCGAAAAGATTGGTATTGATAGAACCAAACAGGCCATATCGCAAGCGGATGCTGTCATTTGGTTGCAAGACGCGAGCAAGGTAACCGGCGCGGAGCTGCCCACTGTATTTGACGGGTTGTTTGGCTTGTCTATTGAAGTACCCAGACTGGTTGTTTTTAACAAAGTCGATCTTCTCGATGATCAGGCTTTTGCAGGTTTGCCAGTTGGAGAAAATTTCTTAAAACTTTCTGCCAAGCAGGGCCTAGGCTTAGATGCATTGCGTCAAAAACTTTTGCTTCTCGCCGGTTGGCAGCAAGGCCAAGGTGTTTATCTTGCCCGTGAGCGGCACTTGGTAGCCATGCGTTTGGCCAATGAACATCTGATTCAAGCGCAACAGCATCTTTTGGCGGCTGGGAAAAGCGTCATTGGCGTTGGCCTAGAGCTGCTGGCTGAAGAGCTCCGTCTTGCCCAAGACCAACTCTCGTCGATTACCGGTGAGTTTTCTGCCGATGATTTACTAGGCGAAATATTTACTCGCTTTTGTATTGGAAAGTGATCTGGTTAAGTTCGATGGGCTTTAGCGTGGATTTAAACTATTGCCGATAACTCTCACTTTGGCGCCAATGTTATAGGCGGGTGGGAGCGCTGTTACGACGGTTTTTATGCTGCCGTCGTCCATTTTTACGATAGTCTCGAAGCCTAATTTGCGTTGCAATGTCACCTCAGTGCTGGGCTTGGCTAACGTTCCACTCATCTTTACTGGATTGCTGGAATATTTTTGAAACTCATCACTTGATTTGCTTTCATGTTTTTCAGAGTTTTTTTCGGCAATCCTTTCAGCGTTTTTGGCCGCTTGTTCTGAACTTGTTGCATCGTTTGGGTCGGTTGTCGACATCCATACCGGTTTGGCTTTTTTTCTTGATTCAATAACCGAGACGATTGTTCCACAGTTAAAGCAACGCACCCCGGACGAAAACTCATCCTTTAGCGCATTGTTCTTTTTGCTGCTGTCGGCATTTTTTTTCAAATCCTTCGGATCGGTAACACTTTTGATTGGGCGTCCGAAGTTGTCTTTTTCAATAGGTTGGTTGTTTGGGTTTTGCAAGTCAGGGTTGGAAAATCGAAAGTCTGGTTTGACCTGGGCAGGCAATCCTTGCTGTACTTGTGCCCAGCCATTTGATGCAAGGGTTATGACCAACGTACACGACTGAAAGAGTACGCCTAGCCATTGTTTAGCTGAAAAACTCATAGATTAACGCTCTCAAAAAAACCGTGTTCTTTATTTTTACGAACCTTATTCCAAGCATGTACCTTGGCGTTCATTGCCACATAGGTTCCTGCGGCTAATGTGTATGCGCACCCGAGCGCGAAGCCCAAATTAAACTGTGCATCTGAATTGACGATATCAGCGGGAACCATAGCTCCAGTAAGGACAATAGTTTTTGTCAGGTTTGCTTGCCCTAAAGTTTTTGCGGTTTCTGTCATGGTGTCTGTGCCGTGAATAATGACAATCTTTGTCTCCGTCGCTGCTATTACTACAGCCAGAATTTGTTGGCGGTGAAGCTCGGTCATTTCAAGGCTATCAATCAACATGACTGTTTCAATGTTAGGCTGAGGCTGTATTCGAGATTGCTTTACGATGGTCGGCAGGTGACTTTCGTTAAAAACTAATTGGCCGCTAATAGGGTCATAAACCTTATCGAAGGTCCCACCGGTTGCGATAATTTTAATTCGATCTGTCATTCGATTCCGCTGAAGTTTGCCTAATTAGAATTGTAGGTTGTGTTTTTAGAACTTGAAGAAAGTATTTTGGGCAATGAATGTTTGAACAAGTGGTATTTGCTGGCGGCGGTAATCGCTGTTGGTGGCAGGCGGGATTTTGGGATGTGGTTGCCCCAGCGATAGAGCTGCGCCCAAGAGTAATTGTTGGAGTATCCGCTGGTTCTGCGACCGCGTGTTTGCTGTATGCCAACGAGAGTCGCCGAGCCCTTGCCTATTATCGTGAGGCCTTAGCAGGGGTCGTTAAGAATGCGCATTGGGAAAATAGCTTTAGCCGGGATAAAAAAGTGTTTCCACACGCCCAAATTTATCGTACGGCCATGAAAAAACTTTTGGGAGGTGATTCCTTTAAGCAGTTGCTCTGGAGTGCACCAGAAATTCGGATCGTGTATTCCCGAGTTCCGGGTTGGCTTGGCCCTAGAACGGGTACTTTGGTGGGTATATCTGCTTACAACTTAGAGAAGCATTGGCTTCGGCCTTTGCATCCCACATGGGGCAGCAAGTTAGGTTTTCGTAGCGAGTTTGTTCGTGTGCAAGATTGCAAAACTGAAGACGAGCTGGTTTCTCTTATTATTTCTTCAAGTTGTACTCCGCCTTTTACGCCACTTGAGTATCGAGACGGGGAAGCGACGCTTGACGGTGGATTAGTGGACAATATTCCGGTTGCATCGGCCGATTCGACAGGTGGGTCAATGCTGGTGCTGGCAACTCGTCGTTATCCAAAGCATGCGCCGGTATTTATGCGAGATGGTCGCACTTATGTTCAGCCATCACAGCCTGTCGTGGCGTCGAGTTGGGATTACACATCGGTCGATAGGATGGAGCAGACCTATGAGCTGGGTGAAAGTGATGGACGGGCATTTCTGTCAAATTTCGCGCGACAGCCCGTCCATTTAGATTCTTAAATCTCTCAGCTTAAGAGTCGCCACTTAAAAACTGTTGCCATTGGCCCGGTGTGGTTGGCCAAGATCGATCTGTAAGATCATCGAGTTGCTGAACGATTTCTAAAATTTGCCAAGCGGGTGGTTGCCCGAGATATTTTGGAGCGTCTCGCCAAAATTTACGAATGGTGTTTTCTGAAGCCCCAAAGTTTTGGGCCAAGGTTTGGATAATGAGCCTATCCTGGCCAGCGTCTATAGCTCTTTGTAAAAGTACGGCGGGCCCAAGCGGCACTTGACCTGCTTCTTCTAACGCGCTTAAGGGTGTTAGTAGAGCTGCCAAATAAGACGCAAAAGTTGGTAGCCTGAGCAAAGCATGAGCCCGTGCGCTGGCGTGTTTGGCGCTTGCTAAGAGCCAGTTGTAGCAACCTAGATGCAAGCCGCATTTCGCTTCTAATAGTTTGCTGAGCGTGGGAGCATCCAAACAACCTTCTATGAGAGCCGCCATCCGTTGTTCGATCGCTTGTTCTCGAAGATCAATGCTGCGTAATATTCGTCCATAGTATTCAACACTAATTAAGTCGTGCTTGAGCGCTAGGCGTAGTTGGTTTAAAAAATCGGGGAAGCGAGCATCACGATCGAATAATGAATGCTGAGATTGGGGTTCTAGTCGATGTTCGCAATCAAGATGCTTATGCCAGTCTAGTCTTCTCGCTTCATTCATGGTTAGCATGTCTTGAGCGAGCGCTTCAAAAAGCACATCAAGCCCATGATCTTGATGGACGTTGTTGTTTTGAGGATGTAGAGATCTTCGTTGCTGCTCGCCTAGCCAAGCGGTAAGAAGCGCCAGAGTGTGGTCCGATAACAGCGCTTTAAAGTCAA
>JAYWIG010000354.1:0-23625 GCA_043789035.1 Betaproteobacteria bacterium
CGCCAGCCAGCTCTTCAGCTGCGAAAGTAGAAGCTCCAGCAGCGGGTGGTTTGCAAGAGCCGCCTTCTGACGATAAGGGCGTTCAAGAGCCACCAGGCGCTGGCGTGTCTGTGCCACCGGATTCTGAGAAGCCTGCCGAAAAAGCCAAAGTCGAAGTTGATGAGCCCTTAAAAGACATGAGTGCTGGTGAAGCAACGAACGTGCAAAAAGTAGGCGCTGTTCCTGATGACTTTTACATGGGATTTTTAATTGCCTGTGCTTTAAGCGCAGCACTGTTGGCGTATTACTACTGGAAGTTCGACGCCGAGCAGTATGAGATTTTATCCATGTTAATCACATCGCTCTTGCCACTCGCCATTCTGACTTTTGTGGTGCTCGGTGTGATTCTATTCGGTATTACGACCGCGACTGAATCTGCAGCAGTCGGTGCAGCTGGTGCGTTTTTGATGGCTTTTGCATCGAAATCTCTCACCTTCCAGAAAATCAAAGAGGCGGTATTTTTAACTGCCAAAACCACGTCGATGGTGTGCTGGTTGTTTGTCGGATCAGCGCTCTTCTCGGCAGTGTTCGCTCTCCTTGGCGGCCAGCGTTTGGTTGAGACTTGGGTTCTATCGATGGACTTAACACCGATCCAATTCATGTTGCTTTCACAAGCGATTATTTTCGTATTGGGTTGGCCGCTAGAGTGGACTGAAATCATCGTGATTTTCGTGCCTATCTTCTTGCCGCTCCTGCCACACTTTGGTATCGACCCGATTTTGTGGGGTGTATTGGTATTCGTGAACTTGCAAGCGGCGTTCCTGTCGCCTCCGGTGGCAATGTCAGCCTTCTATCTGAAGGGGGTGTCTCCGCCCCATGTCACGATCAATCAGATTTTCGCCGGCATGATGCCCTACATGTTGATCGTGATTATCTGTATGGTGTTGATGTATCTGTGGCCACAGCTTACGCTTTGGTTGCCAACTTATCTGTATGGCAAGTAACGGCTAGTACCGGTTGGTACCGAAATTAGCAAGCGCGAAAAACAAATCGCGCTTGCCAGTTAGCAGCAAAGAACCTTTTGAGTTCTTTGCTGCGCTGACAAGCGCTTTAATATTTCTTCACAGCGGCTTTGAGATGCTCATTAGAGTCTTCCTCAATCTACTTCTTATGCCGCCGGGGCTGTCTCCGCCGTCCTCCTCAATCAAATTCTTTCGCTACCCAAAAGTTAGCATGAGGCACCGCTTGGGTGCATCAGCGCTGATGGTAGGTAAACCACTCTAGATTGTCACGTAATATTCATATAGGGGAAACCCTAGTGTGTCACCGAATCAACCATTCTTTGAATGGCCTTCTAGCAAATTCAGTCTGAGAAGGTGGAATCCTAATTTGAGGGTTCGATGGTGGCGCGAGCTTCATCATCACTTCTTTACGCTCTACATTGCGCTTGGTTATCTCAAATGCCGTGTCTATGTTCCTCGACGAATCGGCTATCGCCTTACGTAATTCTTCGACAAAGTACGTATTGGCACTATTAGGCTGGCATCCGAAAGAGGTTCGGTCTCGTGCAGCACGGTCGGGATATTTTCGGGTGGTGCATAGGGCCAGTCGACCGCTTGACTAGGCGCTGGGTTAGCCAACTTTAAGACAGCGGCATTCGGGTCCAGTGTTTTGGCGAGCTTGGCAAAACCAGCAACATCTAACGTTTGCACAACCACTCAGTACGATGAATGCGAGTGATGCAATGAAAACCGAGCACTGTTGCCTCAATTGCATTTACGCTTACCTATAAGTTCAGCATAAGCTTCATGTTTTGTACTGCTGCACCGCTAGCACCTTTGCCAAGATTGTCGAGTTTTGCGATCAACACCACTTGTTTAAGTGCGTCGTTGCCAAATACGCTTAACTCCATATGGTTCGTACCGTTGAGTGCTTGCGCTTCGATTCGGCCGCTCTCGGTGGCAGCAACGACTTTTACCCATTCAGCGTATGCGTAATGCGCACGCAAGCATTCATGGATTTGTTTTGCCGACTGCACCCCGTTGAGTAGGTCCATATGCAATGCAATTTCAATCACCATGCCGCTGTGGAAATTGCCCACTGAAGGTAAAAAAATCGGCCTACGGGTTAGGCCACTGTAATGGAAAAGCTCAGGCACATGCTTATGAGTTAAACCTAAGCCATAGACATCGAGCGGAGGCGCTTTCTTGGCAGGATCATTGATTTCATACGATTCAATCATTTGCCGCCCGCCACCCGAATAACCACTAAAGCCTTGTACAACTATAGGGTAGTCTTTGGGCAATAAGCCCGCTGAAACTAGTGGGTGTAGCAACGCAAGCCCGCCGGTTGGATAGCAGCCGGGGTTGCCTACCCGATCGGCATTTGCTACGGCTTTTGCTTGTGCTGCATTGAGCTCCGGAAATCCGTAAGCCCAGCCCGGAGCGATTCGGTGTGCAGTGCTGGCATCGACAATCTTAGGCATCTTGCCGCCAGTCTTACCGATGTCATCAATCATCGCCACAGATTCTTTTGCCGCGTCATCATGCAAGCACAGCAATGTGAGGTCTGCTTGTGAGAATAGTTCGCGCTTGGCTAGAGGGTCTTTTCTGCGTTCAGGCGCAATCGACAAGAGTTTAATGTCTGGCATTAAAGCCAAGCGCTCGCGAATTTGCAGGCCGGTGGTGCCTGCTTCGCCATCAATAAATACGGTTTTCATGCCGTAATCATAATCAATATTGGTTAATCTGCCTGCTCCTCTAAACTTCCTTCAGTTGTTAAGTCCCACACCATTTCGTGGATCTCTGGTGTAAACCAATTGGAAAACAAAACGCGATCAACTTTTTTCGGCCATCGTCGTTTGTTTGGTACCCACTCAAGGAGCTGTTGTTCGAGAAAGAAACGCCATTTCTTTAAAACCCAAGCTTCCGCATGTGCTCGGTCATCGAATACAGGAAGTAAAAAGCTTTGTGAGTCTTCGCCAACCTCTTCAATGGTTGGGCAGCCTAGCACGGGAGTTTTTTCTGCCAACCAAACAATGAATTCAGGCGTTGGTCTTAACAGGAGCAAATAACGCGCACATAAGCGCATGCCGGTACCTTTCGGATAGAGTCATAATCCACATTATCCGTGAATCCCTAGCTTGAGGAGTTAAGCATTGAAGGTTTCGAGAAGAGTTGGTCTGGGCTTGTTGGCGACGGGTTTGTGTGGTGTTGCGCTACTTCAATATAGTTGCGGTGTTATTCCGCCTATGAATTTGAAATCGCCAGAATTGGCGTTTTCCGATTTATCGGTGTCGGAGTTCAATTTTGAAAAAGTGAAGTTCGTGGTGACCGTGGCCGCTAAAAACCCCAATGATGTCGATATCCCGCTATCGAATATGAAGTTCGATTTGAATGTCTTGGAAACTGCGGTCGGTACTGGGGCAGCTTTGAAAGATATTAGTCTGCCAAAAAACGGGGCTGCTCAGGTACCGATCGAATTCACCATGGGTACTAGTCATTTAATTGGCATATTAAGGCAAGTGAATCTTCGAGACCTTACGAGGTTGACTTACTCGCTGAAAGGTTCTGCTAATTGGAATAACGGCCCCTTTTCGATTCCTTTTTCGATTCCCTTTGAGCGCAAAGGCGATCTTTCCATGCTTAAAAAATACACCGATAGGCTAGCCCCGTTTGTTCCGGGTTTGATTCGATAGGAATTGTTGATGTCTGATAACGCGCCCCACCACACCTACACCACCTCCCTCGCCACCGAGCTTTCCCATATCGCTCGAAGCTTCGAGTCAAAAATTCGCACGGTCAATTTGCCGATTCAACGTGGCTCAACGGTATTGTTTGATTCAATTGCCGAAGCCTTTGCTGCCGGTGAAGCGAGCATGCGCGGCGAGACCAACGGTTCGACCTACGGCACGGTTGGCTTGTCGACAACGATTGCTTTGATGGATGCGGTAGCTGCTATCGAAGGGCGAGGCCATGCGACTAAAGCTGCGCTCATGCCGTCAGGGTTGAATGCAATTGCAACCGCTATGCTGGCTTATTTAAAAGCGGGCGATCACGTACTTGTTATTGATTCGGTCTATGGGCCTACTCGGATGTTTTGCGATGGCATTCTGGCACGGATGAATATCGCGACTACTTATTACTCGCCCAGCGCCTCTGTTGAGCAGATTGTAGCGTTAGTGCGGACTAACACTCGCGTGCTCTACATGGAAAGCCCAGGCAGCTATACCTTTGAGATTCAAGATGTACCAGCGATTTGTAAGATGATCGCAAACCTCAATACCCAGCGGCAGCGCGATGACCATGTCATCACCATGATTGATAACGCTTGGGGTTCGCCGATGTTTGCCAACGCTTTTGATTGGGGCGTCGATGTATCAATTTTGCCGTTAACGAAGTACTGGAGTGGGCATTCCGACGTGCTGATGGGTGCAGTGGTTGTAAGGGATCACTTATGGCTAAAGCTCTGGCAGGTGGAAAAAACTATGGGTGTGTGCGTGGGTGGTGACGATGCCTATTTGATTTTAAGAGGCCTACGAACAGTTGCGGTACGGATGCAGCAACAACAAGAAACTACGTTGGCAATTGCTCGTTGGCTTCAAAGTCATCCTGCCGTAGAAGGCGTTCTTTACCCTGCTCTACCCAACCATCCCCAACACGAATTGTGGAAAAGAGACTTTACCGGCGCTAGTGGTTTATTCGCTTTTGAGTTGAAGGCCCAGCTGTTTGAAAATTTAAAGCCTGATCAACGTTGGGCAAAAATGGCTTTGCTGTGCGATAAGCGCGAACATTTTGGGATTGGTTATTCGTGGGGCGGCTATGAAAGCTTAATCATGCCCGCGCGAATTGATAGTTTTCGCACACAGAACAAATGGCAAAAAGGGCCGTTAGTTCGACTTCAGATCGGCCTTGAAAACACCCAAGATCTCATGAATGATCTAGCCATCGGATTAGCCAAGTTGCTCGATTAACGAAGACTCATCTGTCTCCAAGCGCCGGATCGCCAGCGCCAAAACAATATAGTACCGAGTAAACCAATATAAATGCAGGCGGCAATCCAGCCGCCCACTGCTCCTAACCCAAAACCCGGCAACCAACTAAACCATGTTTTGCCCGGTGCGAAAGTGAGCATTTGCGCTAACGGAATAAATACAAACCACGCTAAACCACCGAGCATTAAGGCTGGTGTTTTAGCATCTCCAGCAGCACGCAAACAAAATGCGGAAGAAATGTTTAAGCCATCGAAGAATTGATAGGCCGCCGCAATCCATGCCAATGTGATGCCTAAGCGAATGACTTCGCTCGCCTGTGGGTCATTAGGCGAGACAAAAACACTCATTAGCCAAGGTGACAGTAAGGCAATCAAAATGCCAACGCTTGCCATATAACCGGTTGCCATCGCAATCGAAACGTTGCCTAATTTTCCAGCCCATTGTTTATCGCCCGCGCCTATCGATTGCGCAACCAACGTATTACCGGCATTGCCAATGCCGACCGCGGGCATATATGCAATGGAGGTCAGCATCATAACAATTTGTGTTGCCGCTCCACCGACGGCGCCTAGCTGCGTTTGATAAAGTTGAAAAAAAGCCAGCGCGATTAAATCAAACGCTATGAATAATCCTGTCGGCAACCCGAGCTTAAAGACAGATTGAAGGCTTTTGAAGCGGAACCGCCAAGTCTTCGCGAAAGGGTAATCGTCGAACAAACCTGGCCAGCGTAACAGCAGCGCTGTACCAAGCAAACCAATCAATAGCGATGCGCCGGTTGCCCAGGCTGCACCTGCCATGCCCATTCCCCAGGTAAACATAAAGAGTTGGTTGAGCAACGCATTCACGATTGCAACCACCACATTCATAATGAGCGAAACCTTCGGTTTGCCAATGCCATTGATAAACGAGAGCATCGTCCACAGGGCAGTGCCGAAGGGGGCGGTCCACATACGGGGTTGCCAATACTCTATGGCAAGTTGGGCGATTGCAGGTTCTAGGCCAACTCGTTGTAATGCCCACGGCCCTAGCCAAGCAGCGAGCCAGAAAAAGGGCACGACGCATAGCGCTCCATACAAACCAATCCATAACCAATGAGCGGCTCGGGTTTTGCTATTGGCACCAATGGCCTGGGCAGCAAAGGTCTGTACCGCAATTGCAATGCCGCCTAAGAAGATAATCAGGGCGAGCGATGCCCAGTAAATCGCGCCCATGGCTGCTGTTGCTTGGGAAGACAGTTGTGCGATAAACCAGGTGTCAGTGAGATTGAGAACCGCATTGAGGGCCGAGTTTAATATGAAGGGTAAGGCCAGCCAAACAATAGCTTTAAGATCGACATGGGTTTTCCCGTCTGCACCAATGCGTTGGGCGGGAAGTTGAAAAGCTTTAGCGTCGGCGGTTAGCACTCTTTCTCAACAATGCGAGGCGCTAGTTTTGCTGGAATCTTGAAGCGTTTTGCAGCCGTTTGTACCTGCTCACTAAAGCTCTTATTTGGCTTTTCAACCGCACTCGTAAAGATGCTTGGTTTAATCTTTGGTTTTACTTTCGGTACCACTTTGTCACCGGGTTTAGCAGCTGCTTTTTGAACCGGTACACAATCTTCTTTTGCTGGAGGGGCTTCTTCTACAAAGCCTTTAACCACTCTAGGCGTTTCGCTAAATGGGCTAGCAACAAGCGCTCCGGCTTGCTCTGGGATCACAGCCGAGCCTAACGCAAGTGCTGGCCTAGAAAGGAATAGCGGTGCAACAACCGGAACGGCATTGACTAAGGTACTCGAGGTCGCTGTTCTGCCAATCGGCACAACAACTAATGGCGCGAGAGGCGCTTCAACAACACGCGGAGTCACAATTGGTGGAACAACTACAGGAGGGACAACGACAGGCGGTGCAGCTTTGGTGCCCTCCATTCGAATCGTAATTTGCGCGCAATCGCTACCGCCCTTGCCATCAGACACCATGTAGGTAAACACGTCCTGAACCTTCTGCCCTTGCGGTAAGTTTTGGGCAGCTGCATTGGGTTGGTAGGTGTAGGTGCCGTCGGGCTTTAAAGTTAAGGAGCCGTAAGTGCCCTCAATTGGCTTATTGACATTGGCCTGTTCGGCTGTCGATGCACGTATGCCCCCAGTTGCTGCTGGTAAGCAGTTTGGATCTTCTGTACCTGGGCGAACCCCAACGACGGTTAGTACATCACGCCGATCGGGATCGCCATCTTTGGTATCACCAAAAGTATTTCCTGTAATGGCACCGCCATTGGTGATAGTCGTCGTTGGCGTCGTTGTACGAATATCATCTTTAGCGATTGGCGCATCGTTTTGGCCACACACCTCAATCGTAATTTTGGCAGTGCTCACTGCGCCAGAAGGATCGCAAATCGTGTAGGTAAATGCGTCTTTTACCGTTTCACCATCCGACAATGATTGGCTAGCAGCGTTCGGTTGATAGATATAGTTTCCGTTTCGATCAATCGTAATACTGCCCCATGTGCCCGCGATAGCTGTTCCCACGCCACCACTGATACTTGCAGCGCCCAAGTCTCCGGCAGCAATACCTTGAACTTTAAGAGCGTCACCGTCAGGATCGCTATCAGCAACATCGCCGTTAAGGTTTCCAGCGATGGCTTTGCCATCATTCAGAGTGTCGTCTTCGCAGACCGTTCTAGTGTCGCTGCGAGCAACGGGGCCATCATTTAAACCACATAAATTAATCGTAATTGACGCAGTGCTTAAAAGGCCAGCCGTATCGCTCACGGTGTAGCGAAACACATCACTGACCTTTTGACCATCTTTTAGGCCTTGCGCCGCAGCATTTGGCGTATAACTGTAAGAGCCATCGCTCAAAATAGTGATGCTGCCCCATTGGCCAGCCACTGCCGTGCCTACATTGCCAGTGAGGTTACCAGTCGAATCTTTACTACCGACGCCAGCAATTTTTAAAGCGTCACCATCGGGGTCGGTGTCCCTAGCATCGCCTTGGGCATTGCCGCGAATGGCTTGGCCGTTGGTAAGCAAATCATCTTCGCAAATTTCGCGAACATCATTGTTGGCCACCGGCGGCCGATTTACAGGCGGTAGCGAACCTTCGCCACAGACAGTGATTGAAATAGTCGTGTTGGAAGTCAAGAAGCCGTTATCGCAGATCGTATAAGTGAAAACATCGCGACCAGATTGGCCTTGATACAACGCGATAGCGTTGGTATTTGGCGTGTAGGTGTAGCTTCCGTCACTACCCAAAACTAAAGTGCCGAATTGGCCCACAATCGCTGAACCAACGCCGCCCGATACCGCGGAGCCTTGACTAACATCTCCAAGGGTTACGCCTGAGACTATAAAGCCTTCTCCCTCGGGGTCGCTGTCTGCTTTGTCACCCAACAGATTGCCTTTTACTGCTTGCCCATCATTGATGACTTCACTCTCGCAAAGTGTTCTTACATCGGCAACTGCTACAGGCGGAAGGTTGACGATAGGTTTCACGCCATAAATCCCAATACTGATTGTGGCCGTGTCTACAGCACTATGAATGTCGCAAATCGTGTAAGTAAAGACATCTGTTCTGTATTGCCCAACTAATAGGGCGAAGGCTGCAGCATTTGGTGTGTAGGAATAAACGCCCAAGTCATTAATTTGCAGAACACCCCACTGCCCTTGAATGGGCGAATTGGTGCCCGACAATATTGGGCCAGGAACATCACCGGCTTGAATGCCTGCGACGGTAAAACCGTCGCCATCAGGGTCAGAGTCGGCAGCATCGCCAAAAGTATTTCCGATCAGTGCTTGACCATCGTTAATCGTTTGGCCTGCTGAAATAATCCTCGCGTCATCTACAGCAATAGGCGCTTGATTTGTTGGTAATAGGTACTGGTAGCTGACATCTTCGAGCAATGCACTACCTACGGTAGAACTAGTCGCAACATCCCCCACCGTTGCTTCCAACTTCCAATCGCCACCCGCCGATGTGCCGCCGGTTTTGTTGGTTGATGCTGCCACATCGCGTTGGGTTGCGTCCGCCAAGGTTTTTAGAAAGTTAATGCCACGCGCATTAGAGCCTACATCGCAACCATACAGCAAAACATCTGCGCCAGCCTCGAGGCTCTCACCAAGTTGTGCAAACTCGCTATGCCTATCGGCCACTGTTTGAGCGTCTATCGCTCTATTGCCCAGCTGAATAATGCCAACGTCACCGTGCGAAAGAATGTGTAGGGAGCTATAGCATTGTTGATCTTTGTCGTTGTGGGAAAGTAATTGTTCGGCAATCTGTTGCAACCCATCTTTGTCTGCATCAAGCAGTAAAACGTCAACGTTTGCACCCAAGGTGTTGGTGAGTGAGGCCCAGTCTTGCACTGATGAATCGATCACCAATAATTCCCGCTTGCTCTCTGCAACCTTGAAAGCAGGCGTACTGATACCTCCGCGCTCTGGCGCAAAACGCGCTTCCAAGCCAGCGCGCACGTCATTGGTTGTCGCGTCCGCATGATGTCCATCAGCCGATGCGTCGGGGTGAATGCCCGCGACTAGTGCGGAACCGTCAAATAGTTGTCTTTGCTCAAGCTGAAAAAGATCGAGTTTTGTACCCATCGCGAAATCCTGCTGCGTCCTGCTAAGTGCTTGTTTTCTAAATATCATTCTTACCCGGAGTGTAACTTGATTTAGTTGCAGTTTTTGTGTGCTTTTACATACTTTACACGCGGGTTTTCAAGGCTTAACGTACTGGCCGAACTGAAAGAAGATCCTTCTAAGCACCGTTACAATAACGGGAAAGGTTTCGCTAAAACGAAAGCATAATTTTGCGCTTTGCCATCGCTGGCATCATTACACAGTAAAAATAATCATAGGTATGACGGAGAAATAATCGTGGATCTCAACTATTCGACCGAAGAAGAGGCATTTCGCAAAGAAGTGCGTACCTGGCTAGACGCCAATATTCCTGCTGATTTACGCCAAAAAGTGCTGCGTTATGAGGAATTGGGCAAGGAAGGTTTGTTGACTTGGCACAAAATCTTGGCCAAAAAAGGTTGGGTTGCCCCAAGCTGGCCTGCTGAATGGGGCGGCACTGATTGGTCGGTGGTTCAGCGCTATATTTTCGAGGAAGAAATGGCTGTTGCTGGTGCGCCGCCTTTGATTCCGTTTGGCTTGACGATGTGCGCTCAAGTGTTATTGAAGTTTGGTTCGGCAGAGCAGAAAAAACGCTTCTTACCTCGAATCTATGATGGCGAGGATTTTTGGTGCCAAGGCTACTCAGAACCGGGTTCAGGCTCTGACTTAGCATCGCTCAAGTGCCGTGCTGATCTGAAAGGCGACCATTACGTCGTTAATGGCCAAAAGATCTGGACAACCTTAGCGCAGCATGCCGATTGGATTTTCTGCTTAGTGCGCACCGATTCAAGCGCTGAGAAGCGCCAAGATGGTATTAGCTTTTTACTCATCGATATGAAAACTCCCGGTATCACGGTTCGACCGCTGATATTGCTGGACGAAGCGCATGAAGTGAATGAGGTGTTTTTCGATGATGTGAAAGTGCCAATCGAGAATCTGGTTCACGATGAAGGCAAAGGCTGGACGGTTGCTAAGTATTTGCTTGGTCACGAGCGCTTAAATACAGGCCGCGTGGGTGGCTCGCGCCGTGAATTGGGCAAGCTCAAAGACATGGCCGCGATGACCAAAACCGAAGACGGCAAATCGTTGATGGAGGACATTCGCTTCCTCGATAAAGTGTCACGCGTTGAAATCGAATTGATGGCGCTAGAAATTACGAATATGCGCTTTCTCGATGAAATGCGCCGCACGGGGCAGCCGCCCGGGCCAGATGTATCAATGTTGAAAATTCGCGGTACTGAAATTCAGCAAGCGTTGACTGAGCTCACCATGCAGGTTGCTGGGCCGCAAGCGCAGAGCTTTAAGCCTATCGAATATGCCGACTTCGATGAATTCACTGCGTCGCTTGCGCCGCGTTATTTCAACTTTAGAAAAACGAGTATTTACGCTGGTTCGAATGAAATTCAGCGCAATATTATTTCTAAGATGGGCTTGGGGTTATAAACATGGATTTTCGATTAAATGACGAGCAGCAACAACTTGCTGAAAGTATTAAGAAGTTTCTTGCTAAAGATTACTCATTCGATCAACGCAAAGCGATTCTTGCCACCCCGACTGGCATAAGCGACAAAGTGTGGGCGACTCTTGCAGAGATGGGCGTATTAGCGATTAGTTTGCCTGAAGCCGCGGGTGGTTTCGGTGGTGGTACGGTAGATTTAATGAGTGCGATGGAAGCTGCGGGTGACGTTGCCTTAGTGGAGCCTTTGCTCAGTACGTTGGTGGCATCTCACATCCTTGCTACCGACTCTGCGCACACCGCTACTTTGGAAGCGGTGGGAGCTGGTGAATGTAAGTTAGCGTGGGCACATGGCGAAGCAGAGAGCCGCTATAGCCTCACCCAAGTTAGCTGTACTGCAAAAGCGACCGCGACGGGCTATGAGTTAAACGGCGCGAAATCCGTAGTGTTGCATGCGCCATTGGCTAATAAAATCGTTGTAACAGCGAGAACTTCTGGCCAAGGTGCTCAGGGTTTGAGCCTATTCTTAGTTGATGCAAATGCTGCAGGCGTGAAGATGAAAACTTATCGCACGGTTGATAATTTACGCGCTGCAGATATTGATTTTTCTGGCGTGCAGCTGGCAAAGTCTGCTCTTATCGGCACAGAAGGCGAAGCGTTTGCCCTTATTAACGAAGCGATGGATTTTGCCAATGCTTTGATCTGCGCTGAGGCCGTCGGTGCCATGCGTGCTGCAAACGATAGTACGTTGGAGTACTTAAAAACCCGTAAGCAATTCGGCGTGCCCATTGGTGCCTTCCAAGCATTGCAGCATCGCATGGTGGAAATGAAGATTCACGCAGAACAGGCCAGTTCAATGGCGTTACTCGCCTGCACAAAAATGGATGCTTGGGCAGTCGGGCAAATTACGCCCGCTGAGCGCTCGCGTTTAGTGTCGGCTGCAAAGGTGAAAGTGGCAGATGCTGCTCGCATTGTTGGCCAAGAAGCGATTCAATTGCACGGTGGTATGGGCTTAACGCAAGAAATGAAAATAGCGCACACCTTCAAGCGACTGACGATGATTTGCCAGCAGTACGGTGATGCTGATTTCCACTTGAAGCGTTTTGCCGCCGTTTAAACTTAAAACTGTAAAACAAAAGATGCAACCTACTCAAACGACGTCGATTACCGGCAAAGCGATTCCCCTATTCCACCTAGCATTTCCCGTCAAAAGCTTAAATTCAGCTCGCCAGTTTTACGGCGATTTGCTCGGCTGCCCAGAGGGTCGAAGCTCCAACGAATGGGTTGACTTCAATTTTTATGGTCACCAGATCGTTGCGCATTTGTCGCCCGGTGAAGCTGGTCATAACCACACCAGTGCGGTCGATGGCGACAACGTGCCGGTGCGACACTTCGGGGCCATTTTGCCGATGGCTGACTGGGAAGTTTTGTCGGAAAAACTCAAAGATGCAGGCACAAAGTTTGTAATCGAACCGCATATTCGTTTTAAAGGCCAAGTAGGCGAACAAGCCACCATGTTCTTTTTGGATCCTTGCGGCAACGCGCTCGAATTCAAAGCCTTCGGAGATTTAGGTCAAGTGTTTGCCAAGTAGTTTGAGTCAACCAAAACTTCAGTATTGGTTTGAGGCGCTTGCCGTTGTTCTGATCTGGACATCGTTTATTGTCTTAGCGCGCTTCGCCGTAAAGCGCACCTTTACCCCTTACGACTTAATGTTTCTACGCTTTGCCTTTGCGGCGGGCGCTTCAGCCTGCATTGTTGCGTGGCGCTTAAAACAGGGCGAAAAACCTTTCAGCGGTACACCGTTTTATCAAATGTTGTGGCTTGGGTTTTTCGGGGGTGTCGGCATGACGGTGGTGGCGTTCATTGCATTTTCATACGCACCTGCTGCGCATGGCGCTGTGCTAATGCCCGGCACTTTACCTTTTTCGGCTGCGTTATTTGGTTGGGCCATCTTGGGTGAAAAGGTCGTAGGGCGAAAGCTGCTCGGGTTAGGTTTTATCCTGCTCGGCATTTTGTTTATGGCCTACCAAGCCTTTACCGGCGTTCCGCATAGCGCCCAATCTTGGAAGGGCGATTTAATGTTCCCGTTCGCTGCTGGTTCTTGGGCAATGTACATGGTGCTTAGTCGCAAATGGGGGGTTAAGCCGCTCGATGCGATTGTGATTATTCCGCTCATGGCAATGCTTTTGTTCGCACCGATTTACGTTGCCTTCCTGCCTAAAAATCTTGCCGCCACCTCATGGTCAGACATTATCTTTCACGGTGCCTTTCAAGGCTGGTTTGCGTTCATGCTTGCCACTTGGATTTTTATGCGAGTGATGAAGGTTTTTGGGCCGGTAAAAACCACCATGCTCACTGCATGGGCTCCAGCTTTGGCTGCTATTGCGGCAGTACCTTTACTCGATGAGCCACTGACGATTTGGGTTGCGGCTGGTTTGGTGTGTGTATCGCTTGGAACGATTGTCGGAGTTATGCCTTCTAAGGCCGTGGTTGCGACGTAAACTTGGCTCGTATCCATGTTTTAGTATTCGATAGTCGACGTCGGATAAATCTATAGCTAATGCTGGTCTTAATTAGCTCATAAATTCGAGCCCTGAGCGTCCAGAATTTTCCGCGTAGTGACACAAACCATGCAAGTTTTGCCAGTGCTGGTTCTGTGAGGGAATACACCCAAGCGGCCGCACCGGTACCCACTACTTTAGCCACAATAAATATACCCAACCCGGCTATTTTTTGGCCTTGTGCAATTAAATACAGGCCGAAAAACTTAAACGGGAACAGCACCAAAATCGGAATGGCAAAACACAACAACGCTGCGTATGGCGGCAATTGCGCGGTTTTCTTTTCCACCCATCGAACCCATGCCCAGCGTTTAAAGCCATTGAGATAGTTAAGTAGCGGGTGCCACAGCCATTCTTCCAAAAAAAGAATCAGGCCTAAGAGCCAAATGAAAGGTGCCGCTATGATTCGTTTAAAGTTCATTTAGTAAAACGTCTAAATTTCATTTGGAGATCATCTCATGACGCAAGCTTCCACACTGCAAGTTACCGCCTCCGTTGTCTCTCAGTTACACATTCAGAAAGCAAATTTACAAAAAGCTGCGCTAGCCACTGTGCCCGAACGAGCATTAGTCGATGGTCAAATTCGTGTAAGGATCGAGCAATTCTCGTTCACGGCAAACAATATCACCTACGCCGCGTTTGGCGATTTAATGAACTACTGGGGTTTCTATCCCAGCGGCGTAGAAGGTGAAGGTGTGATTCCGGTGTGGGGCTTTGGCTCAGTGGTGCAGTCTAGCCATGTAGGTGTTGCAGTTGGCGAGCGCCTCTATGGCTATTGGCCGATGGGCACGCAAGCCATTCTTGAGCCGATCAAATTAACTGAGGCTGGTTTTGCCGATG
Source organism: Betaproteobacteria bacterium (assembly GCA_043789035.1). Lineage (GTDB taxonomy): Bacteria > Pseudomonadota > Gammaproteobacteria > Burkholderiales > Burkholderiaceae_E > JAYWIG01. Next base: position 14,416 of record JAYWIG010000354.1, read on the forward strand.
GCTCTGAACATCGAAAAGCTTTACACCCAGTCTATAACGGCTACACCCGTGTGAATAAAGATCCGTTTTACACCGCCGAGAGCGAAGATATTCAATCGTTAATGCGGCCACTATTCATTACCGCCTTTTTGATCGACGATTTTTTTGCCGATAACCAATTCTTTGGTGCCAAGCAATTATTGCTATCGAGTGCGTCGAGCAAAACTGCTTACGGTACGGCTCACCAATTGTTTAAGCGCGAGGGTGTTGAAGTCATCGGTTTAACCTCAGAAAAAAACCGCGCGTTTTGCGAAAGCCTAGGTTGTTATCACAAGGTATTGAGTTATGAAGAACTCGGAACGATTAGCGAAGATGCTTCGTGTGCCTATATCGACTTTGCTGGCAATTCAGACTTGCTACTGCAAATTCATTCCCGATTTAAAAATCTCAAGTACAGCTGCTCTATCGGCGGCACACATGTCACGGAGTTAGGTGGCGCTAAAGATTTGCCCGGTCCAAAAGCGATCCTATTTTTCGCACCAGCGCAGATTAAAAAACGCTACGCCGATTGGGGTGCCGAAGGCTTCGTTAAACAATTGTTCATAGCTTGGCGTTCGTTTTGCAAAACAGTTCAAACCGGTAGCCCGCCTTGGTTGCAGGTGAAAGATTACGTTGGTACAGAGAGTTTGAAGTCTGTGTACCAAGATGTGTTGGCAGGGCAAAGCGACCCGCGACTAGGCTTTATTGTTCGGCTTAAGTAGTCGTTTCTTTTAGGTAGTTACCGGCTGCGAATTTCACCGGTGCTGCATTGGGGTCGAAGCTCACGCCTGCTGGGTCTTTACCTTCTGCGATTGCAGAAAGCTGCGCCTCGAGTAAGCGGCGTAGTTTCACAATGCCTATGTCGCTGGTTGCTAAAAACTCCTCGGAGTGTTTCGCGGTTTTGCCTTGGCTAGTCATGGCCTCATAGTCGCCGGGGTATTGTTGATGCTCCTCAGCAGTCAGCTCTTCCCATAGTTTGCCGTTCAAGCGAGAGCGCATCTTATGCAGTTCGCCCTTCTCACGAACTCTTCCTGCAACGTAAATACGAAAGTGGTCGTCATCAATGGGCAATACCCAGCCTAATGATTCCACCATACCGTAGCGACCGATCTTAGGATTAGGGATAATGCGCAAGGTCGGCAGGCCAGCCTCGGAAATTCGATGCAGGGTTTTGCCATCCGCCGTCGTTCGATTCGAAATAGTTCTAACGCTGTGTTCAGCGGTTTCCCAGCGCACCTTAGGCATGAGCGCCATTTGTTCGACGAACTGTGTGCCGCTAAATGAAGAATGTAAGATCACCACATGGAAAGGGTCGACTAAGTTTTCATAATGCTGCAACCAATTGCAATCGATGATTTGCGGCCCGCCACCACCAATGCTGTGGTCATCAGCTTCGATAAACTCGCCGTCTTCCAAAACTTCTAAACATTCGTACTTGGGCAGAATGGGTTTTTTCTCTGGTGGCCCCATGTAGGCCCAAATCAAACCGTATTGTTCCTGCACCGGGTACCAAGGTTGGCGCACTTTGTCGCAAGCTTGCCCACCACCAGGCTCACACGGCTGCTCTAAGCAATGGCCTTGCACATCGAATAACCAACCGTGATAGCAACAGCGAATACCTTGGGCTTCCACTTTGCCGTAGAAAAGCGATGCACCGCGATGCGCGCAGTGTTGGTATACCAAGCCGGGTTTGCCTGAAAAATCCCGAAACAAGATTAAGTCTTCACCTAAGATGCGCACTTGCTTAGGCGTTTTTCCTGCGTCTCTCGTTAACCCAATAGGGTGCCAATAGCGGCGCATCAATTCACCCATGGGTTTACCAGCACCCACTTGTGTGAGGTGATTCATAGATATTGGTTTTGGGCGGCCATAAGCAGTACCCATGTCTAGCATTTTTGTTTCGCTCATTCAGTGACTCCCGCCGCTTTGATTAGCTCGGCAACTCTTGGGTAATCAGCTTTATAGCGCTCTAGAAACTGCGCTGGCGTGTTGTTGAGTGGCTCGAAACCGAAGTTGGTTAACCGACCTGAAATGTCGGGCATCGCGGTAACTTCACGCAAGGTGTTGACCCATATATTTTGAATATCTGTAGGCAGTTTTGCTGGCGCATACATGCCTATCCAACTATCGACGTCAAAGCCCTGAAAGCCTTGTTCGGCGAAGGTGGGTACATTGGGCATGATTGATACCCTGCGAGTACCCGCAATGGCTAAAGGCTTCATCTTGCCTGCTTGGGATTGTGCTCTCGCAGTCGATGGGTTGGACCAAGCAAAGTCGAGCAAATCGCCATATAAGTCATTGTGGGCTGCCACTTCGGCCTTGTATGCAACATGAACTAAATCGACACCAGTTTGCCGTTTGAGAAGTTCGCCGAACAAGTGTGCTGTAGAGCCTTGCCCCCAGGTGCCATAAGTTAAGCGACCTTTCTTCTTAGCGAAATCAACAAACTCTTTCAGGTTGTTAAAAGGCGCATTGGCTCGACTGACAATCATCGGGCCACCGGTAGCCAGCATGGTGAGTGGCGTGAAGTCTTTGTTGGGGTCGTACGGCACCTTGGGTTGCAGAATCGGTACGTTTACGTGGGTGAGTGGCAAAGTCATCAAAATCGTGTACCCATCGGGCGCGGCTTTCGCGACAAAATCAGCAGCGATAATTCCACTGGCACCGGGTTTAGGATCGACAATGACCGATTGCCCCCAACGGGCTTGAAGCTTCTCCGCATAGGCGCGGGCAATTGCATCGATAGGGCCACCCGCTGTACCAAAAGGCACGATGCGAATAAGCTTTGTTGGGAAAGTCGGGCTGCTTGCGCTCGGGGTTGTTTGCGCAAAGCTGTGCATGGCGGGTAAGCTCAGGCCAATGGTGGTAATGACTGTGCGTCGTGTTTTTTGCATTTCAATGTGCCTCAGTTTTCGCAATGCTTGCATCATGACAAACTATTCAATGCTAAGGCAACTATCTTTTAATCGATTCTCAGTAAGTAGGAATCAATATGGTTTTAGTCGCCCAAGTTTACTTTGTGTTGCTTGAAACCGTGCTGCTCCGTTCCCGTGGCGCAAAAGTGTTTGGCATTTCTAAGGATCAAGTTGAACCGCGCGCAGCCGCGATGAGTAACCAAGGTTGCTACAACGGGTTTTTGGTCGGGGCGACTGTATCGAAGAAGATTTTTTTCATTCAATCGGTACCGGCGGTTGTTGCACTCGGTACGTTCTTTTTAGCTCGCTAAGCTTTTAAATTAGATCGACCACGTCTTTAAGATGGGCAGCAGTTTGAGGTAAGCCGCGTCTTTCTAAAAGATCGACGAGGGCGATAGGCGAAACTTCCGGTCGCTCCCACCTCAGTCGCATTCCCTTAATCGCGGTGAGGGCCACAGCGCCCCGAAGCATAATTTGGTTGAGCACAAATTCGTCAGGCGTTTGTAGCTCTATGCCGAACGCATCGAGCACTTCGCTGGGGAAGTCTTTTTCATTCCACGTAATAATTGCGTCAGCGTGACCTGTGATGGCTGCTGCTAGAACATGTCTATCATTCGGGTCAGGTAATTTGAGGCCATTAATCAAATGTTCATAGCCGGTCACCAAACAATCGGGAATTGCATCTTCCATGGTTTGCGCAGCTTCGTCGATTTTGTCGCCCATGTCGGGTCGATCTCTTAAAAGCGAGCGTTTCCATTCGTCACGAATGTGTACGCTCCACTTGGCGCTATAAAGATCTGCATGAGCAAGGCTGAGTAATAAATCTCTGAGGAGGGCAGGATACAAAACATTTGCATCTAGAACCGCTGTGTAGCGTGCACTACCAGCCATTTATAGTTCTTCGCCCAATTCTTGCGACAGGAGACTTAGTTTTTTGAGCGCTGTTTCAGAATGCTCTTTTTGCGCTTGTTGATACCGCATCAGTTCTTGAAACTCAATTCTGCGATGCCTATTCACGAGGCGACACTTCAACCTCTCAGCATTGATTTCCTTAATCACGAAAGGGCGAGATACATTCAGTAATGCCGCAGCTTCTTGAGTCGTTAACTCAAGTTTTTGCGGTACTAACAGCATCGGCTCGCGCTTAGCCATTTGGCGCAATATGTCGGCAAAAAAACGAAGTGCACGGGGCGGTAAATGCAAAACAGGAGCTTCGTCAGTACTACCTTCAACTTGAATGGTGACCTTTATCGCGTCAGCTTTTGAATGGTCCAAAGCTGCGACGATACAGGCACGAGCAGCACCTGCCATTTCAGCTTCCGACTCGCTGGCTGGATCAAATATTTGTTGTGTCATTCCCGTTCTCCTGCAACGAATACCGCGATTAAGTAGTTTTTGATGCCATTTTGTACCTCGCAGTATACGAATTATTCGAATTATTCGCAATGAGAAATTCCTGCATCTCGATTCAATCTAGAGTAGGTTTTAAGTTTATTGACTGTAATTCCGATAAAAATGTTTATTCCGTGAGCTACCACTCGATCTTTAACCTATTCATATAATTAGGTGTCGATCGTAGCCATCGCTTCTAGGCCGACGCGATCCGTTGTAATTCGTCTGCCTTGCGCGGGCCAAATTTAGAAAGCCTTAACTAGCGGACCATCTTCCCGCGCAATGATTTTTCCTGAAACGTGCAGGCTACGTCTTCGACGGCTATTTGATTTATAAAGGCGAACTGAAGGTTCCTGAGACTTAACGACAATGACGGAATGATGCTTGCGAAGGGGCGCTAATGAAACAAGGTCAGTGGCATTTTTCTGCAGCGAAAGCAGAGTTTAGTAAAGTGATTGACGCTGCTTAGCTAGGGCAGCCGCAATGCGTTGCGGGTGAAAGTGGAGGTGCAGTGGTTGTACTTTCGGAAAGCGCCTACTTGGCTTTATTGGGCGAAACTAATAAGCAATCACCAAGCTTTATTTCTCATTTGTTGGCTATTCCAAAGACGCGGTCTGGCAAGAAACTAGTTAGCAATCGATGCTTGGGTTTGCGTGAGCTTTAAAAACTATTGGGCCCGCTCGAGTAAAAATTGGCACCAATTGTCATGAACGAGGTTTCACTTGGGGCACGCTCCAGCTACAATGTTCTAAATATCAACATATGGTTCTACTATTTAGAATAAAATGGATTCGACTTTAGCTAAAGGCCTTCACGTTCTCGAATGGATGACACGACAACCGAATGGCTGCCGTGTGGTCGATGTTGCCCAACATTTTGGTTTGGTGCGAAGCAATGCTCATCGCACTTTGCAAACCTTGGTGGAATGCGGCTGGGCGGTGCAAGACCAAGGTGCTTCAACCTATCGAAGCGCCTTAAAGTTGTTTGAGCTAGGCTCGATTGTTGACCAAGCAACCGACATCAAAGATTGTTTGCACCCGTTACTGGCGCAGTTTGCTGTACAAAGCGGTGAAACCATTCACCTTGCAGTGCTCGACGGTGCCGAAGTGGTGTACCTCGATAAATTCGATAGCCCATTACCTGTTGCAGCTTATTCACGAATTGGTGGCCGTGCCGCAGCCTATTGTGTAGCGGCAGGAAAAGCACTTCTGGCTGCAATGGCGTTGAACGAAGTTGCTCTCGAAGCAAGGCTTGTGCAATTGCCTGCGCACACTAAAAATAGCCTCACGGACTTTGCAGCGTTAGAAAGCGAACTCGCAAAGATTCGAGCGCGAGGCTATGCAGAAAACCGCGAAGAATGGCGCATGGGCGTGTGCGGTCTCGGAGCTGCCGTGAAGAATGCCGCTGGTAAACCAGTTGCCGCAATCGGTATGAGCGTGCCGTCCATTCGATTTTCTAAAAAACAAGTGGCTGAACATGCCGCTCAATTGCTTGCTTATGTAGCGCGCGCCAATGAAGCGTTGGGTGGCGGAACACCAAGCTCTAGCTCGAAACAAATCAACAACAATCCTCTTTCAAAGTAAAAATATGGCCACATCAAATTCGACTGTCATTAAAGATTCCGCTGTTGATGCGCTGGTTGCAAAAGCCCGCACCGCCCAACAAATAGCGAATGAATTCACTCAAGAGCGTATCGACGAATTAGTTGCGGCTGCCGGTTGGGCGATTATGGAACCGTCCCGCAACCGTGAACTGGCCGCGCTTGCAGTCGCCGATACTTCGATTGGCAATGTTGAAGATAAAGTTCGTAAAAATCATCGCAAAACTTTCGGTTTGCTGCGCGACTTGCAAGGCGCGAAATCGGTTGGCGTAATTGCAGAGTATCCGGAATTAGGCTTGGTTGAAATAGCTAGACCGGTAGGCGTTGTATGTGCAATCACGCCATCGACTAATCCTGGTGCAACACCTGCGAATAAAATTATCAATGCGTTAAAAGGCCGCAACGCTGTCATCATTGCGCCATCGCCAAAAGGCTGGAGTACTGCTGCAAAGTTGCTCACGTTCATTCACGAGCAATTTGACCGTATCAACGCGCCGCGCGATTTAGTGCAACTGCTTCCCGCACCGATTAGCAAACAATCAACGGCAGCTTTAATGCAAGCTTGCGATTTGGTAGTGGCTACAGGTTCACAGGCCAATGTTCGTTCAGCCTATGCCAGTGGCACACCAGCATTCGGGGTAGGAGCGGGTAATGTCGCAGGCATTGTCGATGAAACGGCCGACATTGCGTTAGCGGCTGATAGAGTAGTGCGCTCCAAAACCTTCGATAATGCAACCAGCTGTTCTTCAGAAAACAGTTTGGTGTTGGTAGACGCGATTCGTTCGGCGATGCTTCAAGCGCTTGCTGCGAAAGGTGCCGTACTACTGAACGCTGAACAGAAATTGAAGCTGCAAGCGCTGATGTGGCCTGATGGAAAACTCTCTGCCGCCGCCACTGGCCAGTCGGCCAAAGTGGTTGCTGAGCGAGCAGGTCTTACCGAAATTGCAGCCTTAAACCCAACGATTTTGTTAGTCGAAGAAGAAGGCTTCGGGCCTGATTATCCTTACTCGGGTGAAAAGCTAAGCCCAGTTTTGGCGATCTACACGGCCAGAGATTTTGCACACGCGGCGCAGATTGTTGATTCAATTTATGCGTGGCAAGGTGCAGGTCATTCAGTGGGTTTGCATAGTGGAAAACCAGAGCGTGCTGTGCAGCTTGGGTTGACACTTCCAGTATCGCGTGTGATTGTTGATCAAGCCCACTGCATCGCCACCGGCGGTAGCTTCGATAACGGTTTGCCATTCTCACTCTCGATGGGTTGCGGTACTTGGGGCAAGAATAATTTCTCTGAAAACATGGGCTATAAACATTACTTAAACATTACGCGAATCTCAAGGCCGATTCCAGAGCGCATTCCTACCGAGCAAGAAATCTTCGGTAAGTACTTCGATAAATTCGGTAAGGTTTAGGCTTTAAATGATTACTTCTTTATCGCCAAACTTTGCCTCGATTCGAACGCTGATTGATGCCCAAGCTGAGCTGCAACCTAACGCTTTGTATGCGGTAGCGGCAGAGCCTAATTCAGCGGCCAGCAACCAGATTAGCTACGCAGATTTAGCCATCGCTTGCAATAACATCGAAAGCGTATTGCAGCAAAACGGTTTAGTAGCTGGTGATACGGTTTCGGTCATCATGCCTAATGGCTTAATGACATTGCGCTTATTGCTTGGCGTCATGTATGCCGGTATGGCAGTTAATCCTGTGAACCTATTATCGCAAGCTGATCAAATGCAATATGTGTTGGAACACAGCGATTGCAAATTGATTTTTGCCGATGGCCAATGGGCGCAGCGTTTGCTGCCTATCGTCGCTAAAATGAGTCGCACAGTAAAGGTAGTGATTGTTGAAGCGGACGCAGATTCTGTTGTTGGAGCGGCTCCTTCGACTTCGAGCAAACCAGCGAATCCGGTTCCGTCGACTCCAGCCTTACTGATGTACACATCGGGTACAACCGGCCAGCCAAAAGGCGTTGTATTAACCCACGGTAATCTGTTGGCCAACGCGAAAGCGATCTCGAGTGAGCACGAGCTAACGGCTAAAGATAGAGTGCACGGCGTACTGCCTTTTTATCATATCAATGCCTTCACGGTAGTGATGTTGGCACCATTGTTTCATGGCGGCAGCATTGCGGTTGCGCCGAAGTTTTCTTCGGCGCGATACTGGAACCAGGTGCTCGAAACCCAATGCACTTGGATTAACGTCGTACCGACCATCATTTCCTATCTACTCGAAGGCGATGCGCCCAAAGCGACTCTGAACGCAGTTCGCTTCTGTCGCTCTGCATCCGCTGCTTTGCCACCTGAACATTTACTAGCGTTTGAAAAGAAGTTCGGTTTAGGCGTCATCGAAACCATGGGTTTGACCGAAACCGCCGCACCTTCTTTCTCGAACCCACTCAACCCTGCAGAGCGAAAAGTCGGTGCGGTTGGCAAAGCGTCGGGCTGTGAAGCGGGTGTTGTAGACGCCCAATTAACACCCGTTGCCGATGGGGTAACCGGTGAAATCGTGATTCGTGGTCAGCATGTCATGCTCGGCTATTACAAAAACGGAGCAGCAACCAAAGCCACATTTACAGATGACGGGTGGTTACGCACCGGCGATTTAGGTCACCGTGATGAAGATGGCTTTTTCTTTGTTACCGGGCGCATTAAAGAGCTGATTATTAAAGGGGGCGAAAATATCGCGCCCCGTGAGATTGACGAAGCACTGCTCAAGCACCCAGCGATATTGGAAGCTGCTGTGGTTGGCATTCCCGATAAGCACTACGGCCAAGAAATCCTCGCTTGTATTGTGCTTCGAGAAGGCCAGGCGCAAGATGTGGCGGAGTTACGTAAATTTTGCGAAACAAACCTTGGGCGTTATAAAACGCCCAAGGAGTTTCGGTTTGTCGAATCCTTACCTAGAGGGCCATCGGGTAAGGTGCAGCGTTTAAAGCTTCTCGAAGGTTAAGCAACCTCTTTAGACTGTCTTGACTTACTCCTGCGGCTCACTTCTATCAACAGAGCCGCGCTTTACTTCGGCCATATCGAGCGCTCTGACCTGCGAGATCACATCTTGCAATGCACCCTTCGGCAAAGCACCCGCTTGCTCGAACACAATAATGTTCTCTCTAAAAATCATCAACGTTGGGATCGAGCGAATTTGAAAATGCCCTGCCAACGCTTGCTCTTCATCGGTGTTCACTTTCACAAACTTAATATCCGGGTTTTCTGAGGCAACTTGCTCAAACACTGGCGCAAAGCCTTTGCAAGGGCCGCACCAAGGTGCCCAGTAATCGATGACAAC
>JAYWIG010000355.1:0-23532 GCA_043789035.1 Betaproteobacteria bacterium
GTAATATCGATAACATCGGCTTCGGTTGCTTTAACTATTTCTTGCGCAGCAGCGATTCTGAGAGCCCTTTTATTGCCACGCTCGAAGGTCTGTTCGATACGTATTGTTTGATCGAGTTCCGTATATCGATAGCTTTTGGCGATACTGTTGAAAGCGCCAACAGAAACATTTGGATTGGGGCCAACGTCGGCCCTTCTAACGTCTGCTTGCGCGGCATCAATTAGGCGCTTACTGCTTTGTATGAGTCGATTGGCTTTTTCGAGCTGCGTTAACGTTTGCTCAATACTCAGCATTTTTGCCTCTGCAGCATGCGCAAAACTTCCAAGGCAACCGAATAGCGCTAAGAGGCCGCCCAATGCAAGCAGAGTGAACTGTCGGAAAGCGAAAGCAGGTTTGAATAAAATATCGATCAACTTAGGTCCTGCGAAATTCGTTGGAGTATCAATGTTTGAACCTGTCATAAAAGCTAATTGTTATTGTCTGCCCATAGAGTAACTTGTAACAAGTGAAAACGACGAGCGCGATTATGCTTCATAACGACTTTATAGAAGACCATCGAACAAGACGATGTTGACTACATCACCGATGGCGACGTTTTCTTGTTGATGATGCAACACTACTAAGCAATTTGCCTCGCTCATTGATCTTAAAACGCCCGAACCCTGCTGGCCGGTTGACGACACTTTAGGTTGGCCATCGGAAACTACGTAGGCACGTTGGTATTCGGTTCGTCCTGCCTTCTTTTTGAAAGCAGATTGGCTGATAGCCTGCATGAACAGAGGTGTTGTATATTTTTCGCCCTCGAGCTGACGAATGGCTGGCTGAACAAAGAAGTAGAACGTCATCATTACTGCTACAGGATTACCAGGCAAGCCGAAATACAGCTTATCCCTTCCGTTTTCTCCTCCGATAACGCCGACTGCAATGGGGCGCCCAGGTCGCATCGCTACCGTACAAAAATCAATTCGCCCGAGTTTTTGCATGACATCTCGAGTAAAGTCTGCTTCACCTACAGAGACCCCTCCGGATGAAATAATCACGTCGGCCATTTGTGAAGCTCTGTTAAGAGTGGCCTCTAGTGCAAGCGGATCGTCGGAGACTATACCTAAATCTATTACTTCCACGTGTAGCTTTTCAAGCATTCCACGCAAGGTGTATCGGTTACTGTCGAATACTTGTCCTGCCTTTGGTGTACTCCCGAAGTCTACGAGTTCATTGCCGGTAGAAAGAATTGCTACTCTCAATTGCGTGTTAACTTTGCAATGGCTAATTCCGAGTGAAGCAATTAAGCCCATTTCGGCTGGGCCGCAGCGCTTGCCCTGTGGAAGTGCAACTTTACCTTGGCTTAAATCCTCACCTGCAAATCGTCGATTTTGGCCAAGCTTTTGCCCGCTTGGTATTGACACAAAGGTACCGTCAGATTGCGCATTTTCAAATGGAATTACCGTATCCGCACCGATGGGCATCACGGCACCGGTCATAATTTTTATGGCGCATTTTGCAGGTAATTGAGATACGCTACCGGCACCAGCAAAAATACTGCCAACGACCTTCATCAAGGTATCTTGGAGTTCGTCTAAATCACAAAAACGAACTGCATATCCGTCCATCGCAGAATTGTCATGCGCAGGCACGTTGATAGGCGAAATAATATCTTCGCTGAGTACTTTCCCAAGAAGGTTTTCTACGCCTATAAGTTCTGCGATTGCGTCGCGTCTCCGCGTCGATTCGCGAAGCACGGCAACAAGCTCAGCAATTTCTTTTTGGGTTTGCTCAACCGATAGCGGCGTTGAAAGAGAAGAGGGCGTCATAGGAGAGGGTTTTGTTCTAGTGCTTTTAGTTCGTGCTCAGTGTTAATGTTGGCAAAGGCGTTTTCATCGTCAAACAAGTGTTCAACGTAAGCATGCTGCCGATACCATCGATCAATTTTGCGATCTCCTGCCTCTAGGTAGGACTCTAGGCTAGAAAGTAAGCTTATATTCACCAAAAGAAACACGGGATGGGTTTGAACCGAAGTCGCCGCGACCGCAACCAGCGATCCACTTTGCCGAGCGGCGTTGAGTAAAGTTTCTACTAGCACTTTGGGGAAAAATGGCGAATCACATGGCACCATTTGAAGCCAAGGTGTTTTGCAGATTTTCAAAGCGGCATGCAAACCAGCCAGAGGGCCGGCGTAACCTTTAACGGAATCTTCAACAAACTCGGTGCGGATCGGGTTTGCGAATTGCATCGCATTCAGCACTTCTTGCGAAATACTGGCGTCATTGGTGTTGATTATGAAGTCGCTAACTTGTGGCACTAGCCTATCGATGACCGAGGCAATCATTGGGCGACCTCGGAAAGGCTTCATGGCCTTATTTACCCCGTTGCCATCACTACTCATGCGCTTGCCTAAACCACCTGATAGAACTAGGCCAGTGACCTCGGTTTTATGCAATTTTCGTTCCGATCGTAAACCGTTGGCGGCCGGTAAACATTAAGTAATGCTTGCCTTGGCAGCGTCCAATCATTGTCAAATTAAGCTGCTCAGCAAGCTTGTAACCCATATGCGTAACACCAGATCGAGAAAGCAAAAATGCAATGCCCATTTGCGCGCATTTCATCACCATCTCCGAAGTTAATCTGCCAGTGGTGTAAAAAATATGGTTTGCGCCTTGAATGTCGTTTAACCACATCCATCCCGATACTGCATCGATAGCATTGTGTCGACCAACGTCTTCATTGAAGTACAAAATATTGCCTTTTGCATCGCATAGTGCGCAGCCGTGGACGGCACCTGCCACTTTATAAATTGACTCGAAATTTCGCACCTGGTTCATCACTTCGTAAACCGTCGCTTGAGTTAGGCGCTCGCCTTCGTTATCGGGCAAGGCACTCAAGCCCTCCAGAATGTTGCCAAACTGTGTGCCTTGTCCACAACCGGTTGTAATGACTTTGTGCGCTAATTTTTGGTTTAGTAACGAGCTGGTATCTTCGCTTTCCCAAATCGTTTGTCCAGTGGTTTCTCTATGGCCTGACGTAATCGCAACTGACTCGGTTTCCCAATCAACCTGTATGGCCGCGATTTGCTCGAGGCTTGTGAAAAGCGCCTGGTTTCTTAGGTAGCCCAGCGTAAGCAGTTCAGGCGCTGCACCTAGTGTCATGAGCGTAACTAGTTCGCGTTTATCCAAATAAATCGTCAACGCATGCTCACCCGATACTTCAATCGGTAGCTCATCGCCTCGTTCATTGACCGCAGTAACTGCAAATGTTGCCGCTCTGGCTTGATTGCTTAACTTCAACCTCAGGTTCACGATTTATTAACCACCAATGTAGGACATTTCTACTTTTTTGCGCGCAGCAATAAATTCAGGCGATTGAGGTTGGCTTCGAATCTCTGAATACCGGTCATCACGCTTACTCCAGAGGTGTGCAATCGCGCTTGAAATAGCTTCGTCTGGATTACGCCCGTTTTGTAGCTCGGGTTCTCTCAACATAGTTCGAAAGTCATAGCCTTCGGTTGCGAATAAGCAGGTGTAGAGCTTGCCGTCGGTCGATAGCCTAGCGCGGCTGCAATCACCACAAAAAGGTTGTGTTACTGACGATATAAAGCCGAGCTCGCCTTGCCCATCGGTATAACGCCAACGCTCGGCAACTTCGCCAACATAATTTGGGCCTATGACTTCAATGGGCATTTCTTTGGAAATGAGTGACACGAGTGAACGGCTAGGCACTACTTCATCCATTTGCCAGCCATTGCTGCTACCAACATCCATGAATTCAATGAACCGCAAAATATGGCCACTTGCCTTGAAGTACTTCGCCATTGGCAATACTTCATGGTCGTTCAAGCCCTTTTTAACTACCATATTGACTTTCACTGGCCCCAGGCCAACTCGGGCCGCCGCTTCAATGCCCTCGAGCACATCGGCAACTGGGAAATCGACGTCATTCATTGATTGGAAAACACTTTCGCTCAGCCCATCAAGGCTCACGGTAATGCGCTTTAAACCAGCATCTTTTAATGACTGTGCTTTTTTCGCCAGCAGAGAAGCATTCGTCGTTAGCGTGAGGTCTAAGCCTTTGCCGTTGAGTGTCTGAATTTTGGCGAGTTTTTCAATAAGTCGTTCAATGTTTTTGCGAAGCAGAGGTTCTCCGCCGGTTAAGCGAATTTTCTCAACCCCATGAGAAACAAAAATCTTGACGAGTCGCTCGATCTCTTCAAACGATAAGAGCGAACTTTGAGATAAGTATTGGTAGTCTTTATCGAACACAGATTTCGGCATGCAATAGGTGCAACGAAAGTTACATCTGTCCGTTACGGAAATTCTCAAATCATGCAATCGTCGCCCTCGAGTATCGGCCAGCAACCCTACAGCTGCAATCTCGTTGCATGGGACCTCTGGTTTGAGTCCAGGATCGATTGGTTTGATGGGTATGACTGAAAAATTTCTATCGCTCACGGAAATGCTTAATTTGGCTTTTATTGCTCAGGTATTGGTACTATGCGCTCGGCAACCTTCAATAGTAGCAATAATATTCCTTATGACAGTAGATACACAGCCTTTGGATCGTGACGATGCCTTAGAAAAAGTAGGCCCCGTAGAGACCTTTATTGAGTTCACCAGTACCCCGAATCAAGGCAACGGCTGGCGAGTCACTAATGTTTCTCCCTTTCCTGCGTCGCAGCAACGCGAGCTTGACGATTCCGGTCATGAGCGCGTTTATGACGAGCTTCCGTTATGGTTGCATCGCGATGAAGGTGAGGGCTATTATTTAAACCTAGAAAGTCCGGAGCCCAGTATTTTTGTAAAGTGGCGCCCAAAAGAGACCGCTGCGGCGGTGGTAGGTAAACCAGAGGCCATTGCGATATCACTGAGTTATAACGAGGCTGGCCGGTGGTTAGACGCTGGCGAAGCCGTTGACAGAGTTTTAATGCCCGAGGAGATGTTACCGTGGCTCGCGGAGTTTACCCAGTTGCACTTTGAGCCGGAAGGCAAAAAGAAAAAACGTGGGCCTAAGCCTTCCTTTATGACAAGATCCGAGTTTTCCGATATGACTACCCGTGAAATCAATATTCATAAAAAGGGGAATTAGATGTTATCTCGATGGTCACGGCTCAAATCGGCTGCTAATAAAGCTGAAGCTCTAGCTAGCCCTGCTACGGTTTCACTGGTACCAGTTACTGAGGGCGATTGCATTGAGGCTGCTCCCGCCGAAGCCAATGAGTCTCAAGACTCAATTAAGGTCGAGCTACCTAAAATCGCCGATCTTACGCCGGAATCCGACTTCACGCCCTTCATGCAATCTGGCGTTGATTCGGTCGATCGAAATGCAGCCTTGAAGAAACTTTTTGCCGACCCTCATTACAACCAAATGGACGGTTTAGATATTTACATCGATGATTACGGTAAGCCTGACCCCATTCCGGAGGAAATGCTAAAACGTTTGATGGCATCAAAATTCCTTGGTCTTTTTGAAGAGGAAGAACCACAAGCAGTTGCCGAACGAGGTGAGCTTGAAAATCCTGACGGCGTTGAAAACCAAACCCTAGATTCACTTGAAAACCCTAGGGAAAACCCTAGTTCGTCACTTTCAGACGTTATTCAGGCCACGGATGCACCAAAAGAGCGAGATTTTTTAGACAAAAAAGAGTCTAATTCAGGTTATCGAAGTTGTTGAATTAAAAGAAGAAATCAGTCGATTTGGAGACAAAAGTATTAGCCTGTACCTGTAACGGTACAGTCGCAGTGGTCGAGCCTAGCGCAGTACGCGTGGCGGGCAAGGCATTCTTGTCTTTACAGCAGGACGCCCTGTGTCGCCGCGGCCTTTCTAAGTTTCTTGATGAAACAAGGACTGCTGATGCGATAGGGCAACCAATCGTTGTAACCTGCACTCAAGAGGCGTTACTTTTCTCGAAAGCAGCTCCGCAAACTTCAGAAATTAAGTTTGTCAATATTCGCGAGCATGCAGGTTGGGGCGCTGAAGGGCGCTCAGCGTCTGCAAAAATCTCTGCATTGGTTGCCAATGCTGTCTCAGCAGTAGCACCGCAGCTTCCGTCTGTCAGTTATTCAAGCAGCGGTAAAACTCTTGTCGTAGCGGATATTGATTTATATTCCGCACAGCATTGGGCGGCTGAACTAGCGGCAAGTGGTAATTTGGAAGTCAGTTTTCTTTGGCTTGGTAAGCCAGATAAACCCAGCAGTCGCGCCATAACCAGAGGCAACTCGATTGCCCGGCGTTATGCCAAATTGTCTGGCGTCAACTTTAAGCTATCTGGCTGGCTAGGTCGCTTTCACGCAAGTTGGTCGCAAGATAACCCGATTGACTGGGAAGCCTGTGTCGGTTGCGGAGCCTGCGTTTCTGCGTGCCCTGAAGCCGCCATTACAGAGACCTTCCAAGTCGATGTAGATAAGTGCAAATCACATCGTAGTTGTGTTGCAGCTTGTGATACCGCCGGTGCGATTGATTTTTCCCGAATTGTCAATTCATCCACCATTCGCGAAAGTAGTTTTGATACTGTGTTTGATCTTAGAGCAAAGAGCGCTTTTTTGCGTGATGCGCCTCAAGGCTACTTTTGGGCAGGGATCTCTGCGCAACAACAAATGCATGCGGCGCTCGAACTAACCCAAAGTATTGGTGAGTTCGAAAAACCGAAATACTTCGAATACAAGTCGAAGAGTTGCGCGCATAGTCGCAATAACAAAACGAATTGCACGAAGTGCATTGATGTGTGTTCCACCGGTGCTATTTCGTCGATAGGTTTGGAAGTTAAAGTAGAGCCGCATTTGTGCATGGGCTGCGGCAGTTGCTCCACAGTTTGTCCGACTGGAGCGATGCGTTATGTTGCGCCTGATTCTGCAGAAATGGGCCGCCGCTTAAGAGTTTTACTTTCGACTTATCGTAATGCTGGCGGTAAAGATGCCGTGATCGCTTTTTACGACAGGCGTCACGGCAATCCGGTATTCGAAACTCAGAGTTTTTCTGCCCCAAGAGGCTTTAAAGGAATTCCTGCAAGAGTGATTCCGCTAGAGGTCGAACATGTTGGTTCCGTCGGCCAAGAGTTACTGCTTGCAGCCAAAGCCTACGGGGCCTCTCAAGCCTTTATTGTTCGCGGCTTTGGCATGGATGATAATTACATCGAAGCACTTACCTTGCAGGCGACGATTGCCAATGAAATTGTCACTGGCCTTGGGTTTACAGGCAAACATTTTGGCTTGCTCGATGGTACCGATAGACAAGATTTTTCTGACGATGTATGGGGCTTAAAGCCAGCACAAGTTGTGCAGGTGAGTGGTTCATTTGAGTTGTCGAAAGATAAGCGCGAAGCCTTAACATTTTCGCTCGAATATCTAGCAGAGCAGGCCGTAAAACAAGCGACGATTGCTGCGCTTCCGATCATCGCCTTATCTCAAGGTGCGTCCTTCGGCGCGATTGAAGTGAATGCTCAAGGCTGTACTTTATGTATGGCGTGCACCAGCGTTTGCCCGAAAGCGGCGTTGCTCGACGGGCAAGATAAACCTCAGCTTCGATTCATTGAAGCCAATTGCGTACAGTGCGGTTTGTGTGAGCAAACCTGCCCTGAGAGCGCCATTACCTTGGTGCCAAGATTGAATTTAACTGCGGCAGCGAAACAACCGGCAGTTGTGAGCGAAACTGAGCCGATGAATTGCACCAGTTGCGGTAAACCATTTGGTACTCGCCAAATGGTAGAGGCCATGCTGGGCAAGCTTGCTGGTCATTCAATGTTTAGCGGTGACGGTTTGAAGCGCTTAAAAATGTGTGCCGATTGTCGCGTGGTTGATTTGATTCAGAACCCAGTCGATGCGTCGATTCATGATTACATGCCTCATAGCTCGGGCGCTGTTACTGCGTTGACGCGCAATAAAGGGCCAAATCAGTGAAAACATCGCAGTGAAAACATCGCAATGACAACATCGCAATGACAACATCATCAACTAATCATGCGCTTGCAAATGTGCAGCTTTCTAAGTCCGTTGCCAAGCATTTGCTGTCTGATGAAGACACGGCTCGGGCTAATTGGTATTCGTGGTTTGCAGCCATCTGGCTCAACGCGCCGACAACAGAGCAAATTGCTGCGTGGCAGCAAAGTCTAAATGACGAAGATACCTCCGATTTGGGAATCTCGTGGAATTTAGTTGTACGTCGCGCTACAGAATTAGGTGCGCTTGCGATTCAAGCAGAGTACGATTCAATTTTTGTAAGTGTTGGTAAGCCAGAGATATTTCCCAATGCGTCTTTTCACCTCACCGGTTTTCTGCATGAAAAGCCTCTGGTGGAAATTCGACAGCGTATGCAAGAGCTTGACCTAGGCGGTTTTGAGATTGCGCTGACTGAAGATCATCTTGGTTTGCTGTGCACAACAATGCGCGAGTTAATTGCGATGAACTCGACAGGACAAGTTGAGTTTTTACAAGACTTCATCGCCTCTTGGGCTGATAGTTTTGTAAGTGCGATTGATGTAAGTGTCCGAGCTGATTTTTATAAGACAGTTGCACAACTCTGGCAGGTTTTTTTGGCCGTCGAAGTGCAAGCTTTTGATTTTGAATAGTTAACGAGGAGTGAGTAGATGAGTGATAAAAACGAAAAGCAGCCTAATCAACAAAATCAGGTCGTTCGTCGCCGTGGATTTCTCGCTGGAGCAGCAACTGCAGGTGCCGCAGGTGCTGCTGTTGTTGCGACTGGCGTGCTCTCAAATAAAAGCACCGTTGATGTTGCAAAAGACGAGAATGCCTCGAAAGGCTATCAAGTCTCTGAGCATGTGCGTCGCTACTATCGCACTACCACCGTTTAGTTCCTGACCAAAGCATCCTGGAGAAAAAAAGATGTTGCTACAAAGAAAATCTTCTACGACTCAAAGTGTTCATGCCGCAGCTGCCGGTGCGCTAAACAATGCTTTGGGTGAGAGCGCGATACGCGGTGTTCAATCAAGCATTGCCTCTGGTTTGGCAAAAACCATGGACAGACGGAGCTTTCTGAAGCGCTCTGGCGTGGGCGCTGGTGCAGGTGCGATTGTTGCTGGTGGTGTCGCGCTACCAGCAATGGACAAGGTCCAGGCGCAAGAGGCTAAGAAAGTTGAAATTAAGCGCACTATCTGTACCCATTGCTCAGTGGGTTGTGCCATTGACGCTGTTGTTGAAAACGGCGTTTGGGTTCGTCAAGAACCAGTGTTCGATTCGCCAATTAACCTCGGAGCGCATTGCGCTAAAGGTGCTGCGATTCGTGAACACGGCCACGGCGAATATCGTCTGAAAAAACCAATGAAATTAGTGGCTGGTAAGTACGTAGCCATTAGCTGGGAACAAGCGTTAACCGAGATTAGCGCTCGCTTGCTTGAATTGCGCAAAACCTCTGGCCCAGACTCTGTGTTCTGGGTGGGTTCATCGAAACACAATAACGAGCAAGCCTTTTTATTGCGTAAGTTCGTGAGCTTCTTCGGCACAAATAACTGTGACCACCAAGCACGTATTTGCCACTCAACGACGGTTGCCGGTGTAGCCAATACTTGGGGCTACGGCGCCATGACGAATTCGTACAACGATATGCAAAACACCAAGTGTGCAATGTATATCGGCTCTAATGCAGCTGAGGCTCACCCAGTTTCAATGTTGCATATGCTTCATGCTAAGGAAACCGGCGCGAAAATGATTGTGGTCGACCCACGTTTCACCCGCACAGCCGCTAAGGCCGATGAATATATTCGGCTTCGCTCAGGTTCTGATATCGCGTTTTTGTTCGGCATGATGCATCACATCTTTAAAAACGGATGGGAAGATAAGAAGTACATCAACGACCGTGTTTACGGTATGGATAAAGTACGCGAAGAAGCCTTGACTAAATGGACGCCTGATAAAGTTGAAGAGGTTTGCGGTGTGCCAGAAGCGCAAGTCTTCAAGGCAGCTGAAATGATGGCGAAAAATCGCCCATCAACGGTTGTTTGGTGTATGGGCCAAACTCAACACACCACCGGTAATGCAATTGTTCGTGCCTCTTGCTTGTTGCAACTTTGCTTAGGTAATGTTGGCGTATCTGGCGGCGGGACTAATATTTTCCGAGGTCACGATAATGTGCAGGGCGCAACCGACGTCGGCCCGAATCCGGATTCGTTGCCAGGCTACTATGGTCTAGCGGCTGGTGCTTGGAAACACTTTGCCAACACCTGGGGTGTTGATTATGAGTGGATTAAAGCTCAGTTCGCTCCCGGCATGATGGAGAAGTCTGGTACAACCGTATCGCGCTGGGTTGACGGCGTTCTCACGCCAAACGAGACCATCGATCAAGATTCGACCTTGAAGGCTATGGTGTTTTGGGGCCATGCTCCAAACTCACAGACGCGTGGTTTAAACATGAAGCAAGCGTTCGACAAGCTTGATTTGTTGGTGGTCGTCGACCCTTATCCGTCGGCCACCGCTGCTATGGCAGCAATGCCAAGTGATGACAAAGAAGCGGCGAACCCAAATCGCGCGGTATATCTCTTACCTGCAGCATCGCAGTTTGAAACTTCAGGTTCTTGCACAGCATCGAATCGCTCAATTCAATGGCGTGAGAAAGTCATAGAGCCGCTTTTCGAATCGATGCCTGACCACACCCTAATGCAGCAGTTTGCTGATCGTTTAGGCTTTGGCGATAAGCTGTCGAAGAACTACAAACTCACTAGCTTTAAGATGCACGGCGTTGACTGGAAAGAGCCAGAGCCAGAATCAATCTTGCGTGAAATCAATAAATCCGTTTGGACGATTGGTTACACGGGGCAAACACCTGAGCGGCTGAAGCTTCACATGAAGAACATGAACACGTTCGATGTGAAAACCTTGCGCGCTAAAGGTGGCCCGTGCGATGGTGATTATTTCGGTTTGCCATGGCCTTGCTACGGTACTGCAGACTTGAAGCATCCAGGCTCACCTAACTTGTATGACACCAGCAAACACGTTATGGAAGGCGGTGGTAACTTCCGCGCTAACTTTGGTGTTGAACGTGAAGGCGTTTCATTGTTGGCCGAAGACGGTTCACATTCTATAGGTGCTGACTTGACCACTGGCTACCCCGAATTCGATCACATCTTGCTGAAGAAACTCGGCTGGTGGGATGAGCTTACCGAAGACGAAAAGAAAAAAGCCGAAGGCAAAAACTGGAAAACAGATTCCTCCGGCGGCATTATTCGTGTCGCAATGAAGGTTCACGGCTGCCATCCATTCGGCAATGCGAAAGCTCGCGCAGTGGTGTGGAACTTCCCAGATCCTGTGCCAATTCATCGCGAGCCATTGTTTGGTAATCGCCCTGATTTGATGGCTAAATATCCGACCCATGAGGATAGAAAAACATTCTGGCGCTTACCGACTTTGTATAAGTCGATTCAGCAAAAGAACATTGCCGATAAGGTACATGAGAAGTTCCCAATCGTGCTTACTTCAGGGCGTTTGGTTGAGTATGAAGGTGGCGGCGAGGAAACTCGTTCGAACCCGTGGTTAGCTGAATTGCAACAAGAGTCGTTTGTTGAATTGAATCCGAAAGCTGCTAACGATAGAGGTATTCGCAACGGCGAGTATGTTTATCTGAAATCGCCGACCGGTGCCAAGATAAAAGTTAAAGCAATGGTCACAGAACGCGTTGGTCCAGATACGGCATTTATGCCATTCCACTTCTCAGGATGGTGGCAGGGCAAAGACATCAAAGAGTTCTATCCAGATGGCGCTGCACCAATCGTGCGCGGTGAAGCTGTGAATACAGCAACGACCTATGGTTATGACTCTGTGACGATGATGCAAGAGTCAAAAACCACCGTTTGCCAAATCGAAAAGATTTCGGCCTAAGAAGTAAAAAAGAATAGGAGAAAAATAATGGCACGGATGAAATTTGTATGTGATGCTGAGCGCTGTATCGAGTGCAACGGCTGTGTGACTGCGTGTAAGCAAGAGCATGATGTACCTTGGGGCGTGAATCGCCGTCGCGTTGTAACGGTAAATGACGGCGTTCCAGGCGAGCGCTCGATTTCAGTGGCTTGTATGCATTGCTCGGATGCCCCTTGTATGGCGGTATGCCCAGTGGATTGTTTTTATCGCACAGACGAAGGCGTTGTACTTCACGATAAAGATTTGTGTATTGGTTGCGGTTATTGCTTTTATGCTTGCCCATTTGGTGCGCCTCAGTTCCCTCAAGCGGGAGCCTTTGGTATGCGCGGCAAGATGGACAAGTGTACATTCTGTGCAGGTGGCCCGGAGAAAGATAATTCAGAGGCTGAGTTTAAAAAGTATGGTCGTAATCGTTTGGCCGAAGGTAAGCTTCCTGCGTGCGCAGAGATGTGTTCAACCAAAGCCTTGCTCGGCGGCGACGGCGATGTGATTGCAGATATCTACCGTAATCGCGTATTGAAGCGCGGCAAGGGTGCTGAAGTTTGGGGTTGGGGTACTGCGTATGGCCCTGGCCCGAATAAAGGCGGTGCGCCGGCTGCTCAACCCGCAACTAAAGGCTAACGGACCATGAAAACTAGTAAATTAGCGTTGGTTGTTGGCCTAGTTGTGTCTAGCGCTGCATTGCTTGGATGCGGAGAGAAAAGCGGCGTCCAAGAGTCTGCAGGTCGTTATCAGGGCAAACCAGACGCCAAGCCCTGGGAGACTGTCGGTAAGGACAAAGCTGCATGGGAAGCGCAGATCAAAGCGCGTGCTCAGAACCAAAACGAGTACACCCGTACTGAATAAAGCTGAGGACACTCTATCGTGATTCGTATTGTAAAAAGTCTTACGCTGGCGCTACTTGCCAGCAGCAGCTTGCTGGTTGGGGCTCAACAAGCACCGGCAGCTGCAGCACCGTCAACGCCTACGGTTCCGGCAGTAACGCCCAGTGCCGGCCCTGCATCGATGAACATCTTCGATGTGCCAAAAGCGGCAAAAGAGCAGCAAGAACGGCAAATCACCCAGCCCGGAAACAATGCTCCAGTTTGGCGAGAAGTAAATTCGGGCACGCCTTTTTATACCAGTATCCCCGGTAAACAAAACGGCGTATTGGTTCAGAAAGAGGGCCAACAGTGGCGCTTGTTGCGTAATGGGCCCGTAACTCAATATGGTGGTTGGGGCCTAGTTGCTGTTTTGTTAGCAATTAGCGCGTTCTATTTAATGCGGGGCCAAATCAAACTAAAAGAAAAGCGCACCGGCCTGATGATTGAGCGCTTTACGTTTATGGAGCGTGCAATTCACTGGACGAATGCTGCGGCATTCGTTACTTTGGCGATTACCGGAATTATGATGCTATTCGGTAAGCATTTTGTGTTGCCGGTTCTTGGGCATACGCTGTTTTCGTGGATAGCTATCGTAAGTAAAACAACCCACAACTTTATCGGCCCTTTGTTTTCGGCAACAACCGTCGCAATTTTCTTGGTATTCGTGAAAGATAACTTCCCGAAAGCTTACGACTTGAAATGGATAACGGGGGCGGGTGGTTTGTTCAATGACAAACACATCCCGAGTGGTCGTTTCAATGCTGGTGAGAAGCTCGTATTTTGGGGCGGAGTGGTAGTGCTTGGCATTATCGTCACGGTGACAGGTTTTCAGCTGAACTTTATGCCGCCAACTTTCGATACCGTACCTGCTGATATGCATTGGAACTGGACGTGGCACGTTGTTGCCGCGATAGGTTTTATGGCCATGATAGGCGGGCATATTTACATCGGCACCTTAGGTATGGAAGGAGCACTGGATGCGATGAAAACAGGGCAAGTTGACGACGCTTGGGCCAAAGAGCATCACGAGCATTGGTATGACGAAGTAAAGGCCGGGAAAATTCCTCGCAATAGAACTTCGCCGGGTAAAAACTTGGTGACTCAAGTTGCCTCGTCAAAATAACCAATCAAGACGAAATAGAAGGATGTAAATAATGAAAACAACTATTCACGCTTTGGCAATATCCCTAGGTTTGTCCTTAAGCTTGATGGCAGCGCCAATTCAGGCTAAGCTTCCTGCTCCATCAGCTGACGCGAAAGCTAAAGCGGAGGAGGCTAAAGTTAAAGCTGCTGAAACCGCTAAGGTAGAGGCGGATCTTTTAGCGAAGTACCAAGACGGTGTTGCGTCGAAATACGCGGTGAAGTTGAAGGCCGAGGGAAAAGAGTTTAAACCTACTCCCACTGCTTCTCCCGCGCCTACACCAGTTGCCGCTCCTGTAGCTGCAGCCCCCGCTGCTGCTGCCGTAGCTCCCGCTGCCGCACCTAAAAAATAACATTATTAAAAGGCTTTGAAATGAAATTTAAACTAGCGTTGGCTTCGGCCATTTGCGCAATTGGTTTAGCTGGCTGCGCCTCATCAGGTATGCAGACGCCTAGTCAGCAAGTGTTTTTCGTTGGCATCGCTGACGGCGCCGTTGTGTCCTCACCAGTAAAAGTGAAATTCGGTGTGACAGGCTTAACTGTAAAACCTGCGCTTGAAGATATTGAGAACAAAAACGCTGGGCATCATCATTTACTTGTGAACCTAGATTCGTTAGCAGAAGGCCAAGCCATTCCGTTTACAGATCAACACATTCATTTTGGCAAAGGTCAAACCGAAGCCGATGTGATCCTGCCTCCAGGCCGCTATAAGTTAACTATGCAGTTTGCCAATGGTGCGCATGTGTCATACGGAAAACGGCTTTCACAAACTATTTCGATTACTGTTCGGTAAGTTCAGTTTATATGGTTTTTTGTGTAAGGTTCACGGAAATGGAGCCAATAGAACCCTAAAAGTACGCCAACGTTCACCAACACGGTTAGCCAAAAAATAATAAGAAAAGTTGGCTTTGAAAATTTGTGTCGTAATCGCTTCTGAGTAATCAGTGCTTCTGGCCAACCGCAGAGAAGGCCAACCAACCAAAGGGTTTGTTCAGATACTCTTCGATGTTGATTGATAGCGGCCTGCTTATCTTTTGCATAAAGCAAGAAGGCAAGACTGATCATCAGAAGATAACTGGCGATAATAAAGATGTAGCGGTTCCATAAAGAAAAACCTCCGCAGCGGGAGGCTTTTACTAGGCACATCGAGTACTGATGACTTCTCTATGCCTTGTCGTCAAGGCCCGTTTCTACCTGTTGAAGACTCATCTGCTCGATAGGAGCCTTTGGTTTACGAGTGCGAACTGGCCGCGGTGCTGAAGGTATAACAACTTCTTCAACAGCCGCATTTGGTGCAGTTTCTACCCATTGCAACCCTGCTCCTGAAACGATGTTGTCGAGATCTGCTTTCTTTATCGGCGCAGGCGTTGGTACCGGAGTGGGGGCTGGCGCAGGTACTGACGTAGTGATAACAACAGGTGGAGGTGTGACAGGCGCGGGAACAGGTTGTACGGCCACTGGCGGTGTAATCGGCGCAGGAACATGCTCCGTAGCGACTGCTGCAGTAGCAACTGTAGCAATAGCAGCAGCCGCAGGTGCCAAAAAGCTATCTTGCGGTGGCGATGCGACCAGTGTTTCTTGCGTCACTGCCTGATCATTGCTTGATTCGTCTCTTGGTCCACGATCACGGCCACCTCTAGCACCGCGGCGGCGGCGACTTCTACCGTCGCGATCCTCGCGTTGCTCGCCAGCCGTGGTTGGGGCGATATTGTCTACCGTCGATGGTTCGCCTGCGTTAGCTTCGATTAAGCTTGTTTGCACCATGGGTTGAGAAGTTTGGTCGACAGTTAAGCCTTCCGTAATCTGTGCTGCTTGCGGAACAACATTACCATTCTCATCTCTCTTTGGGCCGCGTTCGCGACGACCTCTGCCACCGCGTTCGCCACGCTCTCTAGGTTCCCTTGGCTCACGCGGCTCGCGAACTTCCCTAGGCTCACGGCTTTGTGGGGTAGAGTTTTCTCCGTTTGAGCTCTCAGTTGCTATTGCCGGCTTAGCACTATTCGGGTTGCGATTTTCGTCGCGAGGTTTGCGTGGCTCTCTTGGCTCTCTTGGCTCACGCAGCTCACGATTTTCAGGTTTTGACTCCGATTTGTCGCCACGATCAGGTCTGTCGCCACGTGATGAACTGCGATCACGGTTGCGATCTCTACCACCACGTTCGCCACGGTCACGGCGCTGCCCATCACGAGCCGGCTTTTCCGATTTTCCGTCGGTTGCCGCCGCTTTGTTGGCTGTATTAGTGCTGTTCGATGCATCGTTTGATGCACCATTGCTAGCAACATTGGATTCGTTGGCAGGCTTGCTGCGGAACCAGCCTAATACACGCCCGATGAAGCCTTGCTCTGCATTCTGTGACGACGCAACGATCCCAGTTGCTTGTACCGCCGGTGCAGCAACGGCCACAGGCGCTTCTATACGCAAAGGGGCAGGCTCCGAAGAGATAATGCCTTTAACCAATGCTTCTTGCTGGCTAGCAGGTGCTTCGTATTTTTTGGCAAGGTAAGTGTTTTCGTCGCTAGGGCCTTCGGCTAGCGCGTAGCTGGCACGATAACTGGTTAATCGCTCGTCGTCATGCTTTAAGCGCTCTAAACGATAGTGCGGTGTTTCCAAATACTTGTTAGGAATCAACACCACTTCAACTTTTAGACGAGCTTCGATCTTGGCGATTTCACCGCGTTTCTCATTCAGCAAATATGTCGCTACATCGACCGGCACTTGCACGTTGACCGATGCCGTGTTTTCCTTCATTGATTCTTCTTGAATGATGCGCAGGACATGTAATGCTGATGATTCAATGTCGCGAATGGAACCTGTGCCGTTGCAACGTGGGCAAGTCATGTGACTGCCTTCTGATAGTGCAGGGCGTAGACGTTGACGCGATAGTTCCATTAAACCGAAGCGTGAGATTTTGCCCATTTGTACGCGAGCACGATCTACCTGCATCGCATCTTTTAGGCGATTCTCAACTTCACGTTGGTTTTTGCTGCTTTCCATGTCGATGAAATCGATCACGATTAAGCCACCCAAGTCGCGTAACCGCATTTGGCGAGCAACTTCCTCAGCCGCTTCTAAGTTATTGCGTAATGCAGTCTCTTCGATGTCCGAGCCTTTAGTTGCGCGCGCCGAGTTAACGTCAATGGCAACTAAAGCTTCACTATGGTCAATCACAATGGCGCCGCCAGAGGGCAACGGTACTGTGCGTGAATGAGCTGTTTCGATTTGATGTTCGATTTGGAAACGAGAGAACAAGGGCGTGTCGTCTCGATAGCGCTTCACTTTGCCTTCGGTATCGGGCATCACGTGAGCCATAAACTGCTTAGCTTGTTCATACACGTCATCTGTGTCGATCAAGATTTCGCCGATATCAGCGGTGAAATAATCGCGAATTGCGCGAATCACTAAGCTCGATTCCTGATAAATCAAGAACGCGCCATTGGCCGATTTTGCAGCACCGTCAATAGCGCGCCAAAGTTGCATGAGGTAGTTTAAATCCCACTGCAGCTCTTCAGAAGTGCGGCCAATACCTGCTGTACGAGCAATTAAGCTCATGCCATTTGGGTATTCGAGCTTATCCATGGTTTCGCGAAGCTCTTGGCGATCTTCGCCCTCAACCCGGCGTGACACACCGCCGCCGCGAGGGTTGTTAGGCATCAAAACTAAGTAACGGCCGGCCAGAGAAACAAATGTCGTTAAAGCTGCGCCTTTGTTGCCACGCTCTTCTTTTTCAACCTGAACGATGAGTTCGGTACCTTCTGCAATCGCATCTTGAATGCGTGCTTTGCTAATTTCTACGCCGTCTTTGAAGTAGGCTTTCGAAATTTCTTTGAAGGGTAAAAAGCCATGACGCTCTTCACCGTAGTTAACAAAACAAGCTTCTAAGCTTGGTTCGACTCGGGTTACAACACCTTTGTAGATGTTACTTTTGCGCGACTCATGGCCGGCAGATTCAATATCAATGTCAACGAGTTTTTGTCCGTCAACGATAGCGACCCGAGATTCCTCTGCGTGGGTAGCATTAAAAAGCATGCGTTTCATGCATTTCTCCATGCGCGATGTAGCAGCGGCGCAGGCCGGCCGGGGCCGAGGAGAAACAAAAAACACAACAGAGGCCACAACGAAGGGCCTTACTTTGAAGTATTGGCCCAGGTTGGGTGAGGCCTAGTGTTCGAGAATGAGCTTAGTCTCCGAAAGACGCGTCGCACCATCACCATGTAGCCATCTAGGCTCACGCAAGCTGGCCGTTATGGCGAGAGCAGGGGCTTTTGATAGGTTAACTGACTGGGATTTCATATGTTAGCTAGGGCTTAAGTGCGCTAGCGGTGCGTTTCGGTATTCGGTTGAGGAGAGCTTAAAAACTCCGGAGCTCATCTGCGAGCTGTGTTGCATCGCGCTTGAGTTCTGATGGAGGTCGAACTTACTATGTTAAGTTGGCTAGGTGTTCCTGTTAGGACCGGCACAAGCTTTTCGGATAAAGCCGAGTAAAGCTTGTCTTGGTTAATTCTTATTTGCAACTATCGGTAATGTCATTTCCGTGCTGCTTCCAGAAGTATAGCAAAATACTGCTAGATGAAGCACTTACGAGCAAAACCTGAAGCCGTTCGTCAGCCTGCTGTCGTAACTGAGGTCGTAACTAGCGTCATAAATGAGGTGCCGAAAATGGAAGACAGCGCTGTTCTGCCTAAGCCGGCAGTACAACTTTATACGATTGACGATACCCTTGCGGGGCAAAGGCTTGACCATTTTTTAGTCAGAGTCTGTAAAACAGTGCCGAAGTCGCACATTTATCGAGTGATTCGTAGCGGTGAAGTGAGGGTAAACGGTAAACGTGCGCAATGCGATTCTCGACTGGTTGACAAGGATGTTGTTCGAGTGCCGCCTATTTGGTTATTACCCTCTGGAATCGCATCAGCAGAGCTAGTGGCTGGCGCGACTTCGCCTGTCAAGCCGAGAGCCTTTGAGGTTCTATTAGAAGATGAATTTCTATTGGCGATCAATAAGCCTGAGGGCGTTGCAGTGCATGGTGGTTCTGGCATTAGCAGCGGAGTCGTTGAGCAAATTCGTGCTGCTCGACCGGATTTGCGGTATTTGGAGTTAGTTCATAGAATCGATAAAGAAACCTCTGGTGTACTGCTCCTAGCCAAAAAGCGTTCGGCGTTAGTCCATCTTCAAAAACAGTTCAGTAGCCGAACCATCGCAAAGCATTACCGAGCGATCCTCGTTGGCAAAGTGCCAAAGCGAACCAAGACGCTAGATGGGTCACTATTGATACGTGTATTGCAAGATGGTCAAAAACAGGTGTCGGTTAACGCAGCGGGGCTTACCGCGATTACCCGAATTACAGGGCTGGCTCAGATTGAACATGCTCTAGCTGGAACACTGTCCTTGGTCGATGCAAAAATTGAAACTGGCCGAACCCATCAGATTCGTGTTCACTCAGCAAATCAAGGTTGGCCCATTCTAGGCGATCAAAAATACGGCAATTTTGAACTTAATAAGTTACTTTCAAAAACCTCGGTTAAGCGTATGTTTTTACACGCTTTTTCAATTGGATTTTATCATCCTGAAGTGCTCGAAACAGTTGCGAGGAAGATATTCATTAGTGCGCCACTACCAGCCACTTTCACCTCACTCTTTCCGGAAGTTTCATGACTTTAAGTGTTGATTTTGCTGCGATTAAGGTGGTTGTTTTTGATTGGGACGGTACGCTGCTCGATTCAACTGGCGCAATTACGACGTCAATCCAGGAAGCCGCCGCTGATTTGTATTTGCCAGTACCTAGTTATGAGCAAGCCTCGCATGTGATCGGTTTGGCTTTGGCAAGTGCTTTGAAAATCGCAGTGCCTCAGGTATCGGATCAACAACTCCCTGAACTAATCGAGAGATACAAATTTCATTATTTCAAGCGTGATAGCAGTTTGTATCCTTTTACGGGTATTCCGGAAATGCTTGATCAATTGATTGCCCTGAATGTACCGTTGGCAATTGCGACTGGCAAATCGACCATAGGTTTGATCCGAGCGCTAGATAGCTTAAGTTGGCGTAACAAATTTGTCGCAACCCGATGTGCAGATCAAGGCGAACCAAAGCCGCACCCGTGGATGCTGCAGGACATTTGCGACGAGTTGGGAATAAAACCTCATGAAGCTTTGATGATTGGGGATACGACCCATGATTTAGGTTTAGCGAAGAATGCTGGAAGCCCAAGTGTTGGCGTAAGTTATGGTGCCCACTCAGACGCCGGTTTTGTAGCGTTTTCCCCAGTTGCGGTGTTTTCTAAAGTTTCTGCCTTATCAGAATGGTTACTCGCAGGGTTTGTTGATCGAGCCTCAAACGATGGCGAAACCGAAAAGAGTAATGAAATTTGTATGAGCCATGACTTAGAAGATAAAAGCTATGGAACTCGGTTCGAAATGCCCGACGGCAGGCAAGCTTTTGTCATTCGATTCGATGGGCAAATAAAAGGCTATATCAATGAATGCCGACATTTACCTACCGAACTGGATTGGAACTTCGGACACTTTCTAGATGCTGAAAAAAAGTATTTAATCTGCGCTACCCACGGTGCCTTGTATGACCCATTATCTGGGTTATGCGTTGCAGGGCCTTGCAGGGGCAAATCATTAGAAGCCGTTGCAGTCAGCGAACTTAACGGCAAAATTTATCTTGAATCGATCAAATAAAGTGAATATGAATAGCAGTAGTGAACCAAAACTAGGTGAAACAGATGCTTTACCGAGCGACGCAATAAGTAACTTACCGAGGCGTGCCGAGGTTAAGTCTGTTGCTTGGGAGCGAGAGGTGTTAGAAGGCTTGCTGCATGCGACTTTAAAAGAGCAGCGCGCCAGGCGGCGTTGGGGAATTTTTTTCAAACTCACTGGATTAGCGCTCGTGGGTTTCTTTTTTGCAATGACTTTTGGATGGTTTAACTTGGGCAAATCTGCAGATGACGGTGGAAAGCATACCGCTCTGATCGAGCTTGCGGGCGCAATTGATATCGATGGTGAAGCTTCTGCGGACTCAATCAACTCTGCTTTGCGTGCCGCGTTTGAGGATAGCAACACTGCCGGAATCGTGATGCGTATTAATAGTCCTGGCGGCAGTCCGGTGCAGTCAGGTTTGATTTTTCAAGAGATAAAAAGGCTACGAGCCAAGTATCCGAACATTCCACTTTATGCGGTTGTAGAAGAAATGTGTGCCTCAGGGGGGTATTTTGTAGCTGCTGCGGCGGATAAAATTTATGTCAACGAAGCTAGCTTGATTGGTTCGATTGGCGTGCTGATGGATGGCTTTGGGTTTACCGGCGTGATGGAGAAGGCCGGTGTCGAACGTCGCTTATTGACTGCTGGTGCTAATAAAGGGTTTTTAGACAGCTTTTCGCCGCTGGGGGAGGAGCAAAAAAAGTTTGCTCAAGAAATGCTTGCTGACATTCATCAACAGTTCATTGATGCAGTAAAGAAAGGGCGAGGCGCTCGCTTGAAAGAGAGTCCAGAGCTGTTTTCCGGCTTAGTGTGGACTGGCAAGCGCAGTATTGAGTTAGGCATCGCTGATGAGATTGGTTCGCTCGATTCGATCGCCCGAGACGTAATAAAGGTTGAGAACATGAAAGACTTCACTTCCAGAGAAAATATCGCTGAAAAACTAGCTCGTCGGGTCGGGGCAAGTTTCGGTAAATCAGTTGGCGCATCTATCACGAAGGTAATAAACGGCAGTGAGGGCCAAATTAGATCGATTCAGCTACGCTAGCAGCGCAAATACCGTCGGTTCGGCAAGTTGGTTCGCAACTCTGTCTGTCACCGAACGTTTTTTCCACTGGGCAATGGTTTGAGACGAAATTGCTTCGTCACGCAAGCTCAATTGGCTAGCGCTCATGAAACGTGTCTGTGGAGCTAGACATTCGAGGGCCGTCTGCAGAAATGCTTTACTGCGATAAGGCGTTTCTATCATCAGAATCGATTCTTTATTTTTTTGAGAGCGCGCTTGGAAGTTCAAAAGTGCTTTTTTGCGCCCTTCAGAATCGGCGGGTAAATAGCCCACAAAGGCGAACTGCTGGCCGTTCATGCCAGAAGCCATTAATGCCAAGATAAGCGATGTTGGGCCAATGAGAGGCCTAATCTTAAAGTCAGCACCAGCAGCAATTTCATCTTGCACTTTCGCCACTAATCGAGCACCCGGGTCTGCCACCCCTGGGCAACCTGCATCAGACAAAATTCCGATATCTTGCCCAGCCTCTAGTGGGGCAAGCATTGCTTGGAAATCGCCTTCTACAGTTCGTTGGTTTAGCTCATACCAATTGCGATCAGCTAATGCACCGCTTAAAACCGGTTTTAAAAAGGCTCTTGCAACTTTGGGCGTTTCAACAACAAAGTGCTGAATTGCATCGATTTGAATTAACGTGCTGCTCGGTAATACATCGGTAATTAAAGTGCTTTCACCGAGAGGCATCGGAATAAGCCAGGCGGTTGCTGCCATCGATTAACTTTCCCTATCTAAAACGTTGAGCCCTGCGCGCTCCAACATATCTGTTAAAGCGATGAGTGGTAAACCCACAAGCGCTGTTGGATCTGGGCAGTTGACGCGCTCGACCAAAGCGATACCTAAAGATTCAATCTTTGCCGATCCAGTACAGTCATAGGGTTTTTCACGTTGTAAATAGTTTTCTATTTGCGCGATGTTCAGCTGGCGAAACTTCACACTAATTTCAATGCTTGTGACTTCAGAAAATTGCATGGAAGGGCGAATCACGCAAAGGCCGCTGTGAAAAAGTAACTCGCGACCCGAGGCGCTTTTCAGTTGCAATGTTGCGTTCTCATGCGTTTCAGGTTTCCCCAGAGTTGTTCTACCGTCGATAGACGCAGTTTGGTCAGAGCCAATTACCACCCAATCTCTACCATTGGCCTGGTCGGCTACAGCTTGCGCTTTTGCTAGGGAAAGGCGTCTTGCAAGTAAAAATGGGGTTTCGTTCTTCCGAGGCGTTTCATCAACACCGGGCGCTATAACTTCGAACGGAATCCCTAAACGCTCTAGCATTTGGCGACGATATTTTGAGGTTGAGGCAAGAATTAGCTGCATGGGGCGGCATCCTACACTAAAGACAGCTACCATTGCGTCGTGAAAACAATCATTAACACTAACGAATTTGCCCGCAAGGGTGATGTTCTGTCCGGCGACATTTCTGGTGAAGAGCTAGAACGTGCCGACGATTTGCTATTTGATCACCAAGCGTCTATCGCTTGGAAGCTCAAGGGCAAGCAAACAAAGCGGGCAGACGGTGGTTATGAGAGTTACATAACGCTTGGGCTTCATGGCGTCGCGAAGATGATTTGCCTAAGATGCTTAGAAATTGTTGAAATTCCAATTAGCTTGGAGCGTCAGTTTCGGATCGCTAAAGACGAAGCTCATGCTGCAAAACTTGATGCTGAAGACGAGTTGGTCGACGCAATCGTGGGCTCGGTACAGTTTGAAGTGCTCGACCTCGTTGAAGATGAAGTTATTATGACACTTCCTTTTTCACCAAAGCATGATTCCTGTTCGGCCCCTACGTTCAATACGGGTTTTGAGGCTTCCGTTGCCGCTGATGACAATGGTAAAGAAGGGGTAAATGACGAAGATAGAGAGCGTCCCAACCCTTTTCGTGTATTAGCTCAGCTTAAGAAGCCAAATCCTTGATATAATGCGCGATT
>JAYWIG010000356.1:0-5856 GCA_043789035.1 Betaproteobacteria bacterium
GTGAACTTTGGATATCTAGGTAAGAGCTCAATCATCGCATGTACAAATATGTCGGAACCTTTGTCATCGCGCACTCGGCCAAAGGTGCCAATTCCGAATTCACCGGGTAAGTTAGCGCTTGCCCATGCTTCTTGTTTCGAAGCTGGAGGTGCAAAGCGATTTGTGTCCACCCCATGTGGCACGACCTTTGTCGTGTTTGGCACATAGCTTGCAGCCTCGGGTGTCGTCGAAATGACAGCATCCATTTTCGAAATTAACCAACTCGCAAAGCGGCCGTGCTGATGTTTAGCAGCTGAGGTAAACACTAACTTGATTGGAAGCTTCAGTACATCACGCGCAAAAATTGCACGAATCATTTCCGGGTCTCGACGAACATGCCAAATACGAAAACGCTTGCCTTTAGGAAGCGCTTGCCTCGATATTCGAAGTGCTTCTAAAAAACTTATAGAACCGATGCCATTCGGTAGGGCATCGCCAATCAGCTTTAGCTTTCGCATTTTTATCTGAATGGGAAGCAACGCATTGATGGTGCCGGACACACCCGTATAGCGCTTCTTAATGTTAGTAACTAGTAGTTCGATGTCATTCATAGAAGTTATCGATTATAGATTGCTAAGAATTTAACTTTAGTCGCGCCTCTTTACACACCTTCATGTAAAACCTTGGCTGGAATAACTTTTGAAAATATCCGACGAAGAAAATTCATTTACTTTCAGGCTCTTACATATCGACGCGTATATTAGTAATCTGATGGCACGGTTAGTGCTTAATCAACTAAGACAAGTTTTTTATTCATCGGCAAAGACAAGTAGTCGCTATTGATTTTTTTGGGTGTTTTTTTAAAGTTCGGCAATTCTTAAATCCATGACCGTATGTTTTTTGAGACTTCGGTTTGATCTAGTCGACTAATAACACTAGCATTTGCAGTCGAACGAAATAAGTAAAAATAAATCGTCGAGATTAAAGAATTTATAGCCGGAAGGGACGTACCTCGTGACATCAAAAGGAATATGGAGTGCGGGCATTGTCGCACTCGGCGCGCTCGCGGCGTTTTGCATTTGGCAGTACGCTCCCGTTAGTGCGCCTACGATACAAGCACTCCCAATTTCGGCTTCAACAACTGCTGCTACATCAACAGCGGCTACCACGAATGTTACGAAAGGCGCATTGCCGCCGGTAGTCGCAGGCCCAAAGTCAGACGCTATTGTGAATATGCCTTCGGGCAAATCGATTGTTGTTGCGCCCAAACTAGAAGCGCCAGTCGCTGTTGCAAAAGTCGAACCGAAGATTGAAGCTCCGAAAGTTGACGCGCCAAAAATCGAGACTTCAGTTGCAGAAGCCCCGAAGGTTGAAGCAAAGCCTGCAGTAGTCCCGCCTAAACGTATTGCGCCGAAAGCAAAGAAAAAGCGCCTCATGGTTGCGAAGCGTTACGGTATTGGCTGCGATAACAAGCGCGACGCAAATGTTGTTCGAAGCATTTGCTTTAAATTTAATTCGGATCGTCTAAGCCCAGCGAGTAAAGCAAAGCTCAACACGATCATTCCGACTTTGAAAGAAGGAAAGCAATTCGAGCTCAATGGTTTCGCTGATGCGGTTGGCAAAAAAACATACAACAGCAAATTGAGCGAGCGTCGAAACACAGCGGTTCTTAAGTATCTTGAGAGCAAGGGTATTGATGCTTCAAAAGTTTCGGTAAAGAGTTTTGGCAGCGAAGAAGCTGAAAAACAAAAGATGGGTAAGAACCAACGTGAGCGACGAGTTGATATTCGCTTATCTCCTTAATTTACACCTTGATTATCTAGTTACTTGAACAAATTAGATTCCAACAAAACATCTGACTGAAAGAGGCTGTACGTGTTTGATTTCATCTTGAAAGTGCTTTTTTATTTAATACTTGCGGCTGCGATTGGTTTCGTTGTTGCATGGTTGCTCCGGGGCTTGGGCTTAACTGCATTGAAAGAACGAATCGCCCAGCTAGCTAGAAATATCGCCGAACGTGATGCGACCATTCATGACAGGGACACTAAGGTTAAAGAAATTCGCAGCACACTTGCGGCAAGAGATTCGACCATTCAAGCACATGAAACTCGGCTCGGTATTTTGGACTCTCACTTGTTGCAAGTCATACAACAGCGAGATTCTTTCAGCCTCGACCTTGCGCATCGCGATAGCACTATCAAAGCCCGTGATGCAAGCGTGGCCAGTTTGGCCGCACTTGTTGCAACAAAGGACTCAACTTTAGGTGAACTGCAAGGGTCAGTTGCTAACAAAGAAAAAGCATTTCTTGAACTTCAAGCTGCTCATCAAACAGCGACCACTGAACTGCAAAGACAACTAGCAGAGCAACAAAAAGTGTTGACTGATAGAGAAACTATGCTCAGGGTCAGAGATGAAACGCTAAAGTCTCGTGAAGCAAAAATTGAGGATATGGAGCGACACGGTGCCACCCTCGCAGGAAAATTCGCGGTTGAACGTGACCAACTTAATGTAAAACTTGCTAACTTAGAGACGGGTCAATCAAACGCTGGCAAAGCCAAAGACGCTGAAATTGCAAAACTCACAATGCAGCTTGCCCCTTTGCTTGCACTACCAGCTTTGATTGCCCAAAAAGAAAGTCAGCTCGCCGATGCAAGAAATGAAGCTAACGCTGCTCGAAACGATATGCAGGCTTACAAAACGAAGCTCGACCAAGCTTCTGGCGACAATAAAGCTCGGGCTGACCAAAACAACCAATTTACGGTTGAATTTGAAGCGACCAAGCGAACTTTGTTGAATCGCAGCCAACTTCTCACGGAAGCGCAAACGCGAATTCAAAGCTTCGAACAATCTGCCAACAGCACCAAAGAGCAGATTGCAAAGCTAGAAACCGAGTTGAAATCTTGCGCTGATCATCGCCGCGCGCTGGAAGAAGAAGTAGCGGCATTTAAGTTAGCGGAGAAAGAGCGTTCCGCCAGACCACCTCGCCAGTTCACAGACGCGCCCGCCGTGATGGATGACATCAAACATATTTACGGTGTTGGCCCTACGCTTGAAGCAATGCTCAACAACCTCGGAATTTACTTATTCAAGCAAGTAGCGCTTTGGGATAACGATGATATCGAGTTCTTCGATGCTCAATTGCATGAATTCCACGGCCGGATTCGTCGCGAGAATTGGGTTCGCAGTGCGGTAGAAGAGCATTACAAAAAATACGGCGAGTGGTTAGGCACTGGAAAACCTGAAATCACCATGCCTGAAACTGACAGAAACTAATATTGGTTTAATGGGGATCACGCCGCTAGGGGTTATATCGGCAATGCGGTGGTCTCCTTGATTCGCTCAAGTGCAAAGCTGGAACGAACATCAAGCACTGCCGGGTGCTTCAATAATCGGTTCATGACAAACGCAGAAAACGCATCTAAGTTTTCGACTTGAACCCGTAGCAAATAGTCTAAATCGCCCGTCATAGAGTAGCAGGCAACGACTTCAGGCCACAGAAGCACTTCTTCACGAAATTCCTCAAAAGCAAACTTACCTTTGGTGGCAGGCCGTTTTTCTAGCTTTACATTCACATAAGCCAAAAGCCCGAGGCCAACGGCCGGCGGATCGATCAAAGCAACATAGTGGCTAATGACACCAGCTTCTTCGAGTTGCTTGACCCGCCTCAAGCAAGGCGACGGAGACAATGAAACTAAATCTGCCAATTCTTGGTTAGTGATGCGACCATTACTTTGCAATGCCTGCAATATCTTACGGTCAATTTTATCTAGTAGGTAAATTTTACTCATTGGGCAATTTTAAAATTTTTCTTGCTCAATTCAAATTAATTTTGGCAGCGAATATCAATTCATTGCGATTACACGCTACACAAAGCAATTTTATGCTCGTCCATATTTCTTAAAATAATCTTTTAATGGCAATGAGGTAAATCACCATGGCAGTCGACAACAACCCAATGGGAACCGACGGTTTTGAGTTCATCGAATACACCGCACCGGACCCAAAAGCCTTAGGCGCTTTGTTCGAGCAGATGGGCTTTCGCGCCATCGCCAAGCACCGCCAGAAAAACGTCATCCTCTACCGCCAAGGCGATATCAATTTTCTAGTAAACGGCGAGATAGATTCTTTTGCTCAGCGCTTCGCCCGGCAACATGGCCCTTCGATTTGCGCCATTGCTTTTCGGGTCGGAAATGCGGCCTCTGCTTATCAGCGCGCATTGTCCTTAGGGGCTTGGGGGTTCGATAGCAAAAGCGGCCCGATGGAATTAAATATTCCTGCCATCAAAGGCATTGGCGATTCACTCATCTATTTCGTTGATCGCTGGCGCGGTAAAGATGGTGCCCAGGAGGGGGCTATTGGAAACATTTCAATCTACGATGTTGATTTCGAACCACTCAAGGATGAGCAAGGTAACCCTATCGAACAAAATCCACCGGGTGCTGGTCTTAACTATGTTGACCATTTAACGCATAACGTTCACCGAGGCCGCATGGCGGAATGGGCCGACTTTTACACCCGCTTGTTTAACTTTCAAGAAATTCGCTATTTCGATATTGAAGGCAAACTTACCGGCTTGAAAAGCAAAGCCATGACTTCACCCTGCGGCAAAATTCGAATCCCCATTAACGAAAGCTCTGACGATAAAAGCCAAATTGCGGAGTACCTTGAGCAATACCATGGCGAAGGCATTCAACATATCGCGCTTGGGTCACAAAATATTTATCAAACTGTCGAAACTTTGCGCGCTCGAGCCGTGGATTTTATGGACACGCCCGATACTTACTACGAAGGCATAGACGCCCGCGTACCAGAACATGGCGAAGACATCGCGCAGCTCGCAAAAAATCGCATATTGATTGATGGTGCGCCGACGACGGAAGGCGGGCGCTTGCTACAAATTTTCACTAAGACAGTGATAGGGCCGATTTTCTTCGAGATCATTCAAAGAAAAGGTGATGAAGGCTTTGGCGAAGGCAATTTCCGCGCCCTTTTCGAATCGATTGAACTCGATCAAGTGAGGCGCGGAGTGTTGAAGGGCTAAATGATTGTTGAATACTTTTTAAATTAGCCGCGCTTGCCTCTATACTCTGAGCGCATAGTTTCGTAAAAGGCTTTGCGCTCTTCAGCACTAAGTTTGCCGTCTTTGTTTGCATCGGCTCGGTCAAACATTTCAAGTTGTTTTTGTTGGGCTGCCTGCAATTCAACTTTGCTGACTGAACCGTCTTTATCGGTATCCATACGACGCATCATTTGGTCGCCACGCCCATGATGCGACATTCCATGCGGGCCCTTTTGAGAGCTAGCACTCGCTAAGGGCTTATTAGTTTCACCAGGGTCGGTTGCCGCTTGAGCTGACGCATGGGCCGAGTAAATTCCGCCAGCCAAAAGCAAAACCGATAAAGCAATCGCTTGAATAGCAGAACGATTCAAAGCAGGGACGGTGCCAGTTTGTACACGAGAAACAGTCATGATTCATCCTTGAAGTAAACAATAATTAAGAAACCTACCCCTAATAATGCTTAAACTTGCAAAATCGAATACGCACTCTTACCGCTAGTTGCGATTCAGGCCGAGCTGTTACAAGCTGGTTGCAACTTGCAAAGCTTGATCAATATCCCACAACAAATCGGCTATGCTTTCGAGGCCTACGGATAAGCGAATCAAGTCGGCAGACACCCCTGCTTTTAATTGTTCGGCTTCCGACATTTGCCTATGCGTGGTGGAAGCCGGATGAATCACTAGTGACTTCGCATCGCCCACATTGGCCAGATGACTTAAAAACTGGCATGCCTGTATAAACTTTTCTCCCGCTTCGTTGACTTTCCCAGAAGAAGCTTTAATACCAAATGACAAAATACCACCCGCCCCTTTCGGCAT